>CALWSF010000019.1 GCA_944384125.1 uncultured Lachnospiraceae bacterium | reverse complement strand
GCGCGAGTGGCTCAGTTGGTGGAGCACGACCTTGCCAAGGTCGGGGCCGCGGGTTCGAGTCCCGTCTCGCGCTCTTTATATAGCGAAAGTCTTTAAAAAAGATTTTCGCTTTTTTGTTATATAAACCAGTATAAGGCTGAAAAAGGAGATATGTTATGCCGTATTCAATAACAGAATTATTCTGGCTGTTTTTAATCTATTCGCTGTTGGGATGGATAATGGAAACGGCGGTAGGCACTGTCAGGAGGCAGAGATTTATAAATCCGGGATTTACAACAGGTCCATTCTGCCCTGTTTATGGTGTTGCTGCAGTAATGATGGCTGTGACTCTTCAGGAGCTTTCAGGAGACTGGTTGTTTTTATTTCTTGGAAGTGCAATTATAGCTACAGCAATAGAATGGTTTACGGGAAAACTTCTGGAGAAGCTGAGCTATAAAAAGTGGTGGGATTATTCTAAAATCAAATGGAATTTTGACGGCTATATCTGTTTGCCATATTCAGTGCTGTGGGGTATTTTAGGGGTATTTTCCGTTCGTTTCAGCAACCATCTGTTTATATGGCTGTATCGTCTGCTGCCGGGGATTTTTACCGGGCTTGTTATCTGGGGAGCTGTTGCTGTTCTGGCAATAGATTTATCTGCGTCTGCTGCTACGATATTTCATATTAGAAAGAGGAAAAACAGAACAGTTATAGATGATCGTGTTGCGGCTGCAACCCGCAGGTTTGGGCTCTGGATTGAGGCACATGTGGAGCGGCGTATGGAAAAAGCCTATCCGCTTATCTTTGATGCCGTAAGTCAGATAGAAAAAGGTGGTGTCTTTGCTGAAGGGTGCGGTTTTTACAAGCTGTTCTGGCTCTTTTTTATCGGCGCGCTGCTTGGAGATGGAATAGAAACGGTTTTCTGCCGGATAACAGCGGGCGTGTGGATGAGCCGAAGCAGCCTGGTATGGGGGCCTTTCAGTATAGTCTGGGGATTCGCAATTGCGGTGGCAACGGCACTGTTATACCGGGATCGCACCAAACCGGACCGACACATATTTGTTATAGGAACCGTTCTGGGAGGTGCTTACGAATACATATGCAGTGTTTTGACAGAGCTTGTCTTCGGAAAAGTATTCTGGGATTACAGTGCGATTCCTTTTAACCTGGGGGGACGAATTAACCTTCTGTACTGTTTTTTCTGGGGAATTGTTTCGGTTATATGGATTAAAGGAATGTATCCCTTTTTTTCGCGTCAGATTGAGCGGATACCGAAGCTTTGGGGATATATTCTGACCTGGGTTCTGGTAGTGTTTATGACAGCGAATATGCTTGTCTCTTCTATGGCCCTGATACGAAGCAAGGAACGCAGTGAAGGAAAACAGGCGGATAATTTTATAGAGAGATATCTGGATGAAAATTATGGAGATGATCGTCTGGCAGAAATTTACCCCAATGCTTTGGATAGATAAAAAATATGTCTGTATTGGAAAGCCGCATATAAAAATTGAGGAAAAAGCAGCTTTCATGAAGAAATCTCTTGCATGAAAGGACTTCCTGTGATATAGTATAAAAGTTAAAAATCACGCCGGACGGATTTACGCAGGACGGTGCCTGAAAAATAAAAGGAAGTATTTTCAGGTCCCCGCGGAAGCAGGAGATGACGGCGGAAGAAAAACCAAATGGAGGAAAGAAACATGAGCGTTATTTCAATGAAGCAGTTACTGGAAGCTGGTGTGCATTTTGGCCATCAGACAAGAAGATGGAACCCTAAAATGGCTCCCTACATTTACACAGAGAGAAATGGTATTCACATTATCGATCTGCAGAAGTCAGTAGGCAAGGTAGACGAGGCTTATAAAGCTATCGCTGATATTGCAGCTGACGGCGGTACAATTCTGTTCGTAGGAACAAAGAAACAGGCTCAGGATGCAATCAAGACCGAGGCTGAGAGATGTGGAATGTTCTATGTAAATGAGAGATGGCTGGGCGGTATGCTTACCAACTTCAAGACAATCCAGAGCCGTGTTGCAAGATTAAAAGAGATTGAGACGATGGCAGAGGATGGAACATTTGATGTTCTTCCGAAGAAGGAAGTTATTGCTCTTAAGAAAGAGTGGGAGAAGCTGGAGAAGAATCTGGGCGGTATCAAAGAGATGAAGAAGATCCCGGATGCTATTTTTGTTGTAGATCCCAAGAAGGAGAGAATCTGTGTACAGGAGGCTCATACTCTTGGCATTCCGCTGATCGGTATTATTGATACAAACTGCGATCCGGAGGAGCTGGATTACGTGATTCCGGGTAACGATGATGCGATCCGTGCCGTTAAGCTGATTGTTTCCAGAATGGCAGATGCTGTTGTGGAGGCAAGACAGGGCGAGGCAGAGGCTCCCGTATTTGAGGGCGAGGATGCAGCTGAGGAAGCAGTAGAGGCATAAGAGAATCTCTGAGCCGGAAGTGAAAGTTTCAATCGATAGTTAAATGGAATAGATAGGACACGGAGGGAATTAAAATGGCAGCAGTTACAGCCGCAATGGTAAAAGAATTACGTGAAATGACAGGCGCCGGAATGATGGATTGCAAGAAGGCTCTTGCAGCTACAGACGGTGATATGGATAAGGCAGTTGAGTTCCTGAGAGAAAAAGGACTTGCCGGTGCAGCAAAGAAGGCCGGACGTATTGCTGCAGAGGGAATTGTTATGACAAAGCTCTCTGATGACGAGAAGAAGGCAGTTGTTGTTGAGGTAAATGCAGAGACTGACTTCGTGGCAAAGAATGAGAAATTCCAGAACTATGTAGCAGATGTTGCAGCTCAGGCTCTCAATACAGCTGCAGCAGATATTGATGCATTCCTTGCAGAGAAATGGGAGAAGGATCCGTCCCTGACAGTTGCAGAAGCACTTTCTTCCCAGATTTCCATTATCGGCGAGAATATGAAGATCCGCAGATTCCAGCAGGTAGAGGAAGCAAATGGTTTCGTGGCATCCTATATTCATGCAGGCGGCAAGATTGGCGTTCTTGTGGATGTTGAGACTGATGTTGTCAATGATGCGATCAAGGAGATGGCAAAGAATGTGGCAATGCAGGCTGCCGCTCTGAAACCGCTTTATACCAGCGAAAATGAAGTAGATGCAGATTATATTGAGAAGGAGAAAGAAATCCTTACTGCAGCTGCAAAGAACGAGAAACCGGATGCAAATGACAAGATTATCAACGGAATGGTTATGGGCCGTATCAAGAAAGAGCTCAAGGAAATCTGCCTTCTGGATCAGGTATATGTTAAGGCTGAGGATGGAAAGCAGAGCGTAGCTCAGTATGTAGCTGATGTTGCAAAGGCAAACGGCGCAAAGGTTACAATCAAGAAATTCGTACGTTTTGAGACAGGCGAAGGCCTTGAGAAGAAAGAAGAAAACTTTGCTGAGGAAGTAGCAAAGCAGATGGGTATGTAAGTTTCTACAGTGCATAACCTATTATAAGCTGTTAACCCCCGGGAAATCCTTTTAAATAAAGGAATTTCCCGGGGTTTACGTTTTTGGTGCGGCTTTTCAAAATCTATTCTTTTCTTGAATATGAGAGATAAGAACTGAGTCAACGAAATGTCTCTTATTGTATGTATATGCTGTCTAAGGATTGAAGATTTTTAAAGATACAGTTCACACTCTTTTCTCTGTGTACACACTTTTTTCAGCATTTCATTGATAGTGTTCATCATCATATCATCTATCTTGCGGGCATCATGCGGACAGACAGAAACGCAGCGCATGCATGAAATACATGTATTTTCCTGTACTATATCAGGGTTCTTGGCGTCTATTGCCTGAACAGGGCATTCTTTTGCACACAGGCCGCATTTTACACATTTTTCCGTTGGCCGTGGAATCATGGGAATGGCACTGCCTTTTTTATAGGGACGGTTTCCGGGAATGTCCGGTTTTTCCGGATTTCCGTCAGCAATTTTCTTCCGGATCTGTGAGGCAAATTCCGAGAGAACTTTCTGATCATCCGCATCCGGGCGGCCTGCGGCAAACTGCCGGGCAATGGAATGCTCTGCGATGGCGGCGACGGCCGAAATAATTCTGAATCCGGACTGGGTAGCTATGTCCTCCATTTCTGCAAGAGTATCCTCATAGGCGCGGTTTCCATATACACAGATTAACACGGCACGGGCGCCACCTCCGTTGACTGCGGCCAGACGGCTGGCTGCGGGAGCGGGAACACGTCCGGCATAAGACGGAACAGCAATCAGGGCAACATCCTCCTCAGACAGTGATACATTGTGAAAATCTGTATTGCTGTCTGTCAAATCAATGGTTACAATCTCATCAGCGAGGCTGTGTGCCAGAATATCGGCTGCTTTTTTTGTTCCGCCCGTAGGGCTGAAAAAGAGTTCGTAAATTTTCATTATAAATTCCTCCTGTATATTTCAGGCAGCTGTATCCCCGGAAAGCTCTGAAAAACAGAATTTCCGGGGAATTTTATCGGCAGCTGTCAGATTTGATTATCTTTCGCGGATAAAGAGCGGCAGTCTGAGCTGTTTTCCGGGATTGAACATGTTTCAATATCAAAAACGTACCGCTCATAGGCATTGATAATAGTTGTATTTTTATACTGACGAATCCTAGATGCATTTCCTCCATAATTGAGATGGACATGTCCGTGAACAAAGAAACGCGGAGAATACCGATCCAGAAGCCGGACAAAACCGTCGAATCCGGTGTGGGTCAGAGAGGCGCCGTCGCCGAGCCCTTTTGCCGGTGCATGGGTCACTAAAACGTCGAAGCCTCCATGGCGTTTCAGAGAAAACCAGAGACGGCGGATTCGCCAGTCCATTTCCTGCTGTGTGTACTGGTGCAGGCCGGGTTTATAACGCATGGAACCTCCAAGTCCCAAAAAACGAACGCCCCTGTATTCATAGATCTGATCCTCAATGCAGATACAGCCTTCCGGCGGGCAGGTGCTGTAATTTTCGTCATGGTTTCCGTGGACATAAAGCACCGGACCGGAAAAGAAGGTAGTAAGAAAGGAGAGGTATCTGGGGTCCAGATCTCCGCAGGAGAGAATCACGTCAATGTCCTCCAGCCTGCCTGCATCGAAATAATCCCACAGGGCCGGAGATTCTTTATCAGAAATTGCGAGTATCTTCATGTCGTCCCTCTTTTACTGCGTATAGATTCCCTGAATTTTAACCATGGGGACTGCCTCGTCACAGAGTTCCTCCACATGGGGGATACGGCCTGCAATGTTATCGCAGAGCCAGTCCATTTTAACGATCTGTTCAGGTGTCAGAGGCTCATTTCCATCTGTTCTCAGGGTTCCGTTCTGATCCAGAATTTCCCCGGAAAAAATCTGAAATTCGCCGTTCACGATCTGTTTTTTAACCAGATCTACCAGTTCACGGGTCCGGGAAGGGATGTCATTGGAGCAGATCATATCAATCATGCCGGAAGAAATACCCCACCAGTAGTTAATGGAGCCGGCAGCGGCTGACGGGGAGGTTCTGCTCCAGTTTCCATTGAGAATAGACTGAAGAATCCGCTGATAAAATTTTCCCCAGTGCCAGATTGCCGTTGCAAGACTTTTTCCCTTTTCCGAGTTCAGATCGTACAGTCCGTACTTTCTGGGTGAGTGGAGCGGGGCAATCATATCCCGGCCTGAAATATGGCTTACATGGGAATCCGTCAGGATTTTGTTTATATCACAGTTTTTTTCTGTCGACCACACCAGATGAACGCATGCTGATGGGTTTACCATTTTGACACCGAGGGAAAAGGCGTTGATGCTGGCTGTAGCTCCGAAAATAGGAAAATCGGCAATGTAGCCGATATGGTCGGTTCGGGTAAGAATTCCGGCCATCATGCCAACGAGAAATTTTGCTTCATAAAGTCTTCCGTAGTAAGTTCTGAGATGTCCGCTGTATGAATTCAGAGAGCAGTTCAGAATTTTAATGTGAGGATACTTAAGTCCGGCTTTTACACTGGCGCCCAGAAAACGGGGCGAGGTGGTAAAAATAACGGAACAGCCGTCTTTAACGGCTTCTTCCATTTTTTCCAGACTTTCTTCATCTGTGGTAATTTTGTCATAAACACGGATGTTCAGTTCATCGGCCATCCGATCCTCAAGGTACAGCCTTCCCAGATCGTGACCGTATGTCCAGTCTGAAGATGCCGCTGTCTTGTAATACAGAAAACCGACAGTCAGTCTGGGGGTGGTCGGAGTAATCAGCTTTTGGATGAAATTTTTGCCGGGATCTTTTTCCGGCTGCATCACAAGGTTGATGTTTCCCTTGAGTGTGAAGGATTCCAGTTCTTCCCAGAGGTTGGTAAGTTCTTTTTTCAGTTCTGAAGGCAGTTTTGAAACCATGCCCTCATAGCCGTAGACATCCAGATACAGAAGCAGGGCATCCCCGGCTGTGATAGGCAGAGTGTTTCCGCCCATATTTTCAAATTCTGTCTCAAAATGGAGAAGACAGGAGGAGAACAGCCGGCGCTCTTCCTCATTCCATGACTCTCCGTAAGGTTTTCCCATCAGCTCGCAGAGCCTGCAGAAACTGCCCGGCTGTGAGAAATAGACAGTGTTGATACCGGAAAAACGGTTGAAATCCATAAATTCATAATACACTGTTACTTCCCTGGAGCCATCCTGTACGGGAATGATTCTTGTGACATAGCCGGATACGCTGACGGCACCTGAGAATTTCAGAACGCTGACGCGTTTGTTCCCTTCAATGATATAGTAGGAATTCATAAATTCACAGGCGATAACCGGTTCGCGGATACCTTCCGTAATATGAGACTGGTACAGGGAGGTCCATTTGTCCGCAAATTCTGAGGACTCTTCCAGAAGCGGCATAAAATTGCTGGCGAAGGCTTTGGTTCTTCCTGAGGTTTTTGTCCCCGCCACCAGTTTCAATGGAATTTCAATAAGGCCTAAATCATTTTCTCCCTCTGTGGGGGTAAAGGCCAGAAGTTCATCCAGAACTTTTAGGTAAGGATATCTGCCGGCAGCCATATCCTGCCGGTATGCTTTCTGTGCTGCTTTTCTGGCTTTTGCATATTCCTGGCTCATGAGGTGTCTCCTTTCCCGCGGAGGGCTGCAGAAGCAGCGCGATTTTTTTCTCTCCAGTGATTGGGTGCCATGCCAAAAATATTTTTGAAGGCTCTGGAAAAATGAAGCTGATTCTGATAACCGCACATCCGTCCGATTTCGTTAATGGTCATGTCGGAAAATTTTAATAGCTCTGCAGCCCGGTTCATGCGATAATACATGAGAAAGTGCTGGAGTGTCTGGTTCATATTTTCCCGGAATATGCGTCCCAGATAATTCCGGTTCAGATTACAGAAATCGGCTATATCTTCCACTGTAATGTCGCTTGCGTAATTCTGCTCAATGAAGGAGATAGCTTCCTTAATGTAGGAATCTTTCATTTTTACTTTGGTTACCGGTTTCTGAACAGCTGAACCGCGAATCAGACCGTCAAAAAACAGATACAGGTGGCCAATCTGGTTGATGGGAGAATTCCAGGGATTATCTACGATGCTCATAATCTCATCTTTTATAAAATCATAGTATTCTCTCTTTTTCAGGCGAAATATGGGATGATCATAGTCAAGTCCTGCCATCTTCATAAATTCCAGAGCTTTCACACCGTCAAATTCTACCCATGCATATTCCCAGGGTTCTTCACTGTCAGCGTAATAGGTGTTTACCTGTCCGGGGCAGATGAGAAAGCCCTGGCCTGATTCCATAGGATAGATTTTTGTTTCACCGGAGGAATTGTTTGAACTCAGATATCCTTTGCCGTTAAAAATGTAGTGAAACAGGTAGTGGTTCCGTTTTGCAGGTCCGAAGGAGTGCAGCGGAAGGCATCTTTCCCACCCGTACTGGAAAAGCGTGATATCAATATTTTTATCATTTTGAAATACATCGAACTTATAATTTTTCTGCATTTTTTGCATGGGATTCCTCCTCATATACCAAAATGATACCACACTATTTAAAAAATGTATATATATTTCATATTGGCATAATCATGCGTTTCTTTTTTATATATTCATTTTGCCTAAATTGATATAATTTTATTACAAAAACTTGTTGCTATACTATAAAAAAGAGGAGGTAGAGATGTGAAGAAGCTGAAAAAGTTTCTAATTCCAGCAGCTATTGGATCAGTGTGCATTCTGGCAGCCGGATGCAGCGCGGGGTCTTCTGACGGAAAGACCCATCTGACGTTTCAGATCTGGGATGTTGCCCAGAGAGATGGAATGCAGGCGATCTGCGATGCCTACACGGAGAAGAATCCGGATGTGGTAATCGAGGTGCAGGTAACCAGCTGGACTGAGTACTGGACCAAACTGGAGGCGGCTGCCATTTCAAATCAGATGCCGGATATTTTCTGGATGCACACCAACGAAATCCTGAAGTATGCTGATTACGGAAAAATCGCTGATCTGACGGATCTGTACGATGAGGAGGACCCGGAATTTTTCCAGAAACACTATTCGGAGGTGTCTCTGAAGAATATTCAGGGAAGCGACGGCAGATACTATGGAGTTCCCAAGGATAAGGATACGGTCGGACTGGTTTACAACAAGGAAATGTTCGACGCTGCGGGAGTTTCCTATCCGGATGAGACCTGGACCTGGGATGATCTGTGCGAGGCATCTCAGAAGATTTATGATGCCACAGGAAAGTACGGCTATATGGCTTACGGCGATGATCAGCTTGGTTACTGGAATTTTGTATATCAGAATGGAGGATACATCCTCGCGGAAGATAATATTACGGGCGGTTTCGATAATCCGGCCACACTGGATGCCATGCGGTTCTATATAGATCTGCAGAAAAATGACTGGTGTCCGGATCAGAACTATTTTGCGGAGACATCTCCGGGAACAGCCTTTTTCTCGGGACAGGGAGCGATGTTCTTTGAGGGAAACTGGAATGTTCTGTCTGAAATGCAGAATTATCCTGATATGCAGGGGAAATGGGATGTGGCGGTTCTTCCAAAATGCCCCAATCCTGCGAGCGGGGACGGGCGGGCTACCATTTCCAATGGCCTCTGCTATGCCACATCGCCGACCGGGAAAAATTTTGAGGTTGTAAAGGATGTGCTCCGGTTCTTCGGTTCTGAGGAGGGACAGAGAATCCAGGGAGAATCGGGTGCAGCCATTCCTGCTTATCAGGGACTGGAGCAGACCTGGATCGATGTATTTGACCAGTTTGATTACCGGCTGAATGTAGAGTGCTTTGTGGATATGTTCGAGTACAGTGTTCAGTCTGTAAACAATAAGTACCGTTCTGTATGGAAACCGGAGGTAACGGAAAATCTCCTGAAAATCTACTCCGGTCAGCTGTCCTTTGAGGATGGTATGGCGGCAATCCAGGATTGCATTATACGGGCGGCTGAGGATGATTAGAAAGGAGAGCAGATATGACTGGAAATAAGGTGTATGCCGGGAAGCGTGCCAGATCTGAGAGCATGTGGGGATATCTGATGATAGCTCCTACGATTATCGGACTTCTGGTGCTGAATATTTATCCGTTTTTTGATACAATTAAGCTGAGTTTTTCAAAAACGAGACCGTTTGGTCTTTATGAGCTCAGAGGAATTGAAAACTATGTAAAGATGTTTTCCAGTGCGGAATTCTGGAGAGCAAACCTTAATACTATTTATTTCTGTATTCTGACAGTGCCGCTGGGAATTTTCCTTTCTCTTATAGTGGCTGTTATGCTGAATACGAAAATTAAGGGGCGGGTGGTATTCCGTGCCATCTTCTTCCTTCCGATGGTTGTGGCGCCGGCTGCGGTTGCCATGGTCTGGAAGTGGATGTTCAATACGGAGTACGGAATTATCAACACTCTGATTGGTCATAAAGTAAACTGGATTACTGATCCCAATATTGTTATGGTTACCTGTGCCATCGTGGCTGTCTGGTCTGCAATCGGATACGATGCAGTTCTGCTTCTCTCGGGACTGCAGAATATTTCAAAGTCCTATTATGAAGCGGCCAGTCTTGATGGTGCCACAAAGGTGCAGCAGTTTTTCCATATTACACTGCCCATGGTATCGCCGACTCTTTTCGTTGTGCTGATTATGAGACTTATGTCTTCCATCAAGGTATATGATTTGATTTATATGCTGATTGAGGAGGCAAATCCGGCTATTACAAGTGCTCAGTCGCTTATGTATCTGTTCTACAGAGAATCCTTTATAACCGGAGATCGGGGACTTGGTTCTTCCGTGGTTATCTGGACTGTGGCACTGATTGGCCTTGTAACGGCAGTACAGTTCTGGGGACAGAAAAAATGGGTTAACTACGAGGTATAAAGAAAGGAGAGGCTATGAATTCATCATTAGAAAGATCAAGAAAGATCCGCACGGCCGGTGTGTATGCATTTTTTATCATCGGTTCTGTTATCATGGTCTTCCCGTTTGTATGGATGTTCCTGACAAGTTTTAAAACAGTGGAAGAGAGCATGATCATACCGCCTACAATTCTGCCGCAGGCATGGCAGGGAAAGAATTACAGTGATGCCACCGCGTCTCTGCCATTTCTGTCCCTCTATAAGAACACGGCTCTGATGATTTTCTGGCGCGTTGTCTGTGCCGTGGTATTTTCGTCCATGGCCGGTTATGCGTTTGCAAAGCTGAATTTTAAGGGGAAAAACATTCTCTTTTCTCTGGTGCTGATTCAGATGATGCTGCCGTCACAGATTTTTATTACGCCGCAGTATCAGATGCTGGCAAAACTTGGTCTGACAAATACAGTGTTTGCTCTGGTTTTCCCGGGTCTCGTCAGTGCTTTCGGAACCTTTTTCCTGAGGCAGGCATATCTCGGAATTCCGGATGAGATTGCGGAGGCTGCTTATCTGGACGGCTGTAATCAGTGGCAGACCTTTGTTAAAGTAATGGCGCCTCTTACCAAGTCCTCCATGGCGGCTCTGGCCGTATTTACGGCTGTGTTTGCTTACGGAGATCTGATGTGGCCCCTCATTGTCAATACAGATATTAATATGATGACACTTTCCTCTGGTCTGGCTACTCTGAGAGGACAGTTCAGTACCAACTTCCCGGTTATGATGGCAGGATCATTGCTTGCCATGGTTCCCATGGTTGTGCTTTATCTGTTCTTCCAGAAACAGTTTATCGAAGGTGTTGCTATGACAGGCGGAAAATAAATGATTAATCAGTGAGACAGGATGATAGAGTATGGCAATCAAATATAATGCAGACAGAAAAACTTTTATACTGGAGACGAGAAACAGCTCCTATCTGATGAAGGTAAGCAGATATGGAAATCTGCTGCACCTTTATTATGGAAAGAAGATTCCGGATAAAAATCTGGATTTCCTTTTGAAATTCCAGGACCGCGGTTTTTCTCCCAATCCCAACGAGGCAGGCAATGACAGAACCTTTTCCCTGGATTTTCTGCAGCAGGAATATTCCACGGACGGAAAAGGCGACTACCGCTCTCCCAGCATTGAAGTGGTAAACGGAGACGGAAGCACAATTTTTTCCGGGAAAATGGCAGGATATAAAATTTACAAAGGGAAATATTGTATTAAGGGAATGCCGTCCCTCCGGGCTGTATCCGGGGATACGGCAGATACCCTGGAGATTCGCCTGGAGGACAGGGAGAGCCAGGCGGCTGTGATTTTGGGTTACAGCGTTTTTGAAGAAAAGGATGTGATTACCAGAACCGTCCGCTTTGTCAATGGAGGAAGACAGAGCCTTATGCTGAAGCGGCTCATGTCAGTAACCCTGGACTACCGCGATTCCGATTTTGATCTCATCTATTTTTCAGGCAGACACACCATGGAAAGGGAATTCAACAGAATCCCGGTTCAGAGCGGAATGCATTCCATCGGCAGCAGCCGGGGAACCTCCTCTCATCAGTTTAACCCCTTTGGGATTGTGTGCCGGAAAAATACCGACGAGGACCGGGGAGACTGCTATGGCTATTCTCTGGTTTACAGCGGAAATTTTCTTCTGGAGGCGGAACAGGATCAGTTTTCGCAGCTTCGGGTCAATATGGGGATTAATCCCAGGGATTTCTCTTATCGGGTAGATCCGGGAGAGGAATTCCAGGCTCCGGAGGTAGTGCTGGCCTATTCCGATCAGGGACTCACGGGTCTTACTCATCTGTATCATGATGTATTCAGAGAAAATCTCTGCCGGTCTCCCTATTCAAAGAAAGTGCGCCCGGTTCTGATTAACAGCTGGGAGGCGGCCTACTTTGATTTTGATGAGGAAAAGATTCTCAATATCGCGAGAGAATCCGTGGCTATGGGAGTTGATCTCTTCGTCCTGGACGACGGCTGGTTCGGAAACCGGGATGACGATAACTCCAGCCTGGGAGACTGGACGGTTAACCGCAGGAAGCTGAAGGATGGACTTGACGGCCTTTCGGAAAAAATTCATCAGATGGGACTCCAGTTTGGTCTGTGGATTGAGCCGGAAATGGTTTCTGAGAACAGTGATCTTTACAGAAAGCATCCGGACTGGTGCCTGAAAGCTCCCGGACGTCCCATGACCAGGGGAAGAAATCAGCTGGTTCTTGATCTTTCCAGAAAAGAAGTCTGCGAGTATCTGATTCAGACGATAAACGAAATACTTGAAAGCGCGAAGATAGAATATGTTAAATGGGATATGAACAGAAGTATTTCGGATGTCTGGTCAGGTGCGCTTGAAAAGGACAGACAGGGAGAAGCTTTACATCGTTATGTTCTGGGGCTTTACTATATCATGGACAACATAATACTGAAGCATCCGGAGATTATTTTCTGCGGCTGCAGCGGCGGCGGCGGGCGCTATGATCCGGCTATGCTTTACTATCAGCCACAGATGTGGTGCAGTGACAATACAGATGCAATCAGCCGCCTGAAAATTCAGTTCGGAACCTCCTTTGCTTATCCGGTCAATGCGCTGGAAGCCCACGTTTCCGTGTGCCCCAACCATCAGACCGGCCGGTCCGTGTCCCTGAAGACGAGAGGTATTGTGGCTATGGGCGGAATTCTGGGGTATGAGCTGGATTCCACAAAGCTCTCGGAGGAGGAAAAAGAATTCTGCAGAAAACAGGTAAATTTCTATAAAAAGAATTACCGGGTTATTGCAGAAGGCGATTATTACCGGCTGACGAACCCTTATGAGAACCGCAGCTTTACAGCCTGGGAGCATGTGACAAAGAATAAGAAAAAGGCTTTAATCAGCCTGGTGCTTACAGATAAGGAGAGCAATGCGCCGCAGCTTTATCTCCGGCTCAAGGGACTGGATGAAAATGCATTTTACCGCGTGGAGGGACACAGGGGTTCGTTTTCGGGGGCTCTTCTCATGAATGCGGGAATTCCCGTTCCGCCGGAACTCGGCGAGTATGATTCTGTTCAGTTTGTATTGAGGATGGTGCAGGAAGCAGAATGAGAGATATTGTATTGGAGTGGTATGTGACCCACATTCCGGATAAAAAAGAATTGCTTGTCAGAGCTGTACTGGTTTCGGCTGCTATTGTGCTTTTTGCGGATGCCGTACTTTTTGCGGCGATAATGCTGTTTCCGGCGGCTGCGGCCGCCGTGGCAGCGTGGCTTCTGACACGCAGGGGAAAATATGAGTATGAATTTGTATATGTGAATGGCGATTTTACAATTTCACGGATTATACGGAAAGCAAAACGGAAAGATGTGTATCATGTAGATCGGGTGGATATTGAAGCTTTTCAGAGAGGAAGAAAAGAGACAGTTTCCCGGGCGATGGACTTTACGTCTAAAAGAGCAGGGGCGCCGGTTTACTCTCTGAAGGCCAGAGGAACATGGGCCTGTATCGAAGCCACTCCGGAATTTGTTGAAGAAATGAGCAGATATTATCCTATACAGACAGGTGGTAGCAATGGATGACAAGACAGTGTTCCAGGAAAGACTGGAAAAACATTATGACGAATTAAAATGGCTCTACTGTGAACTGTACCCGGGCCGGGAAGACCTGTTTCACGAGCTGTGCAAAAGACTTGAACGCAGAGCTTCAGAGAGGGCTTCGGAGCTTAAGAAGCTGGATCAGAAGCGAATTTCTGATCCGGACTGGTACCGCCGCAATGATTTGGTGGGGATGATGCTTTATGTGGATGCCTTTGCCGGAAATTTAAAGGGAGTAAAGAAGAAGCTGGACTACCTGGAAGAATGCGGGGTAAATTATATTCATCTGATGCCTCTGCTGGATTCGCCTAAAGTAAGAAATGACGGCGGATATGCCGTGTCAGATTTTACCATGGTAAAAGACGGTCTGGGCACTATGGAGGATCTTGCGGCTCTGACGGGCGAGTGTCACAGACGTGGAATAAGCGTCTGCCTGGATTTTGTCATGAACCACACCTCAGATGAACACGAGTGGGCGCTGAGAGCCAGAAACGGCGAAAAAGAGTATCAGGATCGGTATTTCTTCTATGACAGTTATGATATTCCGGGGCAGTTTGAGAAAACATGTCCTCAGGTATTTCCTACTACAGCTCCGGGGAATTTTACCTGGCTGGAAGATATCAGGAAATTTGTGATGACTACATTTTATCCCTACCAGTGGGATCTGAATTACAGAAATCCGGCGGTTTTTGCGGATATGACGGATTATCTCCTGAATTTAACGAATAAGGGAATTGATATTATCCGGATTGACGCGGTACCCTATATCTGGAAGGAGCTGGGAACCAACTGCAGAAATCTTCCCCAGGTTCACAATATTGTCAGAATGCTGCGGATGATCTGCGAGATAGTGTGTCCCGGCGTCCTGCTTCTGGGAGAGGTGGTAATGGAGCCGGAAAAGGTAGTTCCTTACTTTGGGACGGTGGATAAGCCGGAGTGCCACATGCTTTATAATGTGACAACGATGGCGACTACCTGGCACACAGTGGCAGTAAAAGACGTATCCCTTCTGAAGCGCCAGATGGATATTGTCAGCAAACTTCCGCGGGAGTACGTGTTCTTAAACTATCTCAGATGTCATGATGACATAGGATGGGGGCTGGAGTACGGATGGCTGAAGCAGAAGGGAATGGATGAGGTGGCTCACAAGAAATACCTCAATGACTATTTTACAGGCAATTATCCGGGGTCAGATTCCCGGGGAGAGCTTTACAATGATGATCCCCGTCTGGGAGACGCCAGACTCTGCGGAACGACAGCGTCACTCTGCGGAATTGAGGCCGCTGAGGAGCGGAAAGATGAAGAGGCTCTGAAGCGCTCTGTGGACTGTGATCTGATGCTGCACGGCTATATGCTGGCACAGTCTGGGATTCCCATGCTTTACAGCGGGGATGAAATTGGTCAGCTGAATGATTATACATACAGAGACAATCCGAGAAAAGCGGCGGATTCCAGGTATCTTCACAGAGGAGCCTTCCACTGGAAAGATGCGGCTCTTCGGAAAAAGCCGGGCACAGTTCAGAACCGTCTGTTTTCCGGAATTGGGAAAATGGAGGAGCTTCGGAAAACATACAAAGTGTTTCTCAACGCGGCTGCGGTCTGGACGCTGGAGACCTATGATCCGTCAGTGCTCTGTCTTGTAAGGGAGCTTGAAGGAGAACGCTTTATTGGATTATTTAATTTTTCTCCATGGGGAAAAACAGCCTGGATAGACGAGCCGGGCATGTACCATGATTTGATTTCGGATGAAATGCTGGAAGCCAGAGGTGTTCTGATGCCTCCTTACGGAGTCCGGTGGATGTTTAAAGTCGATTAAGAAAGGATTAGGAAAAGTTATGGCCAGTGTTCAGTTGAAAAATGTGTGTAAAAAATATCCCAATGGATATGAGGCAGTAAAAGATTTTAATCTGGATATTGAAGATAAAGAATTTATTATTTTTGTAGGACCTTCCGGCTGTGGAAAATCCACGACTCTTCGTATGATTGCCGGACTGGAGGATATTTCTTCGGGAGAACTGATTATTGACGGTAAAGTAGTCAATGACGTGGAGCCGAAGGATCGCGATATCGCCATGGTTTTTCAGAGCTATGCTCTGTATCCCCATATGACGGTTTATGACAACATGGCATTTTCTCTGAAGCTTAAGAAAAGACCGAAGGATGAGATTGACAGGGCGGTCCGCGAAGCGGCCAGAATACTTGATCTGGAACCTCTTCTGGACAGAAAGCCCAGAGCGCTTTCCGGCGGACAGAGACAGCGAGTAGCCATGGGCCGTGCCATTGTGAGAAATCCCAAGGTTTTCCTGATGGATGAGCCGCTTTCCAACCTGGATGCAAAGCTGAGAGGCCAGATGCGCGTGGAAATTTCCAAACTGCATCAGAGACTGGGAGCTACGATTATCTATGTAACCCACGATCAGACGGAGGCTATGACTCTGGGAACGCGGATTGTCGTTATGAAAGACGGTGTGGTACAGCAGATTGACACGCCTCAGAACCTCTATGATCATCCCTGCAATAAGTTCGTGGCCGGGTTTATCGGTTCTCCGCAGATGAATATGATTACGGCGGACGCCCTGGAAGAAAACGGAAATGTGGTGCTTAAGTTTGCCGGACAGAGCATAGTGTTAAATGCAGAGAGAGCAAAAGCCTTAAAGGACGGAGGATATGTCGGACAGAAGGTAATCCTGGGTATTCGTCCGGAAGATGTGCACAGTGATGAGGAGTCTCTTAACAAGTTCCCGGGGACAGTGTTTGAGGCTGAGGTTCGTGTGTATGAAATGCTGGGTGCCAGCGCGCTGATTTACTTCAATATCGGAGAGACCGGCTGGGTGGCATCTGTAGATGCATCTACAAAAGCCAGAACGGGAGATACAGTGCGTCTTGCGATGGATACAAAAAAGATTCATATCTTTGATTACAATACGGAAAAAACCATTGTTGATTAAAGGAAAAGTCGGAAAAAAGGAAAAGGGTAAGTAATATATGCCGCAGAATATCAGAAAAGATGTTCTGCGGCATTAATTTTTTTTTAAATATGCAACTTTTCGGACCGGAAATTCGTCTACATATTTAAAAGGTTAAAGGAATAAAATATGAAAAATGGAGGAAGAAATTATGGTAAAAAAAGGATGGAGCGTGATTCTGGCGCTTGCAGTAACGGCGGGGCTGATGGCGGGATGCGGCTCTGCAGGGAAGTCCGGGACAGTGCCGGAAGAAACACAGACGGTTGCAGAAACAACGGAAACGGCAGAATCAGAGAGCAGTCTTGCTGAGACACCGCAGACAGCTGCTGAGGAAAGTGAGGAAGTTTTTCTGGAAGACCTGGCAGGACTTCTTGGAATGCAGGACGCAGATACCGCTGATGTGTTGGGAGGCGGAGAGGAAAACTGGACAGAAGATCGCTCATTCTATATCGGCCGTATTTACCAGGCAGAGGTAGAAGGAGTTCCCTGTGAAATATTTACTACCTGCGGAGAAGATAAAACAGTAGAGTCCGTTTCTCTGTGGATTGTGGGAGGAGAAAGAGCAGTTACAGAAGAAGAGGCAGAACAGTGGAAGACACTCGTAACGGAGATGATGGGAACAGAACCATCCTGTGATGAGGAGCCGTCTGAAGGAGGAAGTAAAAACTGTACATGGATGTCCAACGGGATTATTGCCACAATGAGTCAGATGACGGACATCCTTACAGTCAGTTTTCAGCCTGCCGTAGGAGAATTGAACTGAAAACCGGCAGACATTTTTGTAGCGGTTTCTCATGTGAAAAAGAACATTCATTATTTTTACTGAAAATAAAAAATTATTTTTTTTTGCAACTTTTTTCTTTTTGCAGCGTCTAATAGATACGAAAGAAAAAAACAGCTTTCGGTTATGAAGTACAAAAGAAGAAAGGATGGTAATAAGTGATGAAAAGACAGGGTTTAGAAAAAAAAGCAGGAAAAAAAAGATGGATGGCCGTTCTTCTCTGCGTTCTGGCTTTTACGGCAGCCGTTCCGGCCGCTCCTGCATATGCGGCGACGAAGAGGAGCACTGTTCAGAGCAGGAACAGAAGCAGTTCTTCGAATGAGAAAAAAATGCGTGATGCGGCGCGAGAAGTGCAGAGGGTATTTGATGAGAAGGATTTGGACGGGCTGGTTTCCATGTGTGCGTATCCGCTCACGTTTGTGGATCAGAATGGAAATTCCCGGCAGATTGAGAGTAAAAAAGATCTTCGTGCGATAGGAAAGGATGCGATTTTTACAAAAGAAACACAGGATATTGTGGGGGCTGTCAATTCTGCCAAGACAAAACCGCAGAATAATACGACATTAAAGCTGGGAGAAGAGGCAGGCGTTACGCTGAAAAAAACAAAGAACAAATGGAAAGTGGCAGAAATCCGGGTTAAAAGTTCTGTGCCGGAAGGCAGCGGAAATCTTGTCCAGGCAGCGGAGCAGTTTCAGCGGACTTTTTATTACCGGGATCTGGAAGCACTTTCTAAATACTGCACCTATCCGGTCAGAATTTATATGAATAACGGGGTAATTATGGATATTCCGTCGGCGGACAAGCTGATGGAGCTGGGAGAGGATAAGTTATTTACAGATGATATGGTGGCACAGGCAAACGAAATGGATGCTGCCACACTGAAAGAGATAAACCAGAAAGTTCTGGTAGGCGGTACTGCCGGATTCTGGATGGTAAAAAAGAACGGAGAATGGAAAATAGATATGATTCTCCAGTAAGTACAGCGGACAGAGCCAGGGTTTCTGTCAGCCAGTCTGAAAATTCATTGTGCAATAATTGAGAAAAATCAGTTTCGGAAGAAGTGTATACGATTCCGAAGCTGATTTTTTTTTGAGTAAGAAGTTGAGGCTGATATGTGTCAGGCATCAGGATCGGAATTAAGTTTTTTTAAGATTTCCATGATGCGGAATATGACTTTTTGACAGGTATTATCAGGGTATATCTGATGAAGGAGTGACATTATGGAACAGAAGAGGCCGATGATTCATGTACAGGATGTCCGGAAAGTGTACCGGATGGGAGATGAGGAGGTTGTGGCGCTTAACAGAATCAACCTTAAAATATATAAAGGAGAGGTCTGCTGTATTTTCGGAACATCGGGATCCGGAAAAAGCACGCTTTTAAATCAGCTTGCAGGAATGGAAAAACCCACCTCGGGCCGTGTTGTGATCCGGGGAGTAAATATATCAGCGATGAGCGAGGAAGAGCTGGCGGCATTCCGGCAGAAGTACATCGGCTTTATTTTTCAGTCATATAATCTGCTGCCTTCCATGACTGCGGTTGAAAATGTGGCGATGCCCCTGATGTTCTGCGGGATGGAAAAAAGAAGAAGAGAGGAGATCGCAAAGGTGCTTCTTAAGCGCGTGGGACTGTCGCACCGCCTTTATCATTATCCGGGGCAGATGTCGGGCGGTCAGCAGCAGAGAGCGGGAATTGCCAGGGCATTTGTTACCAGGCCCCAGGTGGTTTTTGCGGATGAGCCTACAGGAAATCTTGATTCCAGAACAACGGAAGAGATTATGAAAATGATTATGGGATTTGCAAGAAAATATAATGAGACTATTATTCTGGTCACACATGATCCGGGAATGGTCCGGTTTGCGGACCGCATTGTCACTCTGAAGGATGGAAATATAGTGGGAGATGAAAGAAAGGAAGGCTATTGTGAATAGGTTCGGAATAAGGAGAAAAATGGAGATATTCATGCTTGCTGCTGTACTGGTATTCGGGATACCGGGACATGCTTATGCTGAGGAGTCTGCCGCTTTGGGGGACAGCTCAGGCGCGGGAGCAGGAAAAGGAGGATATTCTGTGGAGAATGCCGTTCCTGCAGAGAGCGAAGACCGTGGTTCCGAACCGGGACCCGCCGGGAACAAAGCATTGCGGGACGGCAATAGTGCGCAGGAAGGATCTGTGCTGGAAGTCAAAAACTATGAGATATTTTCTCCGGGAGATTCTTCCGAGTCTCTGGATGTGCTGAGAAAAGGAAAAAAAGCAAAGGTTGTTGTGTATGTGAAGGCAGATGGAATAAAGACAGAGGATGTGGGGAAAAACGGTCTGTCCGTTTCCAAACTGTCTGACAGTTTTAAGATGTCAGGGGCGCCCAAAG
Organism: uncultured Lachnospiraceae bacterium; assembly: GCA_944384125.1. Lineage (GTDB taxonomy): Bacteria > Bacillota > Clostridia > Lachnospirales > Lachnospiraceae > Otoolea. The sequence goes on along the minus strand of CALWSF010000019.1, from coordinate 43,798 downwards.
TTAAGGTTACATCAGATAAAGATGAGGATCTTGAATTTACAGTTACATTTTCCAAACTTGTATATCAGGGACGGGGAAGTGAGCTCAGGTTCCGGACAAATTTCAAAAAGGGCGATTTTCCGTCAGAGACTCAGGAAGTCAGTATTTCCCAGTGCGAGGAGTCTGCGTCCGGAAGAGAAAGGGATTCTGATGAAATAAGCGGCCAGCCGGTAATCAAAATAAGAAGATCGGCGCCGGAGACGGCTGTGGGACCGGGAGAAAACTTTGTTCTGGGACTGGAGCTGCAGAATACAAGCAGCGATTCAGATATTGAAGATCTGGTAGTCAGTGTGGTTCCGGGAAATTCTGTATTTATCGGCGATGATACAAATTCTAAAATTATCCGCAGCCTGGATTCAAAAAAGACAGTATCTGTGAAACTGAATATGATTGCCGGGAGTGAAATATCAGGTCCTACACAGGTGGTGGATCTGGAGCTGAAATATAATTATTATTCCGGAGGCACGCTGACATCAGGTTCATCTTCCCAGAAGGTTCTGATTCCGGTAAAAGGCGGCTCAGCTTCCGGGCAGCCGATTATACAGGTAAGACGCACCGGCCTGGACAGAGCTATAAATGCAGGGGAGGCATTTCAGGTAACAATAAATCTGCAGAACACCAGTAAGGATAAAGAAATACGGAATCTGGCGGCAATTTTTGAACCAAATGACCAGATTTCTCTTCTGGAGGAGACGGACACAAGGCAGCTGGGAGATCTGAAAGCGGGCGAATCAGTGGATATTCCTGTGCACCTCAAAGCGGGAGCAGAGCTTTCTGCGGCGGCTTCCCAGCTTTTGGGCATGACTCTTAAATTTGATTATGATTCCGACAAGGGACCGGTTCAGGGAACATACAGTGAGAAGATTGTCATTCCCACCAACGGACAGGGAAAAGACCCGGGAAATCCTACGCCCAATGTGATTGTAACAAATTATACGTACGGAGATAAGGTTACGGCCGGTCAGGTTTTTGATCTGGAAATGGAATTCAGCAATACAAGTACGGCGGCTGCAGTGGAGAATGTGGTTCTTTCTCTGGATACAGGGGAAGGAATTTCCATCAATTCATCTTCCAATACATTTTATATTCCCCGCATGAATCCGGGGGAGAATAAAAAAGAGAAGGTGCAGGTACAGGCTTTGTTTCAGTCCAAACTGCAGTCTCCTAAAATAACGATTTCCTGCAAATATGAATTTGTGGACAAGGGAGAGCGCAAACAGTCCTCGTCCACAGAGACGATAGCGATTCCTGTTTATCAGCCGGATCGGTTTCAGATAGGCAAGCCTGTTTTTTCTGAGGAATTCCGTGAGGGAGAAGAGGGAACAATCTCTATTCCCTATGTGAATAAAGGGAGAGGGCAGATATACAATGTGGAAGCCGGGCTTGAGGGAGAGATAGGCGCCATTTCCAGAGATCTTAATATAGGAAATGTGGAATCAGGAAAAAGCGGTACCATAGATTTTGTGGTAACTCCGCTCAGCGCAGGGAAGTTTGAGGGAGAAGTAACGGTAATGTATGAGGATGAAACGGAGGACGTGAAAACTGAAAAAATACCTGTTTCGTTTGAAGTACAGGAGGAAGCGGCGGATCTCTATGGGGAGGAGGATGAAATGGAGCTGGAGAGCTCTTCCATGAAAAACAGGACAGGATTCTGGTTTTTGGGAGCAGCGGTAATTCTTGCCGCCGGTGCGGGAGCAGCTGTGTTTGTAATAAAAAAGAAAAAGAAAAAAGAAGAGGAAGTTTGTGATGATGAATGGGAGGAGTATGAAGATATAAAGGAGGAAAATGAATTTCTGACAGAAGAAGAGGAGGAGACATGAGAACAGGAGATCTGATCGCGGTCTGTATTCAGAATTTACTCCGCCACAAAGCCAGGACATTTCTTACTGTTCTGGGAGTAGTTGTAGGATGCTGTTCTGTGGTAATTATGATATCCATAGGAATCGGGATGCGAAGAGCTCAGGAAAAAACTCTGGCCCAGATGGGAGATCTGACAGTTATTCAGGTCCATGCGGCGGGGAAAGGCGCCCGGTCTGCAGTACTTAATAAAAAGGCAATCAGCCGTATGAAGGAGCTGGAGGGAACGGAAGCAGTTACACCCAGGCTGGTCCAGGAAAATGTTCCGATTACTGTGTACGGGGGGAGGGATAAACGGTACAGAGCCTCGTACGCTACAATTGTGGGAATTGATCTGAGAGTAGCTGAGATTATGGGATACAGCCTGACAGAAGGAAAATGGCAGCCCGGCAGAAAGAATTGTATTTATGCAGGGCAGAATCTGGCGTATATGTTTGAGGACACGAAAAGGCCTGAGGGAAATAACATGGTGGATATGTACAGCGGGGACCTGGATGAAAATGGTTCTCCCGTGATGCCGCCGCCGTTTTTTGACATTATGAAAACGCCCGTTACACTGGAACTGGACAGCGGAAAAGAGGACGGGAAAAAGGTAGTTCAGACCATGGAGACCGTCGGGAAGCTGAAAGAGGATTATGCAAAAGGCGATGAGACTTATATGGGAATGATTATGGATATCGATACATACCAGTCTCTGCTGGAACAGCAGGCGCGCCTTGCAGGGAAAAAACAGGAACAGCAGAAGGGGTATCAGGGGGCTCTTGTCAAGGTAAAGGATATAGGAAGTGTGGCCGGAGTGGAGAAAGAGATAAAAAAGATGGGGTTTCGAACCAGCTCCATGGAAAGCATAAGAAAACCTATGGAGCAGGAGGCCAGGCAGAAGCAGTTGATGCTGGGAGGTCTGGGAGCCATTTCCCTGTTTGTGGCAGCTCTCGGTATTACCAATACGATGATCATGTCCATATCAGAGCGTACCAGAGAGATAGGAGTAATGAAATCGCTTGGCTGTTATGTAAGAGATGTGAGAAAAATTTTTCTGCTTGAGGCGGCCTGTATCGGTTTAATCGGGGGAGTTGTGGGAGTAATTGTAAGTTACGGGATATCGTTGCTTATGAATCTTGCTGCTCTTCAGTCATCCTCAGCATTTTCAGATGTAATGATGGAAACGGAAAGTGTCCCCTCGGCACTGTCCGTAATTCCATGGTGGCTTGCGTTATTTGCCGTTCTTTTTTCTGTGGCTGTAGGTGTGGGGGCGGGATATTATCCTGCAGGAAAAGCAGTGGGAATTCCTGCACTGGAAGCAATCAAGCACGACTGACAGGGATAAAAAACAGGAAGAAGCAGTGTAATTTGTTGTGGAAGCGTATCTGTATATAAGATATAATAAAAATAACAGAGATAAAGGCATGGAGACTTTACTTTATATGTGATGCCGGGCAGATATTGTTGGAGGGTATGAATTTGAGCAAACATAAGATATTATTTGCAGATGATGATGTTGAGATAAGGGAGGTTGTCAGGATTCTTCTGGAAGGAGAGGGATACCAGGTGGAGGAAGCATCTGACGGAGCGGAAGCCGTGGCTATGGCGGATGATACATATGATCTGATTATCCTGGATGTGATGATGCCCGGCCGATCCGGATTTTCTGCATGTGCGGAGATACGCAGAAAATCTATGGTTCCGATTCTTTTCCTTACAGCCAGAACACAGGATTCTGATAAAACGATAGGATTTGGGGCCGGGGCTGATGATTATCTTGCAAAGCCGTTTTCTTATACGGAACTGGCTGCCAGGGTAAAAGCCATGATACGGCGTTATCACGTGTACAGAGGAAAACCTGAGGAAAAGGAAGAAGAAGTAATTACAGTTAAGGATCTGGTTATACATAAGACGTGGAACCGGGTTACCCGGGGCGGAGAAGAAATTTCTCTCACGGATCTTGAGTACCGAATCCTTCTTCTCCTGGCATCCAGCCGCGGAAGGATTTTTTCCGTGGAGCAGATTTATGAAGGCGTGTGGGAAGAGCCATTTTTCTACAGTGCCAACAATACAGTAATGGTACATATAAGAAATCTGCGGAAGAAGCTGGAGGCGGATCCGAGAAATCCCAGATATGTGGTTAATGTGTGGGGAAAGGGGTATCGGGTTGAATAGAAGATTCAGAGTCAGCAAGCTGGGGATAGAACTGGGTCTTGCTTCGCTGGTGGCAGCCGTGATCGGACTGGTTGTCTATATAGGACTTAACACAGTCGGATACGGGATACTGGACAGGCGCCTTATGAGAGAAGATATTCTCCTGGCCCGTGAGGAAAAGTGTATTGAGAGTCTGCAGGAGTATGTGAGTCAGCACGGGCTTTCTTCAGAAGACAGGGATATGCTGGATGAGTGGGCATCTGAAAGAAAAAATATGATTATCACGCTGTATAAGAATAAAAATATGCTGTACAGCAATGATAAGAGAGTCGCTGTAACAATCGCTTATCCGGAGGACGGAACCACGTTTCACGGAGAAAACATCACAGAAGGGATGGAGGATGAGGAAGATGGCAGGGGAGGGGAGACGGAAATCCCATGGGTTTACCGCATCCGGTTTTCCGATGGATATGTGGATGCGGTAGTCAGCTTTTACTATGAAGTTTATTACTATATGATAACTGCACTAAACAGTATTATTGCAGTTCTGGCTTTTATGGTACTGCTGCTTTTATTTATCCATAAGAAGGTAAAATATATTGCGCTTCTGGAACAGGAGATACATATTCTTGAGGGCGGGGATCTGAATTATAATATTACGGTAAAAGGCAGAGATGAGCTGACATCTCTGGCAGCGGAGATAGATGCCATGCGTCAGGCCATCAGGGAGCGTCAGATGCAGGAGGAGATGGCAAGAAATGCCAATCGGGATCTGGTAACAGCCATGTCTCATGATCTGCGTACTCCTCTGACTTCACTTCTGGGATATGTGGATATTCTGCAGATGGGCCGATGTGAAAAGGAGGAAGAATACAGGCACTGCCTGGCGGCAGTAAAGAATAAGGCGTATCAGATAAAAGAACTGTCTGATAAAATTTTTGAATATTTTATCGTGTACGGAAAAGACGAGGAAGAACTGGAGATTTCAGAGGTAAACGGCACAGAATTTCTTGGCCAGATTGTGGAGGAAAGCCTGTTTGATATGGAAAATGAAGGTTTTTCTGTGGAACGGATCTGCGATGAAATAAACTGCAGACTCATGACAGATATCCGTCTCATCAGGAGAGTGTTCGATAATATTTTTTCCAATCTCCTGAAATATGCGGATATTTCCCGACCGGTCAGGGTTGAATACAGGCAGACAAAAACACGTCTGCTGATTCGTTTTACAAATTATGTGGCTCTGGACGCGGAGAGAAAAGAGAGCAGCTGCATTGGTCTTAAGACATGTGAAAAGATTATGAAGTGTCATCAGGGGGTATTCAGATACAGCAGGGACGGGGAACTGTTCACGGTTGAACTGGAATTTCCCGCTGCAGCGGTAAAAGAAGCCTGACAGGAAGAAAATTAAAAATTTAAGTATTATGGCCGGGGAGCGCTGCTCTCCGGCTTTTTCTGATCACACAGCGCCTGGCGCGCGGCTATGGTTGACAGAGTGTCTCCAAGCTGCATAAATACTGAACTTATCAGGGCAATTTCCTCTGGAGTTTTTCCGTCGGCAATGCGGCAGGCCAGTGCAGATACGGATATAGCAAAATCACAGGGTTGCAATAAGATCACCTCACAAAAGTTTATGTACTGTTGCAGGAAATTATGAAAATCAGAATGATGCCGCTCTGTCGGAATATGTCTGAAATTTATTTCAATATTGGAAATATTGACACAGTGTTAAATTGTGTTTATAATAATGATAGAAATTAAATGAAATGGCGAAATTAATTTCAAAGATGGTAATCGTATGGGAATTGTCGATAATAAGCGTTTAATTGTGAAAATTTGCGAGCTGTATTATATGCGGGATATGAGCCAGAAAGAGATATCATCAGTTCTGGGAATATCCAGACCGCAGATCAGCCGTATTATTGCAGCTGCCAGGGAAAGCGGAATTGTGAGTATACATATCAATAATCCATTTGGAAGGGAAGCGGAGATCGAAAAAGAGATTGTCTGCCGGTATGGGCTCAAGGATGCGCTGGTACTTAATACAGGCGGAAGCACATCAAAAGAGCGGCTTGGCAGCTTCGGCAGTGAAGCAGCGCTGCTTCTTGAGGATTATATTCCGCAGGACACAATAGTGGGCCTTATGAGCGGAAACACAGTTAAAAGTATTGTGGATTCTCTTCCGAAAGGAACGAAAAGACTTAAGATGACAGTCCCTCTGGTGGGAGCTATCAACACTTCGGAGGCAGCCATGCATGCCAACAGTATTGCCGGAAAAATAGGAGTCTCTCATAATTCGCCGTCACTGACGTTAAATGCACCCGCTTACGTGTCAGATGCAGTGCTTGCAGAGCGTCTGAAAGAAGAGGACGGAATCAGAAAGGTTCTGGAGTGGGGGAAACGGTGCAACATATGCGTGGTCGGAATCGGCAATCTGGATATGGATGCCTCAAACGTCCGGGAACAGGGGCTGATGCCCGAGGATCTGGAGAATTTAAAGCGGGAGGGGGCGGTGGCTTCTGTATGCTGTTCCTACCTCGACAGCGAGGGCAGAGAGGTGGGAAAATCAATTATGGATCGTTCCATAGGACTCACTCTGAAGGAACTGAAAAAAAGCAGGGTAATAGCGGCTGCCATTGGCGCATCAAAAATAAAAGCCATAAATGCAGCGCTTAAGAGCGGGGATATTGATGTTCTGGTAACAAACATCTCAACAGCCCGGCAGTTACTGGAAAACAGAGATCAATGTGTGGAGGAGAAGAGTTTATGAAGAAAAGAATGTTAATGGCAACAATTCTGACAGCAGCATTGGCAGTGTCTCTCTGCGGCTGCAGCAGCACAACACAGGAGACAGAGGCGCCGGCGGAGACGGCCGCAGAGCAGACTCAGCAGGAGGGTGCAGCAGAAGGAGGAGAGGAGACGGCAGCCGGAGGCGGTGTGGCCGGGAAAAATATTTCCGTTATGACTCCCTATCTGGCATCCGTTACCACCAACCAGATGGTAGAGTATATCGAATCCAACTTAACGGATGCGGGAGCAGAGGTATCTGTCATCAATACAAATAATGATTTTGCCGAGCTGGCCAGCCGGATTGAGGATGTGGTTTCTTCCGGAACGGATGGAATTATTCTGGTAAGTGCGGATCCCAATCAGGTGGCAAATCAGCTTCAGGAAGCATTTGATGCGGGAATCCCGGTATTTGGCTGCGACAGTGGATTTATTGAAGGAATGCAGATTAATGCCACCAGTGACAACTATCAGATGGGAGAGCTGATTGTCCGCTATCTGTTTGACGATTTAATGGGCGGAAAGGGCACGGTTATCGCTCTGACCCACAGACCGCATCCGGGTGTGGTAAAGCGTTGTGAGGCATTTGATGATATTATTAAAGAATATCCCGATATCACACTGATTACAGAACAGCATGTTCCGGCGGAACAGCCGATCAATGATGCACAGGATATCGTGGAAAACCTGCTTTTGTCCAATCCGGATAAAGATTCCATAACGGCAATCTGGGCAGCCTGGGATGAACCGGCAATCGGAGCAACACAGGCACTGCAGGAAGCTGGAAGAGACGAAGTTCTGGTTACAGGAGTAGACGGAAATGAACAGGCTATCTCTCTTATCAAGGATGGCACCAACTTAAAAGCAACTGTAAAACAGAATTTTGAGGGCATGGCACAGATCGTGTATGAGCAGATGGAAAAATATTTTAATGGCGAGACCATTGAACAGGGAGAAATGTATGCTCCGGCCACACTGATTGATGCCAGCAATGTAAACGAACAGTAACCGAACGGTAACATGCGGGGCCTGCCTGAAAGCGGGCCCTGTTTTATAGGAGAGACCCCGGAGTAGGAGGTGCGAAGGTGCTGCTGCGGACAGAAAATATCAGTAAGCAATTTAATGGAATTTATGCGTTGAAAGATATCAATTTTGAGATCCGGCCGGGAGAAATTCACGGTCTGGTCGGGGAAAACGGAGCAGGAAAATCTACATTTATAAAAATTCTGACAGGTGTGCACCGGGCTGATGAGGGGAAGATTTTGTGGGAAGATCAGCCGGTAGTGATTCATACGCCGTCAGACAGCCGTAAAACGGGAATTAACGTTATACATCAGGATCACGTTTTGATTCCGTCCTTTAACGGGATTGAAAATGTGTACCTGGGCAGCGAATATCCGGTAAAAAACGGAAAAGTGGACTGGAAAGCCATGTATGATGCGGTGGAGGCAAAGGCGAAGGAGCTGAGAATGGATCTGGATCTGCAGAAAACGGCGGATGAGCTGACGCCGCCGCAGAAAACATGTCTGGAAATCATCCGGGCCATGATGCACGAATGCCGGCTTCTGATTCTGGATGAGCCGACGGCTTCCCTGACGGAAAAGGAAACGGAAATTCTGTTTGCCATCATTGAGAAACTTAAAAAGCAGGGAACATCTATTCTGTATGTCACGCACAGGATGGAGGAGATCTTCCGTCTCTCCGATCGGGTAACGATATTCAAAAACGGAGAACTTTCCGGTGTGGTCAATACGGCGGAGATTGATAAGGACGGACTGATAGGTCTTATGACGGATCAGTGGAAAAGTGAGAAAATAAAACGGGAGAGCACACAGGGAGAGGTTCTTCTGGAGGCAGAACATATTGCTTCAAAGGACGGTGTGGTAAAGAGCGGAAACATACAGGCCCATGCCGGAGAAATTCTGGGAATCTACGGGCTGGGCGGAAGCGGCAGAACGGAGCTTCTGGAGACTATTTACGGATACCGTCCCATAAAGGACGGAACGGTAAAAATTGGCGGAAAACAGATGACATCGCTGTCTCCGCAGAATTCAATCCGAAACGGCATGGTGCTTATCAGTGAAGACCGCAGAGGAAAGGCCATGATCGGAAGTCTGAGCATTAAGGAAAACATCCTTCTGTCCTGTATCGACCGATATTCCAGACACGGTGTGCTGGATCACAAAAAAGAAGGGACGGATGCCCAGGAGAAAGCGGATGCCCTCCAGATTAAAATGGCCGGCATCAACCAGAGAGCCATTGAGCTTTCCGGAGGAAACCAGCAGAAGGTAGTTTTTGCAAAGGCCATGATGACTAACCCGCTGATTTATCTGTGCGATGAACCCACACAGGCGGTAGATGTGAAAACAAGAGCCGAGATTCACAAGCTGCTGCGGAAAAAGGCGGATGAAGGAAGTGCGGTAGTATACGTATCATCCGATTTAAAGGAAATACTGGAGGTGGCGGATCGGATTCTCATCATGTCCGGGGGCTGCACAAAAGAGATTCTTGAAAATCAGGATTTAAGTTCAAATGACGTTTTGGCGTGCTGTTACAGAGAATGACAGCGGAGAGGTGGATACGCATATGAATAATACAGTAAAAAAGATAATTCGGGATTATGGAACCATACTGGCGCTGCTGCTGATTATTTTGATTTTCAGTGTGTTAAAGCCGACGGCTTTTTTTACGCCGAAGAATTTTATTAATATTACGAGACAGATGGCAGCTCTGACTATCATCGCAATCGGTGCTACAATGGTAATGGTTATTAATGAATTTGACCTTTCGGTGGGAAGTATGGCCAGTCTGGGAGGTGTTATGGCAGCCCTGATGGCAGTGGCCGGAGTGCCGGTACCGGCGGCATTTCTGCTTACTATTGCAGTCTGTGTGGTAATCGGATTTGTGAACGGATATATTGTGGCAAAGTTCCGGGTGCTGTCTTTTATAACAACACTGGGTATGAGTACTGTTCTGGACGGAATTATTTACTGGCTGACAGGCGGAGCCACTGTTTTCCAGAATATTCCAAAATCTTTTACCTGGCTTGGAACCACGAAGCTTGGCGAGATTCCGCTTCTTTCTATTCTGATGATTCTGTTTGCGGTTCTGTTCTGGTTCCTGATGCGTCATACGCCGGCGGGAAGAAAGATGTACGCTATCGGAGGAAATGAGGAAGCTTCCAAGATTGCAGGAATCAATGTAAGAAAATATAAAATGATTGCATTCTCCTTATGTGCGGCTATGGCTGCCATTACCGGAATTGTTGTGGCATCCCGCGTGGGGTCCGCAAATACAACGGCAGGAAGCGGATATTTCCTCCAGTCCTATGCAGCCGTATTTATTGGCTGTACGGTTTCAAAGCAGGGTGTGCCCAATGTGGTGGGAACCTTTATCGGTGCGGCTATCCTCTCAATTCTTGCCAATGGCCTTACGATCCTGCAGATGCCTACCTACATGCAGGATATCATAACCGGCGCCATTATTGTAATTGCGGTTATCGCGCAGAAGCTGGGCAAGGGAGATTCAAAATAAAAGTGCAGATGGGGGTAAATAAAGATGATATGCAGTGAGAGAATGCGGGCGTATGCGAAAACCCACAATCATGCTTTGGTAGGATACATAACGGCCGGTTATCCGGATAAAGAAAAATTTCCGGAGCTTCTGGGACGATGTGTCGGGGAAGGAATGTCTGTTCTGGAAATCGGATTTCCGTCTCCGGATCCCTATGCGGACGGAGAGGTTATCCGGGAGGCCCATAAAAAGGTGGATCCGTCCATTGCAGAGGATATGGAATTCTGGAAAAGCGTAAGAGCGTGCACATCCAATCCAATCTGGATTATGGGATATTATAAAGATCTCTGCACAACAGATATTTATCTGGAACTGGCGAAAGCCGGTGTGGCGGATGCGTTTGTTATTCCGGATGCATCTCTGGAGCAGGCGATCGAGCTGAAAAAAAAGGTAAATCCGCTGGGGGTAGATGTGGCAGGATTTCTCTCGGAGGAATTGGAGAATGACAAGGTGGATCAGATCCTTTCTGAATTCGGACTGATCTATCAGAAGCTGTACCACGGCGTGACGGGGGTCCCCAGCAGCAGCGAATCTTATAAGCAGCTTCTGGCGTACGGGCTGAAGCATGGGGGGAATCATATGTTTGCCGGATTTGGCATCAGCTCCGGGGAGCGGGTAGAGGAGCTTTTGAAAAACGGTTTTTACGGGGCGGTTGTGGGAACTGCCATTATGAAGGCACTGAACCGCTCGGAGGAAGAGATGTATGCGCTCATCCGGGAACTTAAAAACGGTATGGAGCGGGCAGAGAGCAGCACAGATTGAACAGAGAATAGAACGGGTTAGATAAAGAAGGGCATGGTTCAGATGGAAAAGAGGTGGAGGAATTGAAAATAGCGGCATTTGATATTGGAACCACGGCGGTAAAGGGAGTACTGGTGGAAGAGAGCGGAACCTGGCTGGATCAGATGTCGGTGGATATCACGACATATTATGAGGAAGACAGAAAGGAGCAGGACCCTCTGGAGTGGTATGGGGCTTTCTGCTCCATCTCACGGAAATTTACTGAAAAATACGGCGCAGACGATATCGGGGCAATCGTAATGAGCGGCCAGATGCAGGATATGATTCCCGTTGATAAAAATCTGAACCCGGTCGGGCACGCCGTCCTCTATTCAGACGGGAGAGCCGGGGCGGAAGCGGACGGAATCTGCGCCGCTCTGGGACAAAACGGGGAAGACGGCCGAAAGTACGTGGAACGCATTACAGGAAACCATTACGACGGTTCACTTACTTTTCCCAAAGTGCTGTGGATGAAGCGGCACCTGCCCGGAGAATTTGAGAAGATCCATAAAATTCTTATAAGCTCAAAGGATTATGTAATCGCCCGGCTGACCGGACACTTCTGTACTGATGTCACAGCGGCTTCCACCGCAGGTCTTATGGGTATCCATGAAAAGAAATGGGATGGCAGGATGCTGGAGGCAGCCGGTGTGGGTATGTCCCTGTTCCCGGAGATAAAGTATGCTCATGAGGAGGCAGGGCGTGTCACGGAAAAAGCGGCTGAGGAGACCGGGTACAGGGCGGGGACGGGAGTCTTTGCCGGAACCGGAGATGCAGGGGCCACGACGCTTGCCAGCGGCATCGCAGAGACCGGGGAGTACAATATAAACCTGGGAACCTCCGGGTGGGTAGCAACAGTCTCCGATGATGTCTTTTCTGCTTCCGGCGGAGTATTCAACCTGGCGGCCATGCCGCAGAGCCGTTATATCAACGTGGTGCCGTTTCTCAATGCAGGGAATGTGCATAAATGGGTTACCGGAATTTTCGCAGACGGTCCGGATGGCCGGGATTACGAAAAAATGAACGGACTTCTGGAGAAAAGCGTTCCCGGGAGTCGTGGTGTTCTGTTTCTTCCTTATCTCTCCGGCGAGAGGTTTCCGGTCATGGATGCGCAGATAAAGGGGTGTTATTACGGTCTTTCCCCGGAAACCACAAAAGAGGATATGAGCCGGAGCTGTCTTGAGGGCGTGGCATTCTCCATCTGCCAGGGAATCGAGAGCATCGGCGTACCGCCCAAAAAGATATCAGTAATCGGAGGAGGCGGGAGAGTGAAGGTATGGTGTCAGATTCTGGCCGATGTGCTGGGTGCTCCCCTTTACGTCTACAAAAATGCGGAGATGCTTCCGTCTGCGGCAATCGCTTCTTCGGTACTGCTGGGAATGGGAAAAATAAAGAGCTACCGGGAGTTCACAGACGGCCTCCAGAAAGAGGAAAACAGCATTCGTTTCCTTCCGGATCCGGAGGCGGAAAAAATTTACCGGAAGCAGTATGAACTTTATAAAAAGCTGTATCCTGCGGCCTGCATGGTCAGAGGGTAAAAAAACGAACACAGGTACATCCCGGTCAAGCGGGGCATTGGTGATACATCCGGCAAAAAATGATTTGCCTGCTCCCTCCTGAAAAACCACATAAATTGTTAATTTTTTGTGCAGAGTATTGTTTTCTTCGTGCAAATGGCATATACTATAAGCGACAGCAGAAAGGGGTTGATACGATGGCTGGAACGACTACTAACATCAGCATCCGCATGGATTCAGATTTAAAAGCACAGGCCGATGCCTTGTTTGCAGAACTGGGCATGAACCTTTCCACAGCGTTCAATATTTTTGTGCGCCAGTCGCTTCGGGAAGGCGGGATTCCCTTTGAGATCAGGCTGGAACAGCCCAACAGGGAAACTATCGCTGCGATGCTCGAAGCAGAAAGGATCGCAAAAGACCCGTCTGTCAAAGGTTACAATGACCTTGATGAGCTGTTTGCGGATCTGAAGAAATGAGAAAAACAAAGTACACAGTCAAGCCTACCACGCAGTTCAAAAAGGACTATAAACGGGTTATGAAACGTGGCCTGAAAATAGAACTGCTGGAAAAAGTTGTGGAATTGCTGGCCATGGGCGAAGCACTGCCGGAAAAGAACCATGACCATGAGCTGTCCGGAAACTGGGTTGGGCATCGGGAATGCCACATCCAGCCGGACTGGCTGCTTGTTTACCGCATTGAGGATGATGTGCTGGTGCTGACTCTGGCTCGCACAGGGACACACAGTGATTTGTTTGATAAGTAAGCGGATACGCCGCCGTATGGGGAAACCTGTACGGCGGTTTTTTTGTGCGCGGGGTGCGTACATACCGGCAAGGGGGCTCCAAAACGCCGTACCCTTCTCAGCGTTCCGGCTCATGGGTCAATGAAAGAGTAACTGTGTGTCAACCTGATACTTACTATATTTTTGAAAACATAAAAAATAATCTTTTGTTATATTAGTTGGGGGCACGATATATTCGTTTCATGCTGCTCTTTCCTTCAAATTCCTGGTTTGTCAGACTTCCCTGTGTTTTGGGATTTAGCTTTTATGTGATATTAGTATTTCACTCTTGTATTTCGGGGGATCATATATATTTCTAAAAAAATCACAGGGAAAATTGTACAGACTGATGAAAGAAAAATAAAGTCGAAAAACGCTCAAATTTGCGCCCAATATTACGATATATAAATATATAGTAAATTGTATCGGGATATGAAAACGGATTTTGTACGATAATTCAGGCTGGAGTTGGAAAAGGAACGATGAGAGAAGCACAAAAACGGGAAATCCTTAATTTTATAAAAAATCTGCAAAAAGCAAATGAAGAGATACGACAGGCAGTGGATCAGAATAATTACAGAGCAGTGCAGAATATGCTCAGTGAATGCCAGGATTTTGCAGTATCCCTTGAAGATATCATAGAGAGGCTGGAAGGTAAAGGCCATATGACAGCCATGTATCTGGAGGAGTACTGTAAAATCCTGTTTCAGGTTTTTGGGAAAATCGGAGAAGAGGGAGTTACGGGCGATGAGGTGTATGCGGTTTTAAATGCACAGATTGCTCAGATAGAGAACAGCGCAAAGGAAGATATAAAGGCGAAAAAGGAAGTGGTTTTCCTTCCCTACAAGGCATCTATGTGGGACAGCCTGGAGAGTATTTATCTGGCGGCCCGGGAGGATGAAAGCTGTTTAACATATGTGATTCCCATTCCCTACTTCGACAAGAATCCTGACGGAAGCTTGGGACAGATGCATTATGAGGGCAATGAGTTCCCGGGAAATATTCCCATAACCTCCTGGAAGGAATACTCCATTGCGCAGAATAAGCCGGATGTGATTTATATCCATAATCCGTATGACGACTGCAACTATGTGACAAGTGTTCATCCTGCATTCTATTGCAGGGAACTCAAAAAATATACGGAACAGCTGGTCTATGTGCCCTACTTTGTTCTGCAGGAGATCGATCCGGATAATCAGGTGGCTATAGATGAAATGAAGCATTTCATAACTACACCGGGTGTAATCTATGCGGATAAGGTAATTGTGCAGTCTGAGAATATGAAGAAAATTTATGTAAATGAATATCTGAAATTTGCAAAGGCAAACGGACTTGGCGGAAAACATACAGACAGAACCTATCAGGAAAAGCGGATTCTGGGACTGGGTTCACCTAAGATTGACAAGGTCTTAAGAACCAGAAAAGAGGATTTGGAAATTCCGGAAGAATGGATGAAGATCATCCAAAAACCGGATGGAAGCTGGAAAAAGATTATTTTTTACAATACAAGCGTCACGGCGCTTTTAGAGAACAACGAAAAAATGCTGGATAAGATGGAGGACGTATTTCGGATATTCCAAGAAAACCGGGAACAGGTGGCACTCTTGTGGAGACCTCATCCTCTGATTGAGAGTACCGTCAAATCCATGAGGCCGCAGCTCTGGGAGAGGTATGAAAAACTGATAGAGCAGTATAAAAAAGAAGGCTGGGGCATTTATGATGATACGCCGGATATGGACCGGGCCGTGGTGCTGAGTGATGCGTATTATGGAGATGGGAGCAGTGTCGTTCAGATTTATCAGGCTCTGGAGAAGCCGATACTGATACAGTATGTTGGCTGAAATGTTTTTATGACTTCTCTGTTTATACTGGCAAACAGAAACAGATATGGAAAGTTTATTTACATAAATAGAACTAGACAGGAGATAGCAGGATGAGTGAAGAAAAGATACTGGTTACAAGATCATCGATGCCGGATTATGAAGAATATATAGAAGCAATAAAACCTCTTTGGGAGACCCATATGATTACCAATATGGGAAAATTTCACAGACAGCTGGAGGAAGAACTGAAGGAATATCTGGGTGTTCCGGGCATTTCGCTTATGGTTAACGGCCATATGGCTCTGGAACTGGCAATTCAGTCATTTGGATTTCCAGAGGGGGCAGAGGTCATAACAACGCCATTTACCTTTATTTCTACGACTCATGCTATTGTCAGAAACCGCCTTCAGCCTGTGTTCTGTGATGTAAAAGAAACGGACGGAACGATTGATGAGACAAAGATAGAGAGTTTGGTTACAGAAAAAACAGTGGCGATCCTTCCGGTACATGTATATGGAAATGTTTGCAATACAGAGGAAATACAAAGAATTGCGGATAAGTATGGTCTGAAAGTCATCTATGATGCGGCCCATGCATTTGGGATCAGGTATCAGGACAGAGGGATTGGATGTTATGGAGATGCCTCTATTTTCAGTTTTCATGCCACGAAGGTATTTAACACGATTGAGGGAGGCGCAGTTACATTTTCTGACCCCAAAATCTATGATAAGCTTTATAATCTGAAAAATTTTGGGATTCGCGGTGAAGAACTGGTAGTGGATGTAGGCAGCAATGCAAAAATGAATGAGTTTGCTGCAATTATGGGCTTATGCAATTTAAAACATGTTGATTCAGAAATTGAGAAAAGAAAAAAAATTTATGATTATTACATAAATAATCTGTCCGAAATAAAAGGAATTAGATTGTTGGAGCAAAGGGCCGGGGCTACGCGAAATTATGCCTATATGCCTGTATACGTTACTGATGAGTACGGGTGTTCCAGAGATGAATTGTATGAGAAATTAAAGGAAAAGAATATTTTCTCACGTAAATATTTTTATCCGTTAACTTGTGATCAGGCATGCTTTAAGAATAAATATAAAAATTTGGATATTAATAATGCAAGGCGATTATCCGATGGGATATTAACTTTGCCTCTTTTTAGCAGTTTGAGTTTACAAAATATAGATAGAATTATAGAGATAATTAAGAATGTATTATTATGAGTGTACAGTTAAATATAACTATATGGCTCTATTTAATGAAAGTGTTTGTATATAATTAAGGAAGTAAGGATAATGGTTGAATTAAAAACACCATGTTATGTAATCGATGCAGATTGCTTTAAAAAAAATTTGAGAATGTTTCACGAAGCTTTTTCAAAGAAATGGTATGGAGCACTAAAGATTGGATACTCTATTAAAACTAATCATGATCAATCTTTTTTGCAGATGGCAAGAAAGCAAGGTATGCTGGCAGAGGCAGTTTCTGATGATGAGTATAAAGCTGCTATTTTGGCAGGATATACAAGCGAAAGCATAATTTATAATGGACCCCAGAAGTCAGGGCAGTTGTTGGAGAAGGTGTTGCAGGATGGGGGAATTATAAATATTGATAATGCTGAAGAATTAAAAGTAATAGAGAAAATTAAATGTCAATCAGGAAGAATTACTGCTCAAATAGGGTTGCGAGTTAATTTTGATTTGGAAAAAGCTTGTCCAGGAGAAACCAGTGCAGGAAATCAAGTCAGTCGATTTGGATTTTGTTTTGAAAATGGAGAATTTGCAGAAGCAGTAAAACGTCTGCGTTTACTGGGGATAGAGATCTCTGGATTACATTTACATTACAGCACAAAAACGAGAAGTGAAAAAATATTTCAAGAACTGGCTCACATGGCAGTTGTTTTGATTAATAAATTCAATTTGCAGGATGAAATCAAATTTATTGATATAGGTGGAGGCTTTTTTTTGGGAGATGATTTTTTCTCAAAGGGGAAGCCGTCTTTAGATACATATGCAACTGTAATAGTAAAGGAATTGACGAAAGGCATATCGTCTCAAAAGGTTACTTTGATTCTCGAGCCTGGTTCAGCTTTACTGGCAACAGCAGTAACATACATTACTAAAATAATAAATGAGAGAATGGTAAGAGGGGTAAAGGTGTTAACTGTTGATGGCAGTAAATTACATATTAATCCGTTTATGTTCCATAGAAATGTATTGTATGATGTGAAGTATTCCGGAATTGTTGAGAGAAAAAATTATCCCGAGCAGATTATCTGTGGTGCGACATGCATGGAAAATGACAGGTTTGACTTTTTGAATTGCCAAAAGGAATTATTTATGGGTGATATGATTAGATGCAAGTGTGTAGGAGCATATACGATGGGATTTAATAATTGTTTTATCAATTTGCCCCCATATGTATATCTGAAAGAAAATGAAAAGATTAAATTAGTAAGAGAAAAAGATATAAATCTTTTGACAAAAATTTAGTGTGGGAGCAATGATATGAATATTCTTTTTACTTCTGTGGGAAGACGTAGTTATCTTGTGAAGTATTTTAAAGAGGCGTTGGATGGTCAAGGGGAGATTTTTGTTGCAAATAGCACGGATATATCACCGGCATTTCAAGTGGCGGATCATTGTGTAGTAACACCACTTATTTACGACAGTCACTATATTCCTTTCCTTTTCAATTATTGTAAAGATAATAATATTAATGCAATAATTCCATTGTTTGATGTTGATCTTCCAATTCTTTCAAAGCACAAACAAGAATTTAAAACTATAGGAGTAAAGATCATTGTATCTGATTTGAGAGTTATTGAGATATGTAATGATAAATGGAAGGCTTATAGTTTTTTAATAGAAAATGGTTTTAGTACGCCAAAAACATTTCTTAGTTTTTCGGACGCAGTAAATGCAGTAAAAGAAAAAAAATGTTCATATCCTTTAATAATAAAACCACGATGGGGAATGGGCTCTATAGCAATATTTGAGGCTGAAAATGAGGAAGAATTAAAAGTATTTTATTTTAAGGCAAGGCGAGAAATACAAAAAAACTATTTAAAGTATGAATCGGCAAAAAATATTAAAGAATGTGTTTTAATTCAGGAAAAAGTTAATGGAGAAGAGTATGGGTTGGATATTATTAACGATTTAGACAAAAATTATATGACGACTATTTGTAAGAGAAAATATGCAATGCGTTCAGGAGAAACGGATTGTGCAATTACTGTTAATAGTGATACGTTGAAAGATGTGGGGGAAAAAATAAGTAAGAAGCTTCAACATATAGGAAATTTAGATTGCGATGTTTTTATGGTTGGGAATAAACCAATCATATTAGAAATGAATGCACGTTTTGGAGGAGGGTATCCATTTAGTCATATGGCAGGTGTAAATTTACCTAAGGCAATGATTGCGTGGCTATTTGGGAAAAAAGCTGATAATTCATGGCTGAAAGAGAACATTCACATTATATCTCATAAAGATATAAATTTGGTTCGTTTGCATAGTGGAGAATATTTTTAAAGTAAATATAAATTGTGTAAAATATTAATGCATGAAAAGGAGAGATATTGTGAAGTATGGTTTTTATATATCTGGAAAGTCAAGTAGATTATTGAAGTTTTTACAGCAGGCTACGATAGATGACATTTCTTCTATAAAAATTGTTATTTCAGATTATAAGATTAATGAGAGTTTTAAAGATTTATTAACAGATTACCAGATTGACTGTGTTGTGTTAAATTATTTGGAATTGGACGGAAGCAGTAATAAAGAGAAAAACCTAATCTTATCAGATAAAATACAAAAAATTTTAATGGATTACAAGATAGATTATTGTTTTTCATTGGGGTCTCACTTATTGGGCGGAGAGTTATTAGAGAATTATAAAAACAGACTTATTAATCTTCATCCTGCAATTTTGCCTATGTTTCCTGGATTGAAAGCGGTAGATCAAGCTGCAGAAAAGGATAATATTTTTGTTGTTGGAAATACAGCACATTTTATTGACGAGGGAATGGATACGGGAATGATTATAATGCAGAGTGTCATTCCATTGAAGCTATTTCTTGATACTAAAGATTATGATGTTATTTTGGATATGCAGGTAGAAATGTTAAATCGGCTATTTAAAATTTTGAACAGGGACGCACTACGAATAGAAAATGGGCGTGTTGTAATTAATGGGGCTGATTATTCAAAGGGATATATTTTCCCTGATTATAATATTTAAGCTGCTTTAATATAGGTTCTGTTTTTGATAGCGGATTATTCGGGAAGATTCAGGAGAAGCCTATTATTCCAAATCTTCTGTTTTATTGGAAGAATAGTTGGAATTTCATGTATACTTTTCTATATATCAATATCAGTAAAAAACATGGTTGAATGTGTAAATTTGCGATATGAAAATAGAAAAAGAAGCATTTTTGGTACATAAAAATATGGCAATATATGTAATTTGATAATTGATAAAGAAGGAAATGTTATTATGGATAGATGGTTTATTTCGTTAATAGAATATAATAATTATTTATATTGGATAACTGAAATAGGCGGACATTTTATGAGAATGGATTTGCATAATAATAAAGTTGAGTATATGCAGCCTGAAATAGATGGTTCTATAGACGAAAGGGGGCTATCAGCAGTTCTGTGCAGGTGGAGAAACAGTCTGTTTTTTACAGTTAACCGCGGGAATGAAATACTTGAATATGACTTGGCAGATAACCATGTTAAAACGATAAAGATTAATTGTGGTAATATGAATTTGAATATGTTTTCTTATGCAGGTGTAGTCAATGGAAAACTTATAATAGTACCAATTTATCATTATGAAATAGTACAGATTGATTTAGAAAAGAAAACGTATGAAAGAGTTAACATATTGGATATCAAAGAAAAGAGAGAAGGTATGGTACAGTACTATGCACAGAATTCCTTTACGTCAGGGAGTTTTTTAGAACTTTTTTCAACAATGTCAAATGAAATTGTGACAGTCGATTTAACTAATATGTCAATAGTTTCAAAGAAAACACTTCCTTTTATGGAATCCCAGATAATAAATTACATCCATTTTGGGGAAGGCCTTATTTTGTTAGATAATTTTAATCAATTGTATCAATATGAAAATTTCCGTAGTTATTTTTTATGCAAATTAAGCAATGTGGACAAGGGATATTTTTCAATGTGCATAGTTGGTTCAAAATTGTGGATGTTCCCAGTATATGATGACAAGATTATAGAAATATCTCTTACGGACGGAACGATAAGAGAAGCGGAGGAATTAGAAGGTATATGCTACACTGCTCCTTCATGTATGGGCAAATATACCGCATACTGTAAATCTGGAAATAGAATTTACTACGCTATGCACTCTGGAACGGAAATAGTATATTTGGAAGAAGAAGGCGCACATATACATCAGGTTGAATGGCCTAATATAGAAGAAGATTATAAAGAAATTCGATATCAAAAAAGAAAAGTATTAAATGAAATAGAAGTACCACTATCAATTTTTTTGAATTGTGTATAAAAAATGATTTAAATGAGAGGAAATCAGGCTATGAAGAATGCAAAAGTGTGTAGAAGAGGTTTAAATGATATTTGGATTAATGAAAATGATGGAAAAGTTCGTATTTGTGGATGGTCAAATTATTTTATTGGATGTCTGACTGAAAATACAATCGAAGAGTTATGGAATGGAGAGTTGGCTCAGAAGTTTAGAGAATCAATGTTGGATGGATCGTATAGGTATTGTAGTAATCTCCAATGTCCATATTTAGCTAATGATAAGTTGGAAGAGATATTGGTAGATTATGAAGTGCCATCCCTTCCTAAGTTTTGTAGCTTGAGTTATCAGTTACAATGTAATTATGTTTGCCGATTCTGCCGTTCAGAGAATTATATACCTTGTAATTGCGAAAAAGAAAATTATATAAAAATTGAAAAAGAAATAAAAAAAATATTTCCATTTTTAGAAACAGTTTCATCTAACGGTGCAGGTGAATTTTTTTGCAGTGATTCTATAATTAGATTGATACAAGAGGAAGAATTGAAGGATGATGTGAAAATCTCTATTGAGACTAATGGTTCTTTATTTAATGAGGTAAATTGGAAGAAAATAGAAAAATTAGGAGAACATGATTTATCAGTCGCAGTTACGGTACATAGTTTTAATGAAGACACATATCAGTATTTGTCAGGAACAAAACTTCCAGTAAAGCAGGTAATGGATAATTTAGCTTTTATCAGTGAACTGCGCAAACAGGGGATTATTAATGAATTAGAAATTGGTACTGTGGTATGCGAAAGGAATTTCAGGGAAATGCCTGAGTTTGTCAAGACATGTTTGGAAAAATATGAGATGGATACTATTCGGCTGAGATTTTTTGAACCAGGAGGTTCGATGGATACTGCAACTGAATGGTTTTATGATATTCGGAATGAATATCATCCCTACTATGATGAGTTTGTAAAAGTAATGAGTGATCCTGTTCTGCATCATCCAAAAGTATGGAAATGGCAAGGTGAAACAAAATCACTGCAAAAAGAAAATCCGTATATTCTGGAAAAGAGAAGAGGGTATGCTTTGTCCAGGCTGGTTTTATTGGAAAACGCTTCTGAAACATTAGCTAAGTTTTTTGCACATCATAACATTAAAAAAATTGCTTTATATGGCGCAGGAAAAGTAGCTTATGCGTGTGTAAAAATTTTAAAGAATGATGGTGTGGAAGTTAATACTGTTTTTGATACTTATATTGAGCCAAAGGGACAGGATGGAATTATTATAAGAAAACCAGAAGAGGATTTACTGGCTTCATTTGATCTGATTATTATTACGGTAGACACATTTGCTGAACGGATTAAAGAAAATTTAAAACGTATGCAGTATAAAGGAAAAGTCATGTTACTTTCAGAGATGATGGATGATATTGAGAGAAATGGTGGATGTGAATAAAGAAATAGAATTATCAATTTTCTGTCTGACTTACAATCATGTAGCATATATAGAAGATGCGTTAAAAGGATTTTTAAAGCAAAAAACAGCTTACAGATTTAATATTTTTATTTTTGATGATGCTTCAACAGATGGGACATCGGATATTGTACGAAAGTATGAACAGACGTATCCTGATTTGATTCAGGCTTTTATTTCTCCTGTCAATACATATAAAAGTGCTGAACGATACAGTCTTATGAAACAGTTGTACAAGCGTTTTCTGCCAGGAAAGTATATTGCTTTGTGTGAGGGCGATGATTACTGGAGTGATGAAAATAAGTTGCAAAAACAGGTTGAATTTTTAGAATGTCACCCAGAATGTTCCATGGTAACACATGCATTTGAAATTTTGCATTGCGCAGATCAGACCCATTCTCTGGCCACATTCAGGGAAGGGGATGGGTATCTGACCCCGGAAGAAATTATATTACAACCTAAGGGAAATTTAGGAACTGCTTCTCTGGTAATGAGAAAAGAAATATTTTTAAGAGAAAATGGTTTTCCCAAATGTGATGTTGGAGATGTGCCGATGCAGTTATATGCTCTTATGCTGGGGAAAATATATTATATGGACAGAGTGATGTCTGTATATCGATATATGCATGAAGGATCATGGTGTATGGAATATACATCAGATACGACAAAAGCAATAGAGCATCAGATAAAATTTGCCAGGTTTCTGATTGAATATAATGTATTTTCTGATAACATGTTTGATCAGCTGATCTGGCATAAGATTGTTGGTTATCTATACACAGTAATAGAAACAGCATATAAAGCGAATCAGAGGAAAATAAATATATTTTTGCCAGAAAATCCAGGCTTACTCAAAGAAATCAATCGAGTCTTAAACTGGTTTTATGGAGAACCGGAATTGACAGAAGAAGAAAAAAAGAAAATCTGCGGTGCCGGTCATATCTACATCATGGGAAAAGGAAAATATTCTGAGTTTGTTAAAAAATCACTGAATGCTCTGGGAGTTAAGATTGCAGGATATGTGCTTTCTCGAAAAGATGAAAAAGAAATCTCAAATGATACGTTCAGTCTCGATGAAGTTGCCAGAGAACGGGGAATCTTGCTGGTAATTGGAATCAGTCAGAATAAGGAAGAAGAGTTATTGGAGATGTTTGCTGAAAAAGCTGTTTATCATTTTATAACTCCACTGTGGTTTGAACGGAAAATCTTGCAGGATATGGAGTGAAATTGTGGAAGGCAAGTAAATAAATAGAAGCTATACGGTGGTATTCTGCAATCTAGGAAAGAGAAAGGGATGATGATAAATCATGAGGGTGCTTATATGGGGAGCTGGCTCCTATTGTGATTATGTTATCAGAGGAATCAGAGCGGAGAATGAAATTCTTGCGCTCATTGACTCTGATCCCCAAAAGCAGGGAACTATGTGGAATCAAACAATCCCTCTGATCTCTCCGGAAGAAATAAGTTCTATTGAATATGATATGATTGTCATATCCGTTATAAACTTTTCTTCTATCAAAGAAAAATGCAGAGAAATGTTGATTCCCAGGGATAAGGTACTCTGCTATTGGGAGGATGAAGCTGTTAAAACAATATTGAACAGCAGGATGGAACGGATTTTAGAAGAAAAGAGAAGAGGAGATATTTACAGGGCGAGGTTGGACAGCGCTCCTTTTGAATGGGGACTTAAATATGTACCTCAGATTTTATCTGCAAAATTGTGTCTGGAAGAAATCATCAATCACAGATATTCCTTGTGTCGATTTGGAGACGGGGAATTTAATATTATGTTAGAATCAGGGAAACCTTGGTTTCAAAGTTATGATAAAGTATTAAAAAAACGATTAAAAGAAGTGTTAAATAATAAGAATAAAAGAATATTGATTGGAATAGCACAAAACTTTCAGCATTTAGACGACTATACAGAAGCAGCAGCTGATGAGATTCGACTGTATATGGAGGGAGAAAAGCGGGAAGCGATTCTTGGACTGCTGGGAAGAGAAACAATTTATTATGATGCTTATGTAACAAGACCTTATATGATTTATCGAAATAAAGAATATGGAAAAGAAATTTTTCAAATGTTTCAGAAAATCTGGAAGAACAGGCATCTGCTGATTGTGGAGGGCCGCTACGCCAGATTTGGAGTGGGAAATGATTTATTGCAGGGGGCTGAAATTATCAGAAGAATCTTATGTCCGGCAACCAATGCATGGAACAGGTATGATGAGATTCTGGGAGAGGTTTTGAGAAATGTTACAAAGGACTGTGTAGTTTGTATTTCTTTGGGACCAACAGCTACTATTCTTGCATATGATCTGGCGCTTCAGGGAATTCAGGCTATCGATATAGGTCAGTTGGATAATGAATATGAATGGTTCTTGAGAGGTGTAAATGAAAGGACAGAGATAGAGGGAAAGATGGTTGCTGAGGTTGCGGGACATCCGATTCCCTCTGAAGTATGTTGTTCCGATTACAGAGAACAGATTGTCAGTGAAATAAGTTGAGGAAAATATAATGTTAAATCTATTTCTTTGGGGAACAGGTATGGTTGCAAAACAGGTAATGCAACAATGTCTGACACTGGAAAATTATTGTATTCAAGGATTTATAGACAATGATAAAAGCAAACAGGGAACTGTTTTTATGGGAAAAGAGATTTACTCACCTGATGTTCTACAGGAAAAAAGACCAGATCGAATTGTAGTACTTTCTGATGCATACCAGGAAATTTATGATCAGATTGTCAGAGAGTATCCGCAGTATTCGGAATGTGTTGAAAATAAAAATTACTTTTATAAAGAAAGTATATTGAAAAGGTATCATAACTGTCAGGATCAAGAACTGCAAGAAGTGATACAATATATTAAAGAAAATGGATTATCTGTATTTAATTACTCTTTTGCAGAATCTTATTATAATAAAGAAGTTCAGGTTTTCTGGGATGAGATATATGAGCATTTTTATGTAATATACAATGGACATAGAATGTATTTTTCCAAGCAATATATAACAAAGGAGTCAGCAGCAGATTATTATCGCTCTATATTGTTAGAACAGGATCAGAAATCGCCGCATAAATATTTAACAGAAGAGTTTAATGTAAAAGACGGTGACGTTGTAGTAGATGTTGGAGCAGCGGAGGGGATCTTTTCTCTGGATGTTATTGAAAAAGCAAAAAAGATATATATTATAGAAGCGGATGAACAGTGGATTCAAGCGCTGAAACTTACATTTAAGCAGTATTCTGATAAGGTAATCATTATAAAAGGGTTTGTGAACTCTTATGATGAGTTTCCTTTTATCACTTTGGATTCGGTCATTGATGATTGCGTTAATTTTATTAAGATGGATATTGAAGGAAACGAGTGGGATGGTTTAATAGGGGCAAGTAAACTTTTAGAAAAAACATCTGATTTAAAGTTGGCAGTCTGTGTCTATCACAGTGATTTTGATAGAACTTTGGTTGAAAGTTTTATGGATCAAAAGGGGATTTCTCATCATGTAAGTAAAGGATATATGTGGTTTCCCACACCGTTGAGGCAAACCTATATTTCAACGTGCTTGAATAAGGCGCTTGTATATGGTTATAAGAGTGGAGTATGATTTTATATAATATAAAAAAGGATAGATATTTTTGTCATTTTATAAAAAGGTAAGTACAGATCATTTTTGTTTCAAGTGAAAGGAATAACTATAAAATGAAAAAATTAGTGATGTTTGGAGCTGGGAATCAGGGGCAGAGTTATGCATTGAACCCGGCGATAGAGGGAGATATAATTGCGTTCACAGATAATGATAGTACACGTTGGGGAGACAATTTGTATGGAAAGCCTGTGATCACTCCTCAGGAATTGAAAAATGTGGATTTTGATTACATTGTGATTGCAGTTTATAGCAGCAATCAGAAAGAGAAAATAAAGCATCAGCTATTGGAGTTATCCATTCCGGAAGAAAAAATTCTGACAACAGCAAGCTGTCCCAGAGTTGTTGTGTGGGGAACAGGAGAGATTGAAAAATCATTTTTAACTTTCCCCTTATTTGAATGTACAGTTGACATGATTGTTGATGATAAAGAAAAAATGGCAGGGAAACAATATCATGGAATTCCTGTGATTTCTCCTGAAGAACTGGTTCGAATCCCCTATATTGGTTCTGTTATTGTTGCAGTTGACGAGAAAGATTATAAAAATATCAAACATAGAATAATAGAAATGAATATAGACGAATGCAGAATCAGGTACATAGGAGATTTTATGAAGTATCATAGCGCTTCTGCTCGTTTTTTATTTATAAAAGACTTTGCACATTGGGTAAATTTGCAACAATTGGAAGGAAATGTAGCTGAATGCGGAGTATGCACAGGAGATTCTGCAAAATTCTTAAATGAATATTTTCCTGATCGCGTCCTTTATTTGTTTGATACATTTGAAGGCTTCGCAGAGGAGGATGTCCAGGCAGAACGTAAATTAAGCAATACAGCATTTTTAAATGGCGAATTTAATCAGGTCGGGCGTTTCTCTTATGCAAGTATTGAAACTGTTATGAGGAAAATGAGTGTTCCTGAAAAGATCGTTATAAAAAAAGGATATTTTCCGGAAAGCGCTGAAAATGTTGAGGATCGGTTTTGCTTTGTAAACCTTGATATGGATTTATATAAACCTATGTTGGCTGCGTTACACTTCTTCTGGGACAGGCTGACAGAAGGCGGCTGCATTTTACTGCATGACTATTTTCATCCGGAGTTGCCAGGGGTTGCTCAGGCAGTAGCAGACTTTGAAAGAGAAAAAAATATAAGACTTCATAAAAGCCCGATAGGGGATGAATGCAGTATTGCTGTTTTTAAGTAGATGGCAGAGAGAAGTTAGAATATATATAAGGGCTGAATTATAAATGGTAAATTTTAATGGTATAGAGCAAATATGATGGATAAAAATATAGATTTAGTTTTACCTTGGGTAGATGGAACAGATCCATCCTGGCTGGCGGAATTGAAACAATATAAGACAGGAAGTATTGAATCTAACAGATATCAGTCATGGGATAATCTTCAATATATATTCCGTGGAATAGAAAAATATATGCCATGGATTCATCGGGTGTTCCTGGTAACATGGGGACATCTGCCAGACTGGATCGATACTTCAAATAAGAGACTGAGGGTTATCAAGCACAGTGATTATATCCCAAAGAAATATCTTCCTACCTTCAATTCTAATACGATTGAGATGAATTATTGGCGGATTGAAGCGTTGAGCGAACGGTTCATTTTGTTTAATGATGATCTGTTTCCACTGAGGGATATTCCTGAAGAATACTATTTTAAAAACGGGCTTCCATGTGAGGAAGCAGTTGAGACGCATTTCATATTAAAAGCTGAAAAGGGACTGGATCTTCAAATGAATTATGCCTGTGTGAATAATATGGTTATTCTGAACAGGAATTTTGACAAGAAACAGGTTGTGAATGACAATCGTGAAAAGTGGTTTTCACCGATTTATGGAGAACGTCTTAAACAGAATGAAAATCTGAGCTTTTGGAATAATTTTGAATCCTTCGTGTATCCGCATGAAGCCATGCCAATGAGAAAGTCGGTTTTAAAAGAGATATGGGAAAAAGAACCATATATGCTTGATATGGCATCAAGAAACAGATTCAGGGCGTATTCTGATGTGACGCAGAGGCTGATTTCCATGTGGCAAATATGTTCTGGAAATTTTGTGCCTGCAAAGTATCAGGGTAAACTTTATATTTTAGATCACAGTAATTATATTGAAGCTGCTGACGATATTCGGAATCAACGGTATCCGATCATCAGCCTGAATGAAGCTGTGACAAATGGTTTTGATCAGATAAAGCGGGAGATCAATGTGGCGCTGCAGGAAATCCTTCCTGACAAGTCGTCATTTGAAATATGATGTTATGCAGATTCTGGATATAAAAGATTATGAGAATATATTAATTATTGCCCCACACCCTGACGATGAATGTATTGGTGCAGGTGGAGTGCTGCTGCGTTATAGCAGCAGATGCAGCGTCCTTATATTGACAGACGGTGCGATCGGACAGGGAGAGCATTGCAGGATAAAAGAAGCAGCGCTTAGAAAACGTGAATTTATCAATGAAATGAAACAGCTTGGCATTTCGGATTATCATTTCTTAGATATTCCAGATGGGACGCTCCTGAATCATGCGGATTGCCTGATGCAGTATGATTTTTCCAGATTTGATTACGTTCTTGTAACTGGAGATAAAGACGAACATCCAGATCACACAGGCGCATATTTAGCGGTTAAGAATGCTTTAAGCAACAGGGGAAATGGGCATCGTCCAAGAGTATTCTTGTATGAAGTACATAAACAATTAAGCGAACCGACGCATTGGATGGATATTACAGGCGATATAGAAAAAAAGAAATTGCTGATCCGTTTTCATAAATCTCAGACGAAAGTGCTGCCTTACGATGAGATGTCAATGCTGAATGCTGGATACAGAGCATTACAAAACAGAATGCCGGGCAAATATATAGAGGTTTATCAGGAAGTCCCAGATTTTGATGACGAGGAAAATAACGAAATCAGAGGACTTGAACAAAAGCTTCAAAAGCATATTCAATTTTATCAGCTTCTTGTAAGATGGATGAAAGCTAAGAGCAGAGGCGGCAGGATTGCGAAAGTGCTTGTAGAGAACGGTATAAAAAAGGTGTCAGTATATGGATATGCTGAACTGGGACAATTACTGTGCACGGAACTGGCTTCCGAAGCAGTAGAAATTGATTTTGTTTTAGATAAAAATCCTGCAAAGCGGTCAGAAGACGGCGTAAGGATTGTTTCTCCAGAATGTGGAAACCGGCAGACAGATGCAGTGATTGTAACAGCTGTATTTTATTATAGTGACATTAGGGATGATTTGATTCAAATGGGCTATAAGACAGTGTACTCTTTAAGTGAATTGGTAGATTGGATGTGAGAATATGGACAACGTAATCTTGTTTGGAAGAGGGAAATATTTTGAGGAGAAAAAAAATTCTATTTTCTCTCTTTACAGAGTAAAAGAAATATGGGATAGCAGTGTCGAACAAGAATCAATGAGCAAATATGGAAATATTCCTGTGATAAATCCTGCGAATGCAGTGAAGGATGGTACGGAACGTATTTTGCTTGTCTCTGTGAAATTTATGGGTATGTGGCGTTTTTTGGTGGAGATGGGATTTGATCCGGAAAGGTTCGTACTTCCCTATGAGATACCTGGTTTATATGAGAATGATGAGGCTATCTCTCACTGTGTTAAAAGTATTGTATTTGAGCGTGACGAAGTAATCGTTACAACTTTTCAGGATGAGAAACTGAAAGTTCATAATGAAAATGAATGGAGAGTTTTGCTGCGAAGATTTTACAGGGAGACCTATCCAATTATTGATGCAGTATCCTCAATGAGTCCTGTTCCTGTGAGCGCACAATTCGGAACAGAGCGGGGGACTCCTATAGATCGTTTTTATATCGAAACATTTTTGAATGCGAATAAACAATTCATACATGGTACTGTACTTGAAATTGAGGATAACAGCTATACAAAAGCATATGGAAGCCATGATGCTGTTTCAATGGTTATGGATGTAAGTTCACAGCTGCCTGGAGTAGACTTTCTTGCAAATCTGGAAACAGGAGAAGGGATAAGAGAAAAGCTTGCAGATTGTTTTATCTGTACGCAGACATTAATGTATCTGTATGATACAAAGGCAGTTGCAGAAAATATATACAGACTGTTAAAACCAGGCGGAGTTGTACTTTTAACATGTAATGGTATATCGCAGAATTCAAGAAGATGTATGGATCATTATGGATGTACTTTCAATTATAATATGGACGCTTTTAAGAAGATGTTTGACGAGCCGGGCAAGTTTGAGATATTGAGCATGGGAAGTTATGGCAATGTAAAGACAGTATGCGCACATCTTTCCGGATTATGCCAGGAGGACTTAAGAGAGGAAGATTTTAACGTAAATGATAAGTATTATCCGTTGATCGTATATGCAGCAGTTAGGCGGGTGAATGGATGATGGCGTTACCTAAGATATTGGCAGTATATCTGCCGCAATTTCATCGTACTTGCGATAATGACAAATGGTGGGGAGAGGGATTTACAGATTGGGAGACTGTTAAAACAGCCGAGGCTTATTTTGAAGGACATCTCCAGCCCCGTGTCCCTGTAGATGAAGAGTACTATGATCTTTTGACGAAGGCTGTGGTAAAAAAGCAGGCGGCTCTGGCGAAAGAGTATGGTATTGATGGCTTTTGTTTTTATCATTACTATTTCAAAGATGGAACATTGGAATTGGAGAAACCGGCGGAACAGCTTTTGAGGTGGAAAGATATTGATATGCCATTTTGCTTTAACTGGGCAAGTGAGCCATGGATTAGATCATGGAGCAGAATCCCTGGGAATGTCTGGAGCGAAAAGTATGATTCGGTCGATAAAGAAAAGAGTTCAGGGGTGCTGATTGCTCAGGACTATGGTTCTGAAAAAGAATGGGAAAAGCATTTTTACTATCTTCTCCCGTTTTTTAAAGATGAGAGATATATAAAGATTGATGGGAAGCCAGTGTTTTTGTTTTACAGTCCGGAAGATATCAGATGTTTGAAGGATATGGTTCATACCTGGAGGAATCTGGCGAAACAAGAGGGGATGGAAGGGCTGTATTTAATTGGGGCTAGAATGGGCGGATGTAATGACTGCCTGGACGCCGCCCTTGTGTATGAACCGCGGCATGCTATGAATCAGCTCAATGATAACAAGCATGTGAATATTAAAAATGGTGTCCGCTGTTATGATTATGATAATATATGGGATGCCTGCCTGAACGCTGATTCTGTTTATGGCATGAAAACATTTTATTCTGGAGTGGCAGACTATGACGATACGCCAAGACGTGGGACAAGCGGAGAATGTTTTACCAACGTCAGACCTGAGGTATTCAGGGACGGTTTAATAAAATTAATGCAGAAGAGTATCGCCAGTGGGAATGAGTTTGTGTTTATCAACGCATGGAATGAATGGGGGGAAGGAATGTATCTGGAACCAGATTGTGCCAGAGGTTATAAAATGCTGGAAGCTGTCAGGGCTGCCAGGGTACAGATCACATCTTCGGATATAAAAGAATATGCTAAAGTCACAGATGAAAAAACGTTGGAATATAACAGAGAGTCTGACAGGAATGCCAGAAAATTTAAGGAATTATTCGAGATAGCGGATCGATGGCTTTTTTTAGAGCAGGAAGGCAAGTTTGCAATCAAAGACTATCTCTATCAGAATGGGTATAGAAATTTTGCAATATACGGCATGGCTTCATTGGGCAAGCATCTTCTTATCCAGGCCAGAAAAGAAGGGATAGAACCGGCTTTTGGAATTGACCGGTATGTAGGACAGTTTGGAGAAGAGTTTAAAATATACCGGCCAGAAGAAGCATTTCCAGATATAGATTGTATTATTGTGACAGCGTATGATTATGAAGAAATAAGAGATATGTTAAAACAGAAAGCGAGAGGAAGAATATTATATTTGGGAGATGTTATAAATTCCATAGCTGAATGACAGCATACGGTTCGATTGTATTAACAGTTAAAGGAGATTATTTGAGTGCTGCAGGTTGCTAAGAAAATTTATTCATATATAGGTGATGATCTTTCCAGAAGAATTTATCTTAACCGATTAAATTATAATATTTCCGGCTCTGCTTTCTATCTGGAGCATATACTGAAAGAGTCGGTCAGAGCGAGCAGTGAGTGGAAATGTTTTTGCAGTTTGATGCAAGAACTGCGGGGAGAGGCGGTTGTTCTTTTTGGAAATGGAATCTGGGGTGATACGCTTCTTAGAGAATTCAAGGGATATCCCTGGACATGCATTATAGATAATGCGCCGAATCAGTCTGATAAGGCCGGGATTCCCATTGTAGAGGCATCTTCTTTTATGAAGAATTATAACAGTGAAAAAATTGTTATTTCTTCATTTAAGAGCAGGGATGCAATGATTGATCAATGTATTATGGCAGGTGTTCCAAAAGAGAATATCATTGATGCCGGAAAGGTAATATATGAACTTACGGAGGGAAGAATCTATTTTGATAAAGAAATACCGATGATTTTAAAAAGCGGACTATTTATTGATGGTGGATGTTTTGATGGAAGCGACAGTAAACGCTATTTTGAGAAGTTTCATGGAGATTCTATCAATTTTGAGCCGGATATACTTAATATTAAGCGGATTTGTGAGACATTAAAAGGCTATGAAAAAAAATATCGAATCATACCTAAAGCGCTTTGGAAAGGAGAGGGAACAATATCTTTTTCTTCAAACGGCAGCTTTGGCTCTCATATTAATAAGGATTTTTCAGACAATATGATTCCCACTACTTCCATAGATATTGAAACGGCAGATGAAGAAGTAGCTATGATTAAAATGGATATAGAGGGAGCAGAACTAGAAGCACTGCATGGTGCAGAAAATACTATTAAGCGGGATCATCCTGTTTTGGCAGTAAGTGTATATCATAAACCGGAGGATATACTTGATATTCCTGAATATATTTTAAGTGTATATGGAGGATATAGATTATATTTACGGCATTATTCATTTTCGTGGTATGACACTGTACTTTATGCGATACCGGGAGTGTTTTAAATGAGATATGTTCTTTTTGGCACTGGAGATTATTATAAACGATATTCTCGCTGGTTTGCAGAGCGAGAAGTAGCAGCAATCCTTGATAATGATGTAAATAAACAAGGAACAATACTGGACGGATATCTTGTAATTGCACCTGCCGATGTGACTAAACTAGAATATGATGCTATTGTTATCCTGAGTTTCTATGTGACGGAGATGAGAAAACAGCTTGTGGAGCTGGGTGTTCCAGGCAATGTCATATTTCATTTTTATGATTTGCATGAATTATTTCAGAAAGAGGCGGCACTTAGTTTAACAAAGAAGATCCAGACAAAGAGTATATTGCTCCTGTCCCATGATTTGACACTCGGAGGTCCGGCATTGGCACTGTATCATGCGGCAGTGCTCTTAAAAAATGCCGGATATGAGGTAGTATATGGCTCTATGTTGGACGGCAGTCTGCGAAGTAAGCTGGAAGACAGTTTGATACCAGTAATCATTGATGTACGGCTGCAGATATGTACTATGAAAGAACTCACATGGACGAATAAATATGATCTTGTAATCTGTAATACGATAAATTATCACGTTTTCCTTTCAGAGAGGAATGAAGATATGCAGGTAATATGGTGGCTTCATGATTCTCCATTTTTTTATGAGGGAATCAAAGCTGACAGATTGAACAGTATTAGTACAAAAAATATGAAGATCTTATCCGTTGGTCCGGTGCCAAGAAATGCAGTGGAAAAGTATAAGCCAGATGTACCGATCAGTGATTTAATATATGGAGTTTCAAATGACGTATAGAATGAAGTTTGTTACGATTGGATATATTGAGTGGAGAAAAGGTCAGGATTTATTGTTAGATGCGATTGAGCAGCTGCCAGCTGATATAGGTGACGCTGCTGAGTTTATTTTGATAGGACAGAAAACGTCTCTGATGGCGCAGAAGCTTGAAAGCAGGATTTCTGATATGAAGAATGTAAAAATGCTTGGAACTGTAACAAGAAGAGAAGTACATGAACTTTTAATAAAGTCAGATATGCTGATTTGCCCGTCGAGAGAGGATCCGATGCCAACAGTATGTGCAGAGGCAATGATGCATCGAGTTCCATGTATAGTATCGGATGCTGCTGGAACATCTGCTTATATTCGTGATGGATATGACGGTCTTATTTTTGCTGCAGAAAATACAACAGAGCTGGCAGAAAAGATAATCTGGAGCGTTCGTCACTTTGAAAATATTAAGGAGATGGGAAACAAAGCCTATGAAATATATGAAAAGTTTTTTTCAGAGGAAGCATTTAAACAAAATCTGCTTATGTATGTTGAAGGTATGATAGGAAAGGCAAAAAATGAATCAGATGTCTAATATCAAGGATGTACTGAAAGAATATCAAAATAAAAAAATAGCCCTTTATGGCCTTGGTACAGAAACAGAACGTTTTCTTAGTGAGTATGGAAGAGAAGTTTCTGTTGTTGGTCTTTTGGATGGCTTTCGCATAGATGGTATGATGTACGGTTTTCCAATCATTCCTATTGCAGATATTCTGGCAAAAGAAGTTGAACTGATTATTGTGGTAGCTCGTCCAGGCTCATGTAAAGCTATTACCAAAAAAATACGTGGTTTTTGTTGTGAGAATGATATTGCTTTATTTGATGTAAGGGGACAGGATCTTTTAAATACAGCAGCAGTCGCTTATGATTTTAAAAATGTAAATGGAGCTTCCAGACTGGAGTTGTTAGATAAGATTAATGCCTCAGACATTATCAGTTTTGATCTTTTCGATACGTTGGTAATGAGAAAAACCAAATCATACGTCGATGTGTTTGAATTGCTGGATTTTCAGCTGAGAGATATAGGGATTTATATCCCAGATTTTGCAAAAAACAGGTTATATGCAGAAAAGGTACTGTCTAAAGATAAACCTCCCGGGCTTGAAAAGATTTATGATATTGTCTTGAGAATGATAGGAGGAAGTTTTATCAATGCTGTTGAATTAGCAGAATTGGAATGGAAGCTGGATTTTTCACTTTTAGCTGTTAGAGATGCTGTTAAGAAAATCTTTAAGTCAGCGATTGCTATGGGAAAAAAAGTAGTCATTACTACTGACAGTTACTATTCAAAAGCCCAGATAGTTCAGATATTGGAAAGATTTGAGATAATCGGATATGATGAACTATTTGTGTCATGTGAATATGGAACAGCCAAGACGCAGGAATTATTTCATATCTTAGCAAATAAGTATAAAGGAAAATCTATACTTCATATTGGAGATGATGAATTTGCTGACATAGAAAAGGCCAAAAGTCACAATATTGAAGCATATAGACTTTATAGCGCGGCTGATTTATTTGATTCCCTTGGGGGACTTGGAACAGAAAGTGAGATTGATAGCATTTCAGATCGTGTAAAAATAGGACTGTTCTTGACACATATTTTTAATAATCCTTTCTGGTTTGATGATGAAGAACGGAAATTATTCGTGAAGGAGGCATCAGATATAGGATATCTTTTCTGCGCACCTATGTTTACAGACTTTACTTTATGGATGAAAGACTGTGTCAAAGAACAGGGATTTACTCAGATTTTTTTTGGGGCAAGAGATGGTTTTCTTATAGGAAGGCTCTATAGGATGCTTGATGAAACTAGAGACTCTTATTATTTCCTTTCATCAAGAACAGCTGCAATACGTGCTGGTATGGAATCTGAGGAAGATATTGACTATGTTGACAGCATGAAATATTTTGGAACACCAGAAGACGAGCTCAAAGTTCGATTTGGTATTTATGTAGAAGATATAAGCAAGATTGACAGAAAAGCGGAGATATTAAAAAAAGCCAAGCAGCAAAAGAAGAATTATCAGAAATATATTGATAAATTAGGTATTAGGGATAATAATATTGCAATATTTGATTTTGTTGCAAAGGGAACATCTCAGATGTATATACAGAAATTATTTACTCAGCACATGAAAGGATTTTATTTTCTTCAACTGGAGCCTGAATTTATGACTGATAAGGGATTGGATATAGAACCCTTCTATTCTGATGAAGAGAAAAATACCAGTGCTATTTTTGATAATTATTATATATTGGAAACGATGCTGACATCTCCTTATCCCATGATGAGTGAGATGGATAATGACGGAAATCCTGTATTTGCTAAGGAAACAAGAACTGAGCAAGATTTGAGAACTTTAGATAAAGTACAGAGTGGTATTTTACAATTTTTTGAAGATTATCTGGGAATATTACCAGAGTCAGCAAGAAAAGGGAACAAGAAACTGAATGAAAAATTGTTAGCACTTGTAAATAAGATTCAGATTCGTGATGAGGATTTCCTGACGCTTAAGGTTGAAGATCCTTTTTTTGGTAGAATGACAGATATTAAAGATGTTATAGGATAACATCTTTAATATTGTACACACAGTGTGTAAATTATATGTATGATATACACGATTAAATGATTTACTTCCATTTTGATATGTAGTTTTGCAGGTCAGCTAAAGAAACCAGAAAAAATGCTGATATTAAATATGTGGAAGAAATTCAGAAGAGAATTATAGAGTATTTTAAACCTATATTCAGTTATGTCCGAAACCGTTAATGAAAACAGATAAAAAGTTAGATGAAGAGTTTCTGGATTTTATTCACAGGATAACAATTTTGGATCAGGATTTCTGGCATTTAAAGGTAGAAGATCCTTTTTTTAATCGAACGACGGATATTTCGGATTTGATTTGACAAAAGGAGAATGAGATGAACTTCGAGCTGACTGCATCAATGATGTGTGCAAATTACGGTAATCTGGAAAAGGAAGTAGCGGACCTGGAGGAGGGCGGAATTGATTCTTTCCATATTGATATTATGGACGGGCGTTTTGTGCCCAATTTTGCCATGTCATTAAATGATCTCCGCTACATTGCTTCTGTGGCGAAGAAACCCATTGACGTCCATCTGATGGTGGAACACCCCAATAATACAATAGAGCTTTTTACCCAGTGTCTCCGCAAGGGAGATACGGTATACATTCATCCGGAGGCGGAGTACCATGCCTCAACGACGCTGCAGAAAATTATCAATGCGGGGCTTGTTCCGGGAATCGCCATTAACCCGGGAACGAGCGTGGAGTATGTGATGGAAATGCTCCGGATTGTGAAAAAGGTTCTGATTATGACAGTCAATCCCGGAAATGCGGGACAGATGTATATTCCCTATGTGGGAAAGAAGATAACAAAGCTCCTTGCCCTGAAGGATGAGATGCAGTTTGAACTGTACTGGGACGGCGCCTGCAGTGCGGACAAGATTCTCCAGTTTGCGCCAAAGGGAATCGATGGTTTTGTGCTGGGAACCACTCTTTTGTTTGGAAAGAAAAAGCCGTATGGGGAAATTATTAAGGATATCAGGGAGCTTCGATTCTGATGAATATTGCGTTGATTTTGGCAGGTGGAACGGGAACGAGACTGGGGGCCCCGATTCCCAAGCAATATCTGGAGATAAAGGGAAAACCTCTTTTTGCCTACACACTGGAGGTTTTTGAGAATCATCCGGAAATTGACAGAATTCAGATTGTGGCGGAAGAGTCATGGCATAACCGGATTCGTAAATTTGCAGGTGGAAAATTCATCGGTTTTTCCGCTCCGGGAGACAACCGGCAGCTTTCCATTTTAAACGGGCTTGAGGATATTCTGAAGAATGCGTCCCTGACGGATAACGTCATCATTCAGGATGCGGCCAGGCCGCTCACGAAGCCGGAGCTTATCACAGGGCTTCTGGATGCACTGAAAACTCATGAGGCGGCGGCGCCGGTTCTTCCTGTAAAGGATACAGTTTATACATATGAAAACGGACGGTTTACGGGGACGGCAGACCGGAGCCGGCTGATGGCCGGACAGGCTCCGGAGGGATTCAGACTTGGAAAATACCTGGAGGCGACAAAAGCACTGCTGCCGGACAGAATCCTGTCTGTGACCGGTTCCCTGCAGGTAGCGCTTCTGGCCGGGATGGATGCGGTGTCAATTCCGGGGGATGAGGACAATTTTAAGATTACAACAGGAGCGGATTTGCAGCGCTTTTCGAGGATACTGGCGGAGGAGGACTGAAGTTTGAGGGCATATGTACTCAGAGAGATAGGAAAATTTCAGCTTGAGGAAGCAGAGATGCCGGAGGCCGGGCCGGGAGAGGTAATCGTGGCAGTCCGGGCGGCCGGGATATGCGGCTCGGATATTCCCCGCATCTATTATTCCGGAACGTACTCTTATCCGCTGATTCCGGGACATGAATTTTCCGGGGTGGTTTCGTCTGTGGGACCTGGCGTTCCGGAGAAATATCTCGGGAAACGGGTAGGAGTGTTTCCGCTGATTCCCTGCGGCCGGTGTATCCCCTGTCAGCAGAAAAAATATGAGATGTGCAGAAAATACAGTTACCTGGGTTCAAGACAGGACGGAGGTTTTGCAGAATTCGTGCGGGTTCCGGAATGGAATCTGATTGAACTTCCTGACGGTGTCAGTTTCAGGCAGGCAGCGATGATGGAGCCGATGGCGGTAGCGGTGCATGCCATGCGCCGGACAGAAATTAAAAAAGAAGATCGGGTCGCGATCTGCGGTCTGGGTACTATTGGGCTTCTGCTTCTCATGTTCCTGCGGGAAAAGGGAGTCAAAGATATTCTGGCAATCGGGAATAAAGAGATCCAACGCAAAAAAGCACTGGAATTCGGGCTGAAAGAAGAATGTTATTTTGATAACCGCTCAGGCAGCGCCGGAGAGTGGCTGGCGGAGAAATCGCAGGACAAGGGAATAGATGTGTTTTTTGACTGTGTGGGGCGCAATGAAGCGGTAACGCTTGCAGTTGATTACACAGCACCGGGCGGGGATGTTGTCTGTGTGGGGAATCCGGCTTCTGACATAACGCTGGAGAAAACGACATACTGGAAGATTCTCCGGAATCAGCTGCGTGTGAATGGCACCTGGAACTCATCTTTTCTCCATGACGTGTCTGATGACTGGCATTATGTGATGAGCAGGCTGGAGTGCGGCAGAATAAAACCGGAACTGCTCATTACACAGCAGTATGAGTTTTCAGATTTGCTGAGTGGTTTTGAACTGATGAGGGACAAAAAAAAGGAGTATGTAAAGGTAATGGGAGAGATTACCTCCTGACCGGATGCGTGCAGAAATTGAAAAGAGAGAGTGAAAACCGGGGAAAGAAAAGGTATTTTTTCCCCGGTTTTATAATATCGTAAATTACCTCTAAAAATTTGTTATATTCTCTTAAGATTTTAGAAAACAGCGCGATAAATAATTAGAGATGTTTATGCGACAATATAAGGAGGGCTCTATGAAACTGAATGATATTCGTATCAGAACCAGGCTTCTGTTGGGATATATTATATCCGGCCTGGTTTGTGCACTAATTCTCATCTTTTTACTTTTTTCTCAAAGTCGTCTGGCGGCGAATTATGAGAATATTATTAACAACCGAATTGAAATTGAAAAAGAAATTCTTAATTCCCGTATCTATATCAGTTCGGCTGCCAGATATTTGAGAGATATTGAAATTGATGAGCAGAAACAGAATTATGAAAGCAATATTCAGAAAGTAAACGACTCGTTAACTTCTCTGGAGCAATCCATCAGTTATATCAGCCAGAATTATCCAAAAGTTATTGGCGATGGACAGGAGACTGCTTTCTTGGAAAAAGTGGAAGCGTGGAAGCAGGTGGTTCCGAGTATATTGGATCTTCTTGAAAAAGGTAATTTTAAAGCGGCCGGAGAACAGCTCTTAAATGAATGTACGCCTGCTCTGGCAGAATTGAGCAATCAGGGAAAACAGCTTACAGCTTCCATGGAAAGTCAGAATCAGGAGCTGATTGCCAAGCAGCAGAGTACGACTGCCAGAAATATGGTAATTATTGCTGTTGTATTTATTTTAGTAATGATTCTGGAGATTCTGTTCGCACTCCGTGTGGTTAATTCTCTTGTAAAACCGATTTCGGAAGTCGAAAATGCATTGGTTGAGATGAGTCAGGGACGTCTGGACGCCCCGGTTTCCTATGAAGGAAATGATGAGATCGGAGCCATGGCGGATGCACTTCGCACCAGTCAGGATGTTCTGAAATCTGCTATCTCAGAGATTAACAGCGCAGCAGGGCAGATGGCAGACGGTAATTTCAACATTTCTCTCCATGGACGTTATCCGGGAGCTTTGCAGACAATTCCTGTGAACTTTTCTAAAATGGTGCAGAAGCTGAGCTATTCCATTAATGGAATCAAGCAGATGGTAGAGCAGGTGTCTCAGAGTGCTCAGCAGGTTGCAGCAGGTTCTCAGTCTCAGGCACAGGGAGCCACAGAGCAGGCCAGCTCGGTAGAAGAACTTTCAGCCACACTGAATGATGTATCCATGGCAGCCAGACAGAATGCTGAATCAGCAAAGTCGGCTAAGGAAAATACAGATAAAGCGGGACGGCAGAACAGTACCAGCAAGGAAAAAATGGAAGAAATGATGAAAGCGATGGATAAGATTATTGCTACATCGCAGGAAATCAGAAAGATTAACAAGACGATAGAAGACATTGCGTTCCAGACCAATATTCTTTCTTTAAATGCAGCCGTTGAAGCAGCCCGGGCCGGAAGTGCCGGAAAGGGATTTGCAGTGGTTGCAGATGAAGTAAGAAATCTTGCACATAAGTCGTCAGAGGCATCAAAGGATACGACGGCGCTGATTGAGGATTCTATTCAGGCAGTGAAAAACGGGTCTGAGATTGCCCAGTCCGTTGCACAGAGTATTGAGAGCAGTGACGCGCTGAGTGCCCGGACTGTTCAGGAGATCTCACAGATTGCGGCAGCTATTGAGCGGGAATCAGAGGCAATAGCGCAGATTACCGAAGGAATCGATCAGATTTCTACAGTGGTGCAGACCAGCTCAGCCACAAGCCAGGAGTCTGCTGCTGTCAGCCAGGAGCTGTCCAATCAGGCGCTTCAGATTCGCAAACTGGTAGATGGTTTTACCACTGTCCAGCAGGAGGGCAGTTCTGTTTCGGGATACAGTGCTGCTGTTGTAACAGCGGGAAATCAGGCTGCTGTATCAGCGATGCCGCATCCGGTTCAGGTTTCCGGTGCAAAGCGGTATGAGTTAACCCCTGATCTTCTGACAGGCAATGAGCTGGTTGATTCGGAGCATTATCAGCTGTTTGATGCACTGAATGAGCTCATGGATGCCTGCTCTCAGGGAACAGGAAGAGAAAAGATAGGAGATACTGCGGATTTTCTTGCAGATTATGTGGATAAACATTTTGGCGACGAAGAGGAGCTTCAGAAGAAAAATGGATATCCGGATTATGAGCCGCACCACAGATTCCATGTGGGTTATCAGGCTGACATGAGAAAGGCTGCAAATTCAATTCGTGTTCAGGGACCGACGATAGAAAATCTGGCGGAGATAAACCGACTGGCCGGTGCCCTGGTATCTCACATCCGCAGAGCGGATAAACGAATGGCAGACTTCGTTCGTTCAAAACAGAATGCTTAGTGGTCATTCAATACGGGAAGGAGAGGGGAATATGAATAGTATACGAAAGAAGATTATGGTAGGCATGTGCCTGACAGTGGCAGCTTTTATGCTCCTGCTGGGAATTATCAGCGGAGTCCTTTTGCAGACGAGTGCTGTACAGCAGCTGAAGCAGACGGCACAGACGATTGCAGATGTTGCGGCGGATCGGGTTCGTTATGAAATGGTTGCCTATGAAGAAATTGCGGAAACCGCGGGAGCAAACAGCGAAATAGCGGATCCGAGAGTATCAGTGTCACAGAAACAGCAGATTTTAAACGCATGGGCAACAGAATACGGTATGACGCGTTCAAATCTGCTTGACAGTTCAGGAAAAAGTTATTTTGACGGAAATGATTATTCGGACAGAGATTACTTTGATGTATGTATGAGTGGAGAAACTTATGTTTCGACTCCTGTTTTAAGCAAAGTAACCGGTGAAATGACTGTTATTGTAGCTGCTCCTGTATGGCAGGGCGGCGAGATAGGCTCAAGAGTTATCGGTGTTGTTTATTTTGTTCCGAGAGAAACCTTCTTAAATGACATTATGGCCAGCATTAAAGTCAGTGAAGGCGGATATGCATATATCATTGACAAAAATGGCTATACGATAGCAGATATAACAATGGATACTATCAATACGGAAAACATCGAACAGCAGGCTGCTACAGACAAAGGTCTTGCACCGCTTGCTGAGGCACACAGCAAACTGCATGCCGGCCAGAGTTCCGTTGCACAGTACAAAATTCATGGAGAAAAGAAGATAGCGGCCTGTGCTCCTATTGATGGTACGGACGGCTGGGGAATCGGAATTACCGCACCTGTCAGTGACTTTATGGGGGCTACATATGTAGCGATCGTTGTGATGATTATATTGGTAATTGTATCAATTGTCATTGCAGTAATTATTTCCGGTGTTATTTCTGCTAAGATTGCCAAACCGATTACGCAGTGCGTGGACAGAATGTCCAGCCTGATTGAGGGTGATCTGGAATCTCCTGTTCCGGATATCCGGACGAATGATGAAACCGGAAAGCTGGTATCCATGACCAGACAGCTTGTGCAGGCTATCAATGCACTGATTGCGGATCAGACAAGACTTCTCGGCGAAATGGCCAATGGTAATTTTGATATTAAGGCCAATGAGGAAATTTATGTTGGGGACTTTGGCAGAATTCTGGAAATAATCCGGAATATTAACAGTAAACTCAGTGACACCTTGAGAAATATCAATACATCTGCAAATCAGGTTGCATCCGGTGCAGAACAGGTTGCAGCCGGTTCTCAGGCACTGAGTCAGGGAGCTACGGAGCAGGCATCCAGTGTGCAGGAGCTGGCGGCAACAATTAACGAAATCAGCCAGAACATCAAGGCAAATTCGGATGCGGCTCAGCAGGCGAATGCGACTTCCCAGCAGGCCGGAGAGCTCATGTTAAAGAGCCAGGATAAGATGAAAGAGCTTATTGCGGCCATGAAGGAAATTAACAGCAGTTCCAGTGAAATCAGCCATATTATTAAAACGATAGAGGATATTGCATTCCAGACGAATATTCTGGCACTCAATGCAGCTGTTGAGGCGGCACGTGCAGGAGAGGCAGGAAAAGGTTTTGCTGTTGTTGCTGACGAGGTAAGAAACCTTGCAGCGAAGAGCGCGGAAGCATCCAAGGATACATCCACTCTGATTGAAAGATCAATCGCAGCAGTTGAGAACGGAACCAATATAGTTAATGAAACTGCGGCTACCCTTGAGGAAAGCGCTAAGATTACAGAGCAGGCTGTTGTGGCAATTGCATCCATATCTGAAAACAGTAAAGCTCAGTCTGACTCGGCTGCTCAGGTAAGTGTTGGTATTGATCAGATATCCAGCGTAGTTCAGACAAACTCTGCGACAGCAGAAGAGAGTGCAGCGGCAAGTCAGGAACTCTCCAGCCAGGCAGAAATTCTCAAACGTTTAATTGGAGAGTTCAAACTGAGAAATTCCGGTTATGAAAGTGCAGCGGCAGACACTATGGCGGGCAGCGGAACGGATAAACCGGATAGTGGCATGTCCTATTCCGGAGCAGGCATGTATACATCTTCTTTCGGCGGGGATAAATATTAAAGATTATTACGTCCAAATGTAATTGCAAAATTAAATTGATGTAGCGAAAAAAGAAATCTTTTTTCAGAGTGGCAATAAGTCCTCTGGAAAAAGATTTCTTTTTAATATTAGATATTATTCATTATGGGAATGTAAACGCAAAATAGGTTCTTTCCATTATTAGTTGATTTCAATGTGAAAAAGTTCATGAAACAATACTTTAGCCTTT
>CALWSF010000018.1 GCA_944384125.1 uncultured Lachnospiraceae bacterium | reverse complement strand
CGACAAAAATCGCTGCAGCCCAGTAAATACAAGGGTTTACAGCGATTTTTTATTCTCTCAACTGTCAAAGATGGGATCATACCGGCATTCTTCCGTCAAATATTCTGTTTTCTTTAATGAATCTCCGGCATCCGCAGCTGTTCCTCAATCCGCAGAAGCTGGTTGTATTTTGCCACGCGCTCCGAGCGGCAGGGCGCACCTGTCTTGATCTGTCCGGCATTGACCGCCACTGCAATATCAGCAATAAAAGAATCTTCCGTCTCGCCGGAACGGTGGGAAATAACTGTTGTATATCCTGCCTTCTTTGCCATCTCAATAGCCTCAAAGCTTTCCGTCAGGGTTCCAATCTGGTTGACTTTTACAAGAATTGAGTTGGCCACACCGCTTTCTATTCCTTTTTTCAGGCGTTT
This sequence comes from uncultured Lachnospiraceae bacterium, assembly GCA_944384125.1. Taxonomy (GTDB): domain Bacteria; phylum Bacillota; class Clostridia; order Lachnospirales; family Lachnospiraceae; genus Otoolea. The sequence continues at coordinate 65,165 of CALWSF010000018.1, read as the reverse complement.
TGTGTTTGTCACAAAAAGATCATCGCCTACAAGCTGTATCTGATTTCCCAGCTTTTCTGTCATCATTTTCCATCCGGCCCAGTCCTCTTCATGAAGTCCGTCCTCAATGGAGCAGACAGGAAATTTATCTGTCAGTTTTCTGTAATAGTCCACCATCTCATCCGCACTACGACGTACTTCAGAACCGCTCATTTTGCTCTCTCCGGGGAAAAGATAAAGTCCCGTTTTCTCATCATACAGTTCGCTCGATGCAGCATCAAGGGCAATCTGCACCTCATCGCCCGGACGGTATCCGCTCTTTTCCACGGCTCTGACAAGCATCTCCAGAACTTCCTCCGTATCCTTAAGATTGGGGGCAAATCCGCCCTCGTCCCCCACGCCTGTGCTGTATCCTCCTTCTGCAAGAAGCTTTTTCAGAACCCGGTAGATCTCAGCACACATACGGAGCCCTTCTGAAAAGCAGCAGGCTCCCACAGGCATAATCATAAATTCCTGCAGATCCACAGTATTGTCCGCATGGCGTCCTCCGTTTAAAATATTCATCATGGGCACCGGAAGCTCATGGGCACCAATCCCCCCAAGATACCGGTAAAGCGGAATATGAAGTCCGGCAGCAGCAGCCCGGGCAACCGCCATGGAAACCCCCAGAATTGCATTTGCTCCTGCTTTTCCCTTATTCTCTGTCCCGTCTGCCTTCTGCATCAGCGTGTCAATCTTCCTCTGTTCCAGGGCATTTTCAAACAGAATAGCCTCCCCCAGAATTGTTGCAATATTATCGGCTGCACGTCTGACCCCGAGACCGCCGTAGCGCTCCTCTTTATCCCGCAGTTCCACCGCCTCAAAGCTTCCTGTGGATGCCCCCGATGGAACCGCAGCCCGGCCCACTGCACCGTTTTCCAGAACGACCTCCGCCTCCACAGTGGGATTTCCCCTGGAATCCAGAATTTCCCGTCCCCGCACAGCAATAATCTCAAAATCTCTATACATAATAACTGCCTCCTTTTCTCCGCACTTCTTTCGCAGAACAATATGTCCTGCAGACCGGCAATCATATATTAACTGCGGCCTTCTGCCTTTCTTATTATCTTTCATTTTGCACTCATTATTCAGAGAATGTCAGGCATATTTCAAAAGCCTGTTTCTGAGCCCCTATGCTGACACATAACTTTTCTGAACTTTATTTTCCCACAAATTTCTTCCATTTCGTCATTGACTTGAAAAAACCTTTTATCCATAATAAAAACAGACATCTGCTTCACATAAAAGAATCAACGAGAGGAGACAAAAATATGTATAAAAACATTCAGAAATCCGTTAAACTGGAGCTTAAAAATCTTGTGGAATACCAGGAAGGACAGGTAGTAAGCAAAACCCTGGTACAGAACGACCATATGAGTATGACTGTCTTTTCTTTTGACAGGGGCGAGGAAATCTCCACTCACGCCTCCGGCGGAGACGCCATGGTTACTGTTCTTGACGGAACGGGACGCTTTACCGTAGGCGGAGAGGTTTTCGTTCTGACAAAAGATGAAACTCTGATTATGCCAAAAGATGTCCCACATGCCGTATACGGAGAAGAACAGTTTAAAATGCTGCTGACCGTTTCCTTCTGATTCATTTTAAAAGGGCGGAGAAAGGAAAAACATTTTATGAAATGTTACGATGAACAGCTGCGCCATCTGCAGATACAATGTGCCCGAAAGGAAAAACTGGAGGCCGCCATAACCGAACTTCGTGCCCAGCGGGACACATATGCGGCCCGCGCAAAGGAACTGAAGCAAAACCTTTCGGATGAACAGGCAGACGTGGAGCGGCTGGAAGGCCGGAGCCTGGCTGCATTTTTTTACAGTGTCATCGGAAAAATAGATGAAAAGCTGACACAGGAACGCCAGAATGCCTGTGCCGCCCGTGTGAAATATGATGCAGCTGAAAGAGAACTGACAGGAGTCCAGGAAGATTTGAAACGTTATGAAGCAGAACTGGACTCCCTGCAGGGCTGTGAAACCCGCTACGCTGCTGTCCTTCAAAAAAAAGCCGCAGCCATAAAGGCGGCCGGCGGCAGCACGGCAGAGAAAATCCTGAAACTGGAGGAGCGCGCCGGCTATCTGTCAGGCCAGGAGAAAGAGCTGCAGGAGGCAGTCTGTGCCGGACAGTCAGCCCTGGCATGTGCAGACCGGATTTTATCCAGTCTGGACAGTGCAGAAGGCTGGGGAACATGGGATTTGCTGGGCGGAGGTCTGATGACCGATCTGATTAAGCATAATCACCTGGATGAAGCTCAGGCATCCGTAGAGAACCTGCAGACACAGCTGCGTCATTTCAAAACAGAGCTGGCTGATATTACGATTGATGCAGATTTACATGTAAGCATTGACGGTTTTCTCCGGGTTGCCGACTATCTTTTTGATGGTATATTCGCCGACTGGGCCGTGCTGGATCAAATTCAGCACTCCCAGGAGCGGATGCGCCATACCAGAGACCAGATCTGCGATGTTCTGAGACACCTGCAGACCCTGAAGCAGCAGGCTTCCCGGGAACGTTCTGATATCGCAGATGAAATAAAGCAGCTGATCAGCCTTACGTCCATGTAAAAACTCTCTTTGCGGCACAGCAGGCAGAAAAACCAGAAAAGATGTGTTATGCAGCAAGCCCCGGCAGTTCCTGCTCTGAACCGCCGGGGCTTTATTTTCTGTATACCTCTTTATATATTTACATCTGCCTGATGCAAAAGATTTTTCTCTGCTGTCCGGCAGCCGTCAGCTTCTCAGCTCAATCCCCAGACCCTGAAGTCCATTGAGAATCTTGTTCATCACGGTCGTAACCTCTTTCTCCTCCAGTGTGTGATCCTGAGCACGGAAGGTTATGGAGTAGGCAACCGATTTATACCCCGCCGTGATCTGACTTCCCTCATACACATCAAAAAGCTTGTAGCTCTCAAGGAGTTTTCCGCCGCGCTGCTCAATGATATCTTCAATCTGTCCTGCCAGAATTTCCTTCTTCATAATCATACTCAGATCTCTCGTCACAGACGGATATTTGGCAATACCTGTATATTTGTGATCGAAAGTCGCATAGGGAAGAACCGCCGGCATGTCAATGACGGCCACATACGTCTTTTCTCCCAGCTTATATGCATCAGCCACATCAGGATGAAGCTCTCCCAGATAGCCGACACACGTTCCCTCATACACAATCTCAGCCTGACGGCCCGGATGAAGAAATGGCTTTTTCTCATCAGCGCTGTAATGAGGACGTTTTCTCATACCGATCTTGTCGAAAAATTCCTCCACAACCCCCTTCATATCGAAGAAGTCGCCGCTGCCGTACATTCCCAGCGTAAACTGAAGACGCTCGTCGGGAAGCTCGGTCAGAGGAAGAGCTTTGGGAAGGTAAACCGTCGCCATCTCATAGAGGCGCACTTCCTTATTTCTGCGGTTATAGTTGGTGGAAAGTGATGTCAGCATACCATTCAGCGGCAGAGTCCGCATGATGCTGAAGTCCTCGCCCAGCGGATTGGAGATGGTCACTGCCCTGCGAAGATCGCTGTCTTCAGGAATCAGAAGCCTGTCATACACCTTGGGGCTTTCGAAGGAGTATGTCATGCTCTGGCTGAATCCGCAGAACTCAGCAATCTCCCTGGCTACCTCCTCCACTCTCATCTTGAAGGAAAGCTTTCCTGTGGTTGCTTCCCCGGAAGGCAGAGATGTCGGAATGATGTCATAGCCGTAGAATCTTGCAACCTCCTCGGCAAGATCCGCCATACGGTGAAGATCCTGTCTCCAGCTGGGAACAATCACTTCTTTTGTCTCACTGTCGTAGCCAAGATCAATCATCTCAAAATATCCCAGCATATCTTTCTCCGGAATATCAGTGCCAAGAAGCCGGTTGATTTTCTCCGGTTCAAAAGGAACACGGTTTCCCTCTCTCTTAACGGGATAGACGTCGATCATGCCGCCCACAACCTCTCCTGCTCCCAGCTCCTCGATGAGCTGGCAGGCGCGGTTTATTGCCTCGCCGGCCGTATTGGGATCAAGACCCTTCTCAAACTTGCCGGAGGCATCCGTGCGCAGTCCCACTCTCTTGGCAGACAGACGGATGTTGGTTCCGTCAAAGCAGGCTGCCTCAAATACCATGGTCTTCACATCGTCTGTTATCTTGGAGTTTTCTCCTCCCATGATTCCGGCAATTCCAACTTCCTTCTCGCCGTCATTAATCATCAGTACTCTGCTGTCCAGCTTCCTCTCCTGACCATCGAGAGTCTGGAACACATCTCCGTCTTTCGCGCACTTTACAATAATCTCATGGCCGCTTATCAGATCATAGTCATATGCATGCATAGGCTGACCGTACTCCTCCATCACGTAGTTCGTGATGTCAACGATATTGTTGATGGGACGGATTCCGCTGGCTGCAAGACGTCTCTGCATCCAGGCCGGCGATGGTCCGAGCTTGATATTTTTTACCATTCTGGCACAATAGCGCGGGCAGAGCTCTGTATCTTCCACCTTTACGCTGAGATACTGACTGATATCCTCATCGTTTCCTGTCTCACGGATAACAGGAGGAACAAATTTCTTTCTGAAGGTAGCCGCAGCTTCTCTTGCAATTCCAATTACGCTGTAGCAGTCAACGCGGTTGGATGTTATCTCATATTCAAACACCACATCACGGAGACCCAGAAGCTCCACCGCATCCGCTCCAAGCGGCGCATCATCCGGCAGAATATAGATGCCGGACTCCGGTGCATCGGGATACATATCCCGGCTGGATCCCAGCTCTTCGATGGAACACATCATGCCGCAGGACTCTACCCCGCGAAGCTTTCCCTTTTTGATGACAATGCCTTCTTCAGGAAGCGGACCGCCGTCATGACCGCCGGCTACCCGTCCTCCGTCCAGAACAACCGGAACCTTATATCCCTCTTTAACATTGGGTGCACCGGTAACAATCTGAATGGTCTCTGTCCCGATATTAACCTGGCAGACAACCAGCTTGTCCGCATCAGGATGACGCTCTATCTTTTCAATCTGTCCCACTACAATTTTTTCCAGATTTTTGTCGAGACGCTCATAGCCCTCAACCTTCGTTCCGGTCAGTGTCATGGCATCCGTGTACTCCTGTGCCGTCACATCCAGATCCGGGACGTATGCTTTTATCCATGATAATGCTGTATTCATTATTCTCTACTCCTTTTCGGTTATCAATCCTAAAATACACGCAGGCAGCGCAGCTGCATTAAAACTGCTTCAGGAAACGGATATCGTTCTCATAGAGCAGGCGCATGTCATCAATCTCATATTTTAAAAGGGCAATTCTCTCAAGACCCACACCGAAAGCAAACCCGGAATACTCCTCCGGATCGATATTGCACATCTCAAGAACATGAGGATGCACCATACCGCAGCCCAAAATCTCAATCCAGCCGGAACCTTTACAGAACCGGCAGCCCTTTCCGCCGCATTTAAAGCAGCTTACATCCACCTCGGCACTGGGCTCCGTAAAGGGGAAATGATGCGGACGGAATTTTACCTTTGTCTCCGGACCGAACAGCTCTCTGGCAAACTCTGCCAGTGTTCCCTTCAGATCCGCAAACGTGATATTTTTGTCGATAACCAGTCCTTCGATCTGATGGAAGGAAGGAGAATGCGTTGCATCCACCTCGTCAGAACGGAATACCCGCCCCGGCGCTATCATACGAATGGGAAGCTTTCCTTTCTCCATGGTACGCACCTGAACAGGAGAGGTCTGGCTGCGTAAGAGAATATTGTCATTGATATAGAAAGTATCCTGTTCATCCCTTGCCGGATGATTTTTCGGGATATTCAGACGCTCAAAGTTGTACTCATCATACTCCACTTCCGGTCCTTCCACTACCTCATATCCCATTCCCACAAAAATACGCTCCACTTCCTTCTGGGCGATTGTGTTGGGATGGCTGTGACCCACATGATTCTTTCTGGCAGGCAGAGTCACATCGATAACCTCTTTTTTCATCTGCTCTTCCCGGGCTTTTCTTGCCAGAGACTGCTTTGTCTCCTCCAGCTTCGACTCGATGAGCTCTCTTACCTCGTTTACCATCTGTCCTACCTTGGGCCTGTCCTCCGGCGCAACATCCTTCATGCTCTTAAGAACGCCCGTCAGCTCTCCCTTTTTGCCGAGATAGGCAATCCGGATCTCATTCAGCTTTTCCAGTGCCTCAGATGCTTCAATCTGTCTGAGCGCCTCTTCTTTAATCTTTTCTAACTGCTCTCTCATGATTTCTCCTCTGCCAATAAAAATTTGAACTTACCGGGAGTACTATTCCCGTACAATAAAAAAAGCCCTGCCCCCTGCATGCAAGGGACGGGACTTGAAATGTCTCGCGGTACCACCCTGATTCCTGTCTTTCGGACAGGCTCTCAATTGTGCGTAACGTGCACGATCCGTCACTGCCTATCCTGCCCTGAAATACCGGACAGACCTCAGCCGTGCGGCTCCGGCGGGAAATTCGACATCCTGTCTGAACTTAAAGAGACTTACAGCCGGTGGTCTCTTCTCTCTGAAAGAAAAACAGAACGCTACTGACGCCTTCTCAGCCTTTTTTCCATCCGCCGCCCTCAGGCAGCCGATTCATATTATATCTGCAGGCCGGCATAGCCGACTCATCGTCCGCCTCATTAATGTCCGGCGGTACATGGTACTTATTTTATCACATCCTGACTTTTTGTCAAGCGGAGCTTGATTTTCTTCCCATAACTGATACAATATTGTTACCTGTGTGCCGCAAAAAACGGACACAGATATCCGTGAGCGGCAGATGCATACCGCGCGCCGGCTCCGTTAAAAACGAAAGGAGAACTGTCGATTGAAACGTTTTGTTTCCGTACTTATCAAATTTGTCATTGCAGCTGCCCTTATCTTTCTGGTGTTTTACACCATGCTTCCGGCTGTAAATCTGCATGACCGAAACTTTATTATTTTCCTCATTATCAGTATTCTGATTATACTGACAGTCAGCTTTTTAAGCTCAGTGAAAGAACTTCTGGAACAGGTGGGCTCCGGTTACCGCATGGAGAAAACAGTTGATCCCGTCACAGGACGCGTTGTCTTCCAGCGCAAATATACAGAAAAGAAATCACTTAATCTGGGACGCCCCCTGAAATACGGATTTATCCTCGTTGGCATTCTGGTTGTTTTTACCCTCGTTGCCTCTGTCCTGGGACTTAAAATCTTCAATGCATCCCGTTACCGCGACCTGATCACAATTACCGACGGAGATTTCTCAGCCGACGTGGCAGAACTGAATATGTCCCAGATCCCGGTAGTGGACAAGGATACCGCCTCACGGCTGGGCAGCAAAAAACTGGGAGAGATGACGGATCTCGTATCCCAGTTTGAGATTCAGGAAAATTATACTCAGATAAACTACAAGGGAACCCCCTACCGGGTTACACCTCTCGCATATGCTGATCCGGTCAAATGGCTTTTCAATCAGAGAAAGGGACTTGCCGCCTACATTGCCGTAGATATGGTAAACCAGAACACAGATCTCGTATGGCTTGATTCCGGCATGAAATATTCCACCAGTGAATATTTCTTCCGCAATATTTACCGCTATATCCGGTTCCGTTATCCGACCAGAATATTTGAGACTGTCTCGTTTGAGATAGACGATGAGGGAACTCCTTACTGGGTGGCTCCCACAATCAACTACCGGATTGGCTGGTGGAACGGTCCCGATATCGGAGGAGCCGTTTTAGTCAACGCCATCACAGGAGAATCCGCCTGGTACGCAAAGGAAAATGTACCTCAGTGGATTGACCAGCTTTATGACTCCAATCTCATCATGGAACAGTTAGACGACAATGGCCGCTTCCAGAACGGATATTTCAACTCCATCTTCGGGCAGAGAGGCGTCCGCCGTACAACCTACGGCTACAATTACCTGGCCATTGATGATGATGTATGGCTTTATACCGGCATGAGCTCCGTCACATCCGATGAATCCAACATCGGTTTTGTCCTTGTCAATCTCCGGACAAAAGAGACAAAATTCTATGCCGTCCCCGGTGCCACGGAGCTCTCGGCCATGGATTCGGCCAGGGGGCAGGTACAGCACTTAAATTACAGCGCTACCTTCCCGCTTCTTTTAAATATTTCCGACCGGCCCGCCTATTTCATCTCTCTTAAGGATGCCGCAGGCCTGGTAAAAATGTATGCTTTTGTTGATGTGGCCCAGTACCAGATCGTCGGAACGGGCCAGACAATTGATGAAGCACGCAAAAATTACCGGCAGGCCCTGAACCTGGAAGGCGAAGAGACCGGGGAGCCCAAAGAGACAAAGGAGGTTTCCGGTATCATACGGGAAATTGAAAGTGCGGTGGTATCGGGGAATACCTGCTACTATTTCACTGTTGAGGGAAGTGATGATGTATATACGGCCTCAATTTCCGTATCAGAAAAGCTCCCGTTTCTGAAAGCGGGAGACAGCGTCTCCTTTACCTGCACAGAGGGAATACAGACACAGGAGGTAACGGAACTTGAAAAGCGATGATATGATTTTAAAAGCGGCTATCGTTCACATTCTTGATTCATCTATGGGAATTCCGGTTCTCTCGGACCAGCTTATGGAAGCTGGTCCGGATTTTTCCGATTTTCTCAAAGCCCACATTGAAGCCGTGACAGAAAGCGATGATGTAAAGCACTGCCGTTTTTCCGAAGCTTCAGAAGTTAAGGAGCTTCTGGAAAACTGCACACCGGAAAATTTTGTTGAGACGAGCAAAAAACTGGCGGAAAGGCTGTATGATATCATGAATTCCAATATTGATATCCCGGCAGCAGACATTGCCATCGCCATTTTCGGCTGCGCCGGCCGCGATTATCTGGCCTTCCTGAAAATGAATTACAAGACATCCTATACGCACACCACAAGAGAAACCGAATCGGGAAACTCCAATGAGATTATCCTTCAGCGGGCCCTTCTTCCCGGACAGGGCCAGCGCCTTTCTGAAGCCTTTGTTGTGGATCTCTCCGACGGTTCCATCCTCCTGGCAGAAAAGAAATACGAGGTAAACGGCGAAAAACAGTTTTATTTTTCTGAACTTTTTCTTGAATGCCACGCTCCGCTTTCTCAGAAGTCAAAACTTGATATCGTGACAAGAGCCATGGAACAGGTGGCGAGAAAATATTACGGGGAAGAAGATGCAAAGAAGCAGATGGAAATCAAGGAAGTCATCTGCTCAGAGCTTGAAGAGGAAGGCGAACTCAAAGTCTCCTCCGTCCGGGAAAAGGTTTTTCCTGACAGTCCGGAGATGCTTAAAGAACTGGACGAAAAACTTGAACGCTACAATATGTCCTATGAGACAGTTCAGCCAAAAAACGAAAAAACCATAAAGAAATTTCAGACACAGCGCCTGACCACTGATACCGGCATTGAGATACGGATTCCCATGGAGGAATACCGCAATCCAGAACATGTGGAATTTATTACAAATATGGACGGAACCATCTCTGTCCTCATTAAAAATATCGGTACGCTGACCAGCCGATAGCCTGTTTACATATCTGAAAAAGATACAAAAACCCGGAACCTTCTTTTCTCTTTACCTGCCGGTGGGATAAAAGAAGATTCCGGCTTTTTTGTATCATATGCCCGGAAAGTCTGACGTATTCAGTAGTGATACTTTTTTCTGTTTCCCATAAGGAACAGAAATGTTACCACTATTGCCAGCATTTCCGCTGCCACGACAGAAAGCCATATGCCATCCAGCCCCCATATAAGAGGCAGAATGAGTACTGCCAGAATCTGAAATACCAGAGTCCGCAGAAATGAAATAAGTGCCGATACCAGGCCGTCATTTAATGCTGTGAAAAAAGACGAACCGAAAATTGAAAATCCTGAGAACAGGAAAGAAAAAGAATAAATCAAAAATGCCCGCAGCGTAATTTTTAAAAGCTGTTCGTCATACCCCACAAATATAACGGAAAGAGGTCTGGCTGACAGCTCTGCTCCTCCAAACATAATAAGAGCAAAAATTAAAATGAGAATCAGGCTTTTTTTCAGCAGTCCTCTCAGTTCGCTGAAGTTCTGTGCCCCGTCATGATAACTGATTACGGGTGCCGTGCCGACAGAATATCCTATGAATACCGCCTGAAAAACCAGATTCAGATACATCAGGACACCGTAAGCGGCCACCCCGTCCTCGCCTGCGTATTTCAGCAGCTGAACATTATAAAGCATACCCACAAGGGACATGGAAATATTGGACATAAGCTCCGATGAACCGTTGGTACAGGATTTAAGCAACGCTTTGCCATCAAATCTGATTTTTGTAAACCGCAGAAGACTGCTGTTGGGACGGCCAAAATAGATGAGCGGCAAAATGCCTCCCACGCACTGACTCAACGCAGTAGCTGCGGCCGCCCCCTCCAGCCCCCATGAGAACACCGCAACAAAAAGAGCATCCAGAATAATATTGGTAAAGCCGGCGGCAACCGTCACTCCCAGCCCCAGTTTCGGTTTTTCCGCTGTGACAAAAAGACACTGAAATTCATATTGCAGAATATAGGCAGGGATGGCCATGAGGATTATCCGTCCGTAGGAGACAGAATCTTCAAGGAGCTGACCCTGCGCCCCAAGAACAACAGCTATCGGGCGGATGAGAACCATGCCGGTCAGGGTCAGTATAATACCGCTTACAATGGACACACATACCAGCATGGAAAAAATCTGATTTGCCCGTTCTCTGCTCCCCTCTCCTATGGTTTTGGCTATCAGAGCTCCGCCGCCGGTTCCGAACATGAAACCGACGCACCCTAAAATCATTAAAAAAGGCATAATAAAATTCAGAGCTGCAAAGGGTGTTTTCCCCACAAAATTAGAGACAAAAAAGCCATCCACTACTCCATATATGGAAGTAAACACCAGCATCACAATAGAAGGCAGAGTAAAACGCAGCAGTCTGCGATAATTAAAGTGATCTGATAACTGAATCATCTGTCCCCTCCAAACCAGCAGTTAATACAGGAAACAACAGCCGGAACCATCTTCTCAATATCCCACTCTGTCGTATTGAGCGTCAGATGATAATTATGAGGATCACCCCATCTGCTGTCACTGAGAATATCTCTGATCCGTGCCCGTACTCTGTCGATATTTTTTATTCTCCGCTCCAGTTCCCTGACCGACAGATTTTCACTCTCAGGCGCCCGTTCCATGCACCTGTTAATCCTGGCCTGCATATCTGCACAGACAAAAAGATTCAGCGGATGATAATCCCTGAGAAGCACATCCGCATTTCGTCCCACAATTATACAGTCTTTTCCGAGTTTTGCGATCCCTTCAATAATACGTTTCTGTTCCAGCAGAAAAGAAGTCTGTGTATGCTGCATGGAAGCTGCACCTGCAAAAGAATGCCGAAACGTAAGGGGAATATTTCTCCACCCGTGGTTTTCAAGAGTTTTTAAAATATACTCCTCTTTCATTCCTGTATTTTTCGAGACAGCCTCTATAATCTCCCTGTCATAATAATCAAATTTCATCTCATCAGAAAGGCGTTTGCCAAGTTCCCTGCCGCCGCTCCCGAATTCCCTGCTGATGGTAATAATTTTCATAAGTTCCTCCCGCTATATTTCACCTGATTTGCTCTGCAGAGCATGCAGAAATTCCTCTGTCAGGAACAGATAGTGCTGCACATCCTCCTGTTTCCAGGAGCCGAAAATACTGTTTTCCATCTCAATGATGCGCCGGGCTGTCCGGTCTGCCAGTTCTTTCCCATCGTCAGTCAGAAGAACATCTTTACTTTTTCTGCCTGTTGCCGCCAGTTTTACAAGTCCCTGCTCTTCCATCCTGCGAATTGCAGAGTTAACAGTCTGTTTGCTTAATCCGGTCTGACGGCAAACCAGGCTCAGGGGGCAGCGATTGTCAGATATGCAGAGCGTATACAGAATTTTTGACACACTGTCTGACAGCCCCATCCTGAAAGAAATATCATGATAGATCCCTTCTATCTCGCCTATCAGATGATTGTAACGTTTAATAGCACTGCATGCCTTCTCCATAATTTTCCTCCCAGTCAGTACGAAATCGTACTTTTAATAATAGTATGATTTCGTACCTATGTCAAGTAATTTTACACTTTAAAATGAAAAAAGACACTTTTCCCATAAAGGAAAAAATGCCTTTTTCTGCTTCGCTATTTTAAAATAATTTTTTATATTATGAAATCCACGCTCCGTCACTTCCCACATAATATCCATCAGGCGTGACAGTATTAGTAAGCATCTCGCCGCTTTCTGTGCAGTAATACCATGAGCCGTTCCACAGAATCCAGCCTGTCTTCATATAACCTCTTTCATCAAAATAATACCAGAACCCATTGATAAACTGCCAGTTATTTACAGTATAGCTTTTATCCGCATTACAGTACCACCAGCCCACATCATCCTTTAACCACGCACCCCCGGATGAATCGGACGTTCCCGGCCCGGCTCCATAGGATGAAGAACCCGCATATATCTCACTGGCTTCCGACGAGGTTACATACCAGTCATCCGATTCTTCCCAGCTCCCTTTATTGGAGGAATTATAGACAGCTCTGACCCGGAAAGAATATGTTCCGCTCTGTGTAAAATACGAAGAAAAGTCATAGCTGGTACCATATGTCGTTAAAACAGAAGTAACTGTACTGCTGCCTCTGTAAAGGCGTACTTCATAATAATTCGCATCTTCGCTGTCATCCCAGTATGCAGTGGCGTCGGATTCGTCCCACTCCAGTCCATACACTTCCAGCTCGTAATCTCCATCATCCTCCAGAGCGTCGAGCGTAACATAAACCAAAAAGTGTATCTGAGTCCGAACGGCTTACAGATGTTACTGTCCCGTCATCTCCGCTGAGGCTCACATCACTCTTTGTGACACTGCCTGATGCAAAGTAATACCCATCTTCTGCTGTCAATGTGATTTTAAGTCTGGGTTTATCATCCTCTTCCCACTCATCGTCCGGCTCATTGGTTACCTCCACATCATCCACATCATACCGGCTTGAGCTGGAAGTTACCTCCACATCACTGTCACTGTCCCCTGCTGTAATATCTGAATCTATCTGCAGAGAAACACTTGTAATTTTTGTCTCTGTGGAAGCTGATGCAGTAAGCTGCACCGCTCCGGTCAGTATGGCTGACAGTACACAAAGAACCAGTATTCTTCTCTTCTTCATGATTTTCCCCTCACTTTCTGTACCGAATCTTTCCTGTACTGTAAATATATCAGCCTTTCCTTAAATGAAGTTAAACTTCCCGTATATTGCCTGCCTTATTTTTCTGCCGGACGATCCTTTTTATTTCCGGTACATTTTTTCATTGCCCGTCTCCGGGAAACTACTGCCGTCACTGAAAATAAACAGGGAAGAGCTTCAAATCTCTTCCCTGTTGCACAGTTTTACATACTTTACTATTTTCTACAGCATCTTCCGGTATTCTCTCTTCCACTCGGCAAGAAGCGCTCCTGATTCTGCCTTCCGGCGGATGGGATCGCGGCTGAAAAGCTCCTCTACCTTTCGGACCGCCTCATTGTCAGCCGCCTTTTCTTTTATATCTGAAAGCTCCTTTTCCCAGGCCGCTTTCCGCTCGGCAGTCAGAAGTGCCATGTACCTTTCCTTCAGCTTCAGCTCCGGATTCAGCAGCGTAAGCTGATATATCCGTTTTAAAGTATCAAGATTTTTCTGGAAATTGTAAGACATGTCATAAGCCGTCATTGCTTTCTCAAACCAGAAGATTCCCGCATAGGCAGCACCGATATTATTCCATATTCTGGCAGTAAATTCATCCGTGAGAGACTTGATTCTCCAGTCTTCCAGAATCCGGTTATAATAATGAATTGCCGTCCCATACTGTCTCAGAGTGAAATAGTAATCCGCCGTCTCCTTCATGAATTCTGCTCTTGACATTTTACGGTAAGCCGCTATTTTCTGCCTGAACTTTGCAATTTCCCTGGAAGTGTAATAATAGCATTCCTGAAGAATGATAACCGGCATTTCGTCCTGCTCTTCTTCGCTCTGTCGCCATGTCTCCAGCTTTCCCGCCAGAAACGTCAGATCCAGTTCCTCTCTGATAAACCGAATCAGACGCTCATCCACAAACCCGTCCAGAGCCAGAAGGGGGTTGTTGTAAATAACATAGCACAGCTCCTGGGAGGATGCGATATGCAGCCCCAGACGCTCAATATAAAACGGGTGTTTTACCGGCTCCTGTCGGCAGACAATCAAACTCATAGCGATACCTCTTGTTTTATTACTTTATCCGTTGGCGGGAAAAGCTCTCCAAAGCCCAGATCCCGTATCACGGCAATCATCGTTTTCTCATCCGTAAACCCGAGAGAAAGACTGATACGCGTTGTCCTGTCAGGGCGTTTGGGGAAATCGTCCAGACTGATTTTTACCAGTTTTTTCTTTCTCGGATCCAGCGGCACAATGGAAAATTCCACTTCCGGAGATCCGGCGACAATAAACTGCGTGGTACTTTTAGCTTCATACCAGTTATCTCCGGCCGCCGCCAGCACAAGCTGTCCTTCCTTGTCCCGGTTCAGTACCTTTACAGAAACGGTGGAGCGCAGCCTGCCCTCGCAGATACATGTAAATGCAAAGGATGTCCGCTCCTGAAGGGAGTCCACCGCTTTCATAAGAGCTCCCCTGGAAAAAAGACTGTTCTCCACAAAGACCCGGCGCCTGCTGCATATCTGCCGCATAAACTCAGGTGCCCAGTCCGTATTTTCAAATCCCTTGCCCGTAAGAACAATAGATGAGAAAAGCCTTTTCTGAAGAAGACGATCCGCACAGGAACAGAGAATCCGATCGCCCAGTTTGGCCCCGGCAGGCGTCTCCAGAACATCCAGATGAAATCCCTCTTCCAGATTTTCACTGTCCGCCACAACCTGCATCTGACGCATGCCTCTCTGAATCTTCATTTCATAGTAGCGGAAGCTTTCCTCCGACAGGTCAAACATCCCGACCTGATTGCTCCATACCTCCCGTTTCTGGCTCATCACATAATAGAGAAAGCTCTCCGTATGACTGATGATGTGAACACGGCTTCTGTCAATTTTCAGATAATCGGCACAGTACATCAGGCTGTCCATCAGCTTTACATCCAGACTGCCGATAGCAATCACAAGGCTCTCAATCTCCTCTTTTCCCGTCTCCTTTTTCGGAAGTTCCAGTGCCTTTTCCAGAAACATTTTCAGAAGATAAAGTCCCTCATAACGGATATCATTTATGGTAGCCGTACCATCCTTCTGCACCTGAGTCAGAAGTTTATCCTCCATGACGCCATCGCCTACCAGCGTATGTGCATAGGCTTCCTCATCCACGTACCACTCATCCCTGTTTTTATTCTTGCATACTACGGTCGGAATTACCCAGGTTTTTTCCGGATCCCGGCAGGACATGTGCGTATATGTATTGCACAGATCCATCCCTATTACAAGTCCATCCATTTTCTAACTGTATTCCTTTCACTGCAGCACAAACAGCTCCGCCACGGCTGCATCCTTTTTCAGATACTCCTCCATTTTCTCCCTGAGAGCGTTTTCATTCCCGACCTCCTGGGAGAGACTCATCTCATTCAGACACGCAAAACGGTTTCCGGGCGCCCTGGTAACCACTTCCCGACAGGATACACTTCCCTCCGCTTTTACACATCTTTCCCCGTCCTGCTCTTCCTCGATCTGGAACTCCATGATTTCCCCTTCAAACAGAACCTTTTCCCGAATATAAATTCCACGGTAAACAGGACGCAGCTCCTCATAATGATACTCCTCCTCTTCGGGAAGAATCCTAAGCCGCAGATAGGGTCTTACATCCCTTCTGCCATGATATTCAATAATCTCCTTGTCCAGGATATCGCCGGGAATCAGTATAAAACGTGCCAGATCCTTAAAGTAGGCAAAAACCATTCCCGCATCAATGAGAACATCCACCACAAGCTGACAGAGCTGCCTCTGCTCCTCAGTAAGCTCCGGAAGCGTAGAATAAAATTTTGTGAGAGCAAGAAGATAGATATCCGGTACTTTATCCTTCTCCACACTCCCGTGAACAGCCCCTTCCAGATAAGAAAACACTCTGTCCTGCGTTGTCTTTCCGTCAAGAAAATACTCGGCGCTCTTGACGGTAAAATATGCCCGCACTACATTCTCACTCGTTTTTTTCCGGGACGCATAGAGTTCAAATACCCGATCCAGTTTTTCCGTATTTCCGGTAAACAGCATCTGGGCGACAAGACGTTCCTCCAGATCATACGTTTCCACATGTTCCTTTATCCCCTGCATAAGAACATGATACATCTGATCTACCGTTCCGTTAAAGTGCTCACAGAGATAGTCAAGAATTACACTGTCACTCTTTCCCATGACAAAGACCATGTATGACAGATGCAGAAGCCTGTCGTCTTCATCAAAAAGATTCTGAAGCACCATTTTTGTGCAGAGCATGAGAAGATATTTCGCACCCAGACCCTCTATCCCATAGCGGGCAATCATCTCATACCCCTCTTTGTAATACCCGCGGCGGATAAGCGTCTCACAGACTCCTCTTCTCTCCTCCTGTGTCAGAATATCCTTATCCATACAGAGCAGATAGGAAAGGCTGCCGTCGCGCCCATCATCCGAGCTGTCCGCCATATCTTTGTAATATCGAACGATTGCAGAAAGGATCCTTGCCCTGAACAGCGGGTGCAGCTTCATCCTCTGATCCGCCTGCTCCAGAAGCACCGCATCGTCAGCCGAAAGCTTCTCCTTCTGTATCGCTTCATAACATGCATTTACGAACAGAAGAGGATGACCCGGATACATTTCAAAACAAACCCGGATGAGTTCATCCACATCCTCCATCGCAGGTGCCATCTCGCAGCGCACATTCATATACCTGTTTCCGTACCCGTCCTGAAACTGTATCACATCCCGCTGAGAAAAAAGAGGTACATACGCTCTTCCTTCTTTCAGAGGGTAGGCATCCTCTGTCATCAGTTCCTCATGCCGCACTACCACATAGCGCATTGTTCTGTCCCTGCATTCAATCCGGCTGGATTTGAGAATTGCAGGCAGCACCCGGGCAAGCTGCGTATCGATAAGCTCCCTGTATATCATTTTCCGGTAAATAACCGCCAGTCTGCCATCCATCCTGCCCGCAAAAAGCTGATCCAGGGCAAACTGCTCCATGGAGCGCTCATAAAGACCGAATATATCTGAGTTCTCCCCGCTGTAAAGAAGAATATTTTCATAAAGCTTTGCCCGGCTTTCCGCATCCATATCCGCAGCATAGGAAAAATACAGAAGAACATCCCGCGGAAGCAGCTTTCCGTAATCATCCGGCAGAGAATAAAGAAAATATTCATAAAGCCGTGTCAGACTGATCCCTTCTGCCACAGCACGGCTGTACCATTCAAAATATTTTTTTTCTCTGAGATTGCCTTTGATCATCATCGCACAGAGTGATGTGAGAAGCGAATTGTCAGGATATGTCTGATACAGAGCCTGCAGAAGCTTCAGATAAAGCCCGCGGAAACTTCTTCTCCCGTCCAGAACCCGCGCAGTCTCAAGCGCCAGCTCTCTGCTGATCACACCCCGCCTGGCACCGAAATACAGCGCATGAAGTTCAAATGAACCGAAATCCTCCAGAAGCCCAGGCTGGCGTTCCAGAAGCTTTAGTCCTTCCGCATACAAGAACGGGCTGTGACATCCCTCCTTGAATTCCTGCTCCATGCTTATCATGACCGTAAACGGATTCTCAAAAAGCTCCTCATCCACCCGCAGAAGCATCAGATAATAAAGCATACTTCCTGATGTACGCGCCTCTTCTGAAGCGTATTTCTGCAGCAGTCTGATAAGTGAATCTTTCTGCTCCGCATCTCCCCATATTCTGACCTGAAGATACTGGAAAAGACAATACTCTTTTTTGTTGTCAGCACGGCCTGCCAGAACACGATCGCGCACCTCATCCAGGATAAGACACGCCTTGTCTTTCCTGTCGGTCAGGAAATATATCTCTGCCTGAAGAAGCTTCAGGAAGGAATCTTCCCTTGTGATCTTCATCAGATCCAGCTCCTTCTGCATGCGGCCCAGAGCAACTCCTTCTTCATAAAGGCCGCACTCAAAATCCAGACGTGCCTCCAGATACTTTCTGAATTCTGACCGGAATGCTGTCTCCCGTTCATCCCTCTCTCTGCTGCTCAGCTGAACCTCTATGGGAATTTTTGTAGTGCCATGCGCAGTTTTTATCAGAATTGTACCATAGTTTCGGCCGGCGTGAAGTCTCTCGGACAAAACAGAAAACGGCAGCCGGAACACGCCGTCTGAAAAATCCTCCTGAGTTGCACTTTTTTTCGGCATATGCAGAAAATCTCCATCCACCGACACCTCAAGGTAAATATATCCCCATGTATCACAGCGGATGACAATATAATCCTCCAGACGGCCGGACGGGTTTTCATAAATTTTCTTTGCATCCTCAATCATCAGGCGGATCGGCTTTTTTACACCCAGAGCAACAAGAAATTCCTCCATGAAATTCTGGCGGCTTCCATGGCCCTTAAGTCCGTCATAAATCGCTCTGACGTGGAGATCCTGCATAAAGGGAGCTTCCGTAAAATCCGGATACTCCAAAAGGCGCAGCGCCGTATCACTGTCGCGCTCCGCCACACCCATAAAATCCTTTGCCGTATGAAGCTCTCCCAAAATCTGACCGGACGAAGCCAGATCCACATGGAACTGGTATGGAATCTCCTTTTCTCCGCAGTTCGTTACCAGATAAAAAGACCCTTCTATCTCGTCCCCCGCAGTCAGAAAAGATGTATCCACCTCATACATAATATGATTACGGAGTCCGCCGAAGGTATTGTTATCGCCGGGGATTTTTACCCGGATATTGGAAGAGTAGACAAATCCTTTTACATTAAAGCCATTGCTGCTGCCGATGAACAGCTCTCTCCTTGCCACAGCATTCATCCGCACTGTTTCTTCTATTATCTCCGGCGACCAGGTCATGATCGGCAGCTCCGAATCAATAATTCCCTTCGCCAGCCGGTTAATTTTTTCTTTCATCTAAAACCACCCGCCGTCCATTCTCATTGAGATTTATTTTACCATACTTTAAAAACATTTACACTACATAATTCGACTTTTTCCCTCCGTATTTTATGGAATAAACTTCCATCCATCACGCATTCACTGCAGAAATCTTCCATTTTCTGCACATGTGTCCTTTTCTCAGATGCCCTACGAAATGCAGCACCTTCGCCCATTCCGGATGACTGAACTGTTATTACAAAATCAAGAAAAGAACCGCTGCTTCTTGATTTAAGCACCTAAAATTGCTATGATAGACGGTAGAATATCGGATATGAATTACAGCCTGATTCTCCGGGAATCCGTTTTACCGGATATTCAGGCTGCTCCTCAGAATCCAGGAAAGGATACAGATATGACAAACTCTGAAAAAGCACTGAAGCTTCATGAAGAATGGAACGGCAAGCTGGAGACGGTCTCCAAAGCCCAGGTAAAAACGCGGGAGGATCTGGCACTGTGCTATACCCCCGGCGTCGCAGAACCATGCAAGGTAATTGCAGAAGATCCGGAAGCCGCTTACCGGTACACAATCAAGTCAAACACTGTGGCAGTTGTCTCTGACGGCAGTGCCGTTCTGGGACTCGGCAATATCGGCCCGCTGGCCGCCATGCCGGTTATGGAGGGAAAAGCGGTTCTTTTTAAAGAATTCGGCAACATCAACGCATTCCCCATCTGTCTTGATACACAGGACACAGAAGAAATCATCGAAACGGTTGTCCGCATCGCTCCCGCTTTCGGCGGAATAAATCTCGAGGACATTTCCGCTCCCCGCTGCTTTGAAATCGAAGAAAAACTGAAAAAGCGGCTGCAGATTCCTGTATTCCATGATGACCAGCACGGAACTGCCATTGTTGTTCTCGCCGGAATCATCAATGCTCTCAAAGTGACGGGAAAGAAAAAAGAGAGCTGCCGTGTAGTTGTAAACGGAGCCGGAAGTGCAGGCATCGCCATTACCAAACTTCTTCTGACGTATGGTTTTCCGAATATCACTCTCTGTGATAAAGCAGGCATGCTCTGCGCCGGCATGGAGGGCCTCAACTGGATGCAGGAAAAGATGACAGAACTTACCAATCTGGAGCACAGAACCGGCTCACTGGCTGACGCACTTAAGGGAGCCGACATCTTTGTAGGGGTATCCGCACCGGGTATTGTGACTCCTGAAATGGTCTCTTCCATGAACCATGACGCAATTCTCTTTGCCATGGCAAATCCCGTTCCCGAGATCATGCCTGATCTGGCAAAATCTGCCGGAGCCAGAGTTATCGGAACAGGGCGCTCCGATTTCCCCAACCAGGTAAACAATGTGCTCATTTTCCCCGGAATCTTCCGTGGCGCTTTAGAGGGACGGGCAACCGCTATCACAGAAGAAATGAAGCTCGCTGCTGCAAAAGCCATAGCCGCACTGGTAGATGATTCCGAACTGAATGAAGAAAACATACTGCCTGCCGCTTTTGATCCCCGCGTAGCCGATGCGGTTTCCCGGGCTGTTAAGGAACATATCACTTCCACCATGTAAATATATTTATCAATTATATTAAAAAGGAGTTCTTTTTCATGCTTTCCGAACCTATGACGCTCTATAAACTTATGAATCTCTATATGCTGAAACAGGTCAATTTTCCTCTGACCAACGCCCAGCTTTCCAATTTTTTCCTGGATCGGGAATACACCACATACTTTACTCTTCAGCAGGCGCTAAACGAACTTCTGGAGGCCGGTCTGATAAAAATGGAGACACTGCACAACAGCTCACGCTATGAGATCACAAAAGAGGGCGAGGAAACGCTGGAATTTTTCGGGAAAAAGATTTCTCCTGCCATCATCCGGGATATGGATGAATATCTGAAAGAAAACCGGTTCCGTATGCGCAATGAAGTCGGTGTTGTGTCAGATTTTTATAAGTCCACCAATCAGGACTATATTGTTCACTGTGAAGTGCGGGAAGGAAAAAATGTTCTGATCAATCTTGATGTATCCGTACCCGACAAGGATCAGGCCGAAATTATGTGCAGTCACTGGAAAAATCAGAGCCAGGAGATTTATGCCTATATCATGAAAACACTGATGACAGACAGCTCAGCGAAAAAAGCATGAAAAAGCACCAAAAGACAGCAAAAAAGAGAGTGCCGCAAAATCATCAAAACAGATGACTGAGCGGCACTTTTTTTCATACTATGAAACTGTATTTTCCTCTTCCGGCTCCATCTGAGCCTCTATACACGACCATATTTCATCCCGGCCCTGTTTTGTCTCGGCTGAAAAAGGTATTACCCGAACTTCTTTTCCGATCCCGAGTCCGGTTCTCAGAATTTTAATCTGCTTATCCAGCTGACTCCTCTTTATTTTGTCCGCTTTTGTAGCAATCAGAATGGGCTGAAATCCCTGTGAAACAATCCAGTCATACATCATCCTGTCATTTTCTGACGGCTCATGCCGGATATCTATGAGCAGAAAAACGCAGCGCAGCATTGCAGATTTGTGGAGATAATTTTCAATCATCTTTCCCCATTTTGCCTTGACCTCAACACTGACCCTTGCATATCCGTATCCCGGAAGATCCACATAGTAAAACGCATCATTTATATGATAAAAATTGATCGTCTGCGTTTTGCCCGGCTGTGCTGAAGTCCTGGCATATGCCTTCCGGTTCATAAGTGCGTTGATAAGGGAAGACTTCCCCACGTTTGACTTTCCGGCAAACGCAAATTCCGGCTGTGTATTGGCCGGAAGCTTGCTGGTTATTCCGCACACAGTTTCCAGATTTACGTCACGAATAATCATTTTTATCTCCTCCGTCCGTTTCTCCCTATGCAAGAGCCTGCTTCAGCACTTCTTCCATTTCCTTCACATAAACAATCTCAAGTCCCTTTGTAATCTCCTTTGAGAGCTCTTCCACATCGGGTCTGTTCTTTTCCGGAACCAGAACCTTCTCAACATGAGCCATCTGAGCCGCCAGCAGTTTTTCCTTCAGGCCGCCTATCATAAGCACATGCCCGCGCAGCGTTATCTCGCCTGTCATGGCAACCCGTCCGGAAACAGGAAGCCCCGTCACGGCAGAGAGCATCGCTGTCGCCATGGTAATGCCGGCGGACGGACCGTCCTTCGGAACGGCCCCCTCAGGGATATGAATATGTATGTCATGGCACTCAAAATAATCTTCCGCAACACCGTACCCGGATGATGCCACAGAACGAACATATGTAAGTGCTGTCTGAGCTGACTCCTTCATCACATCGCCCATCTGGCCTGTCATGAGAAGCGTTCCCTTGCCCGGCATCACATTTACCTCAATCTGCAGGGTATCTCCCCCCACACTGGTCCAGGCAAGCCCTCTGGCGATACCGACCAGGTCTTCCCCGGACGCGCGCTCAAAAAGAACCTTCTCCCGCCCCAGATATTTATCCAGATTTTTCTCTGTTACCCGGACAGATGCTTTCTTCTTTTCCAGAATCTCCCTGGCTGATTTTCGGCATATATCTCCGATTCGCCGTTCCAGATTCCGCACTCCGGCCTCTCTCGTATAATTATGAATTATTTTTCTCAGAGCACCGTCCGAAATAGTAAGCTGTTTTGTCGTAAGCCCGTTTTTCTCCATCTGTTTGCGGATGAGATATTTTTTCCCTATATGGTACTTTTCATTCTCCGTATAACTGCTTACCTCGATTATTTCCATTCGATCAAGCAGGGGACGGGCAATTGTTGAAGTTGTATTGGCCGTAGCAACAAAAAGCACTTCGGAAAGATCTATGGGAAGCTCAACATAGTGATCCCTGAACCGGACATTCTGTTCACTGTCCAGGACCTCCAGAAGTGCTGAAGCCGTATCTCCCCGATAGTCGCTGCTGACCTTGTCAAGCTCATCCAGAAGCATCAGCGGATTGCTCACTCCCGCCTGCTTAAGTCCCTCTACAATTCGTCCCGGCATCGCTCCCACATACGTTTTTCGGTGGCCGCGAATCTCCGCTTCATCCCGGACTCCTCCCAGACTGATCCGCACATATTTCTTTCCCAAAGCTCTCGCTATGGAGCGGGCAATAGATGTTTTTCCCGTTCCGGGCGGTCCTACCAGACACAAAATGGGACTCGTGCCCTTTTTCGTCAGAATCCTGACAGCCAGGTATTCAAGAACTCTCTTTTTTACTTCCTCAAGCCCATAGTGATCCTCTTCCAGTATTTCACTGGCATGCTTAAGATCCGTATTATCCTTTGTCACTCTGTTCCACGGAAGCTCCAGAACCGTTTCAATATAAGTCCGGAGGACATTGGCATCCTGACTTCCGGAGGGCATGGATTTAAAACGGTTTATCTCCTTGAGGATTCTTTCCTTGATTTCTTTGCCCGCTTTCAGAGCATCCAGCTGCTCTTTGAGTTCATCAGCTTCCGAGACAGGACTGTCCTCTCCCAGTTCCTCACGGAGAACGCGCATCTGTTCTCTGAGGATATAATCTTTCTGGTTTTTATCGATAGCTCCCTTTACCTTGGCCTGAAACTCCCTCTTAACGCGGTAAACCTCCGCCTCTGTCATGATCAGCTCCAGCTCCGTTTCATAGAGCGCACTTAAGCTGGAAGCTTCAAGCATCCGCTGCCTTGCATCATAACTCCACGGAAACTGGATTGCAATCTGCTGCATAAGTTCTTCCACTGAGGGCAGCGAAAGAATCGAACCCAGAAATTCCTTCCCGGCAGCCGAGTTAAACTGGTCATATTCCTCAAGCTTCTCTTTCAGGATACGGCTCATTGCCTCTTTTTCAATATCACTCAGGTCATCCTCAACCGGCTCCAGAACTTCGATCTTCGCTTCGTAATATTCCTCTCCGTTATCCAGCTCGAGAATCTGAGCTCTCTCCTGCCCTTCAACCGTAACACGGATCATTCCCCCCGGCATTTTTACCAGCTGCTTTACAAATCCGATCGTTCCGACTCTGTAAAGTCCGTCCAGCCCCGGCGACATATCGTCCGGCCTTTTCTGCGCAACAAGAAATACTCTCTGATCCCCCACCATGGCCTTTTCAACCGCAGCGATGGATTTTCCCCTTATGATATCAAAATTTATATTCATCTGCGGCAGCACTGTAAGTCCCCGAAGCGCTATCACAGGCATTGTCACATTATTATTTTCCATCATTTGTCTCCCGGTATTTTTTCCGTTATGGAAAAGGGATTTGTAAAATGAACAGCTTCATCTTACAAACCCCTTTCTCCTGTATCACTAGGCAATTTCGCCTGTCTTATCCTTTTTTAACCGCCCTGGAAATGACTTTCGGGGTACTGTATTATCCCGGTACACAAGTTCCGGTTCGCTCAGCCCCTCTACCACATCCTTTGTGATCGTGCAGATTCCAATGGTGGAGTCAGACGGTATCTCGTACATGATATCCATCATAATCGACTCCATAATGGAGCGAAGGCCTCTCGCACCTGTCTTTCTCTCTACTGCCATGTGCGCGATTGCCCGGAGCGCGTCCTCCGTAAATTCCAGCTTGACTCCATCCAGATCAAGAAGCGCCTGGTACTGCTTCATCAGGGCATTCTTCGGCTCACAGAGAATCTTCACAAGCGCATCCTCCGTCAGAGTCTGCAGAGCTACTGTAATCGGCACACGGCCGATAAACTCCGGAATAAGTCCGAACTTTGTGAGATCCTGCGGCATAACCTGCTTCAAAAGCTCATCAATATCCTGATTCTTACGATCCACAATATCAGAGTTAAAGCCTATGGAACCGGCTCCGAGACGGCTGTCAATTATTTTTTCCAGACCGTCAAAAGCTCCGCCGCAGATGAAAAGAATGTTTGTCGTATCAATCTGAATGAGCTCCTGCTGAGGATGCTTCCTTCCTCCCTGAGGAGGCACGCTTGCAACAGTGCCTTCAAGAATTTTAAGAAGGGCCTGCTGAACACCCTCGCCGGATACATCACGGGTAATGGAAACATTCTCTGATTTTTTCGTAATCTTGTCAATCTCGTCAATATAGATGATTCCGTATTCGGCCTTGCTGACATCATAATCTGCCGCCTGAATAATTTTCAGAAGAATGTTCTCCACATCCTCTCCCACATAGCCGGCCTCTGTCAGCGTTGTAGCATCCGCAATGGCAAAGGGAACATTCAGAATTTTGGCAAGGGTCTGAGCCAGATATGTCTTGCCGGAGCCTGTCGGTCCCAGCATCAGAATATTGCTCTTCTGAAGTTCAACTTCCTGACTGGATTTGGATGTAATCCTCTTGTAATGATTATAAACAGCAACGGAGAGAACCTTTTTTGCCTCATCCTGCCCAATCACATACTCATCCAGAAACTCTTTGATCTCCTTGGGTTTCAGCAGATTGATCCCGCTGAAATCCGGACCTTTGTCATTCTGATCGGCAAACTCTTCCTCCAGAATTTCCGCACACAGCTCAATGCAGTCATCACAAATGTATACATTATCGGAACCAGCGATCAGCTTCCTTACCTGATCCTGCGTCTTGCCGCAAAATGAGCAGCGAATCTTGTCGTCTGTTCTGCCTGGCATATGTCCACCTCAATCCTTTCCAGCTCAGTGATTTTCAATCACGCAGTCAATCAGGCCGTACTCTTTGGCCTCCTGAGCCGTCATATAATTGTCCCGCTCGGTATCTCTCTCGATTACCTCATACGGCTGTCCTGTGTTTGCAGCCAGAATCTCGTTCAGGCGCTTTCTCGTCTGCAGAATCTGCTCCGCCACAATCCGGATCTCCGTTGCCTGACCGCGGGCACCGCCTGAAGGCTGATGAATCATTATTTCCGCATTGGGGAGAGCATACCTCTTTCCCTTTGCTCCGCCCGCCAGAAGGAAAGCGCCCATGCTGGCAGCCATTCCAAGACAGATCGTGGAAACATCGCATTTGATGTAGTTCATCGTATCATAGATCGCCATTCCCGCAGTAACAGATCCGCCCGGACTGTTGATATAAAGATTAATGTCCTTGTTGGGATCCTCTGCCTCAAGGAAAAGCAGCTGTGCCACTACCAGGCTGGCTGTGACATCGTTTACCTCTTCTCCCAGGAAAATAATACGATCTTTCAGCAGCCGGGAATAAATATCATAAGTCCGCTCTCCCCGGCTGGTTGATTCAAGAACATAGGGTACTAAACTCATAGTTATTCCTCCTATATAAAAATGACACAAAATTCTACAGCGCCTTACTGCGCCATAGAATTTTGCCCTGCTACCATATTATATGCCGCCGTTCAGACCTGATCTGCAAATGCCGGCATAAATTGCCTATATCTCTCAGGCAAGCTTTGCCTGAGCAACCAGGAAGTCAATGGCCTCCTGAACCTTCAGGTCCTCACGGATCTGATCTTTTTCATGCTCGCCAATCATTTCCTTCAGCTTAGCTGCGTCCATCTGATAGGATGCTGCCATTTTATCAAGCTGCTCGTCCAGCTTCTCATCGGAAACCTGTACATTCTCAACTTCGACTACTTTCTCAAGAACGAGTCTTGTCTTGATTCTTCTCTCTGCCTCCGGACGCATCTGATCCATCAGCTTCTCAGCTGTCATACCCGTGTATTTCATGTAGTCGTTAATATTGAGTCCCTGGCTCTGAAGACGGCGTGCATAATCCTCAACCATTCCTCTTGCCTGAGTATCGATCATTGCCTGGGGAATCTCCATCTGGGCATTCTCGATTACTTTCTCGATTACTTTATTCTCATTCTGTGTGGCCGCTTCGCGATCCTTCTTCTCCTGAAGTTTTGCCCGAACGTCCTTTTTATATTCCTCCAGAGTATCGAAATCGGAGACCTCGCTTGCAAACTCATCATTGAGTTCCGGAAGCTCATTTCTCTTTACTTCTTTGATTGTTACATCAAATTTTGCAGGTTTGCCTGCCAGTTCCTCTGAGTGATACTCTGCCGGGAACGTCACATTTACCTCACAGGTCTCGCCTGCCTTCTTACCGATAAGCTGCTCCTCAAAAGTATCAATGAAAGAGTGGGAACCAATCATAAGCGGATAATCCTTGCCGGTACCGCCGTCAAATGTCTTTCCGTCAATATAGCCGGTAAAGTCAATAATCGTATTGTCTCCGTCCTCAATAGGACCATCCTCGATCGTGATGAGACGTCCGTTCTTTCTGCGGGCTGCCATGATCTCGGCATCAACATCCTCGTCCGTAACACTGGCCTCGGTTTTCTCTACCTCAATGCCTTTGTATTCTCCCAGAACAACTTCCGGCTTCAGAGCTACCGTTGCCTCATAGATGAAGGGCTTTCCCTTCTCGATCTGTGTTACGTTGATCTCCGGAGAGGAAACAATCTCATCCTCGCACTCATCTGCTGCCTTCGGGTAGGAAGCATCGATTACTGCATTGGCTGCATCCTCATAAAAAATCCCCGCTCCGTACATCTTCTCAAGCATCGCCTGGGGAGCCTTTCCTTTTCTGAATCCGGGAACCGTAAATCTTCCTTTATTGCGGTTGTATGCCGCCTTGACTGCCGCATCAAATTCCTCTGCCGGAACTTCAATGGTCAGCTTCGCCATGTTCTTTTCTAATTTTTCTACCTGTAAACTCATTTTAAGGGGTCCTCCTTGCTTCTATATGTGAACCGCCATTCTGGCAGGCGCTACACTTCAAGATAGCATTATATCATATCCCCCATGCAAATACCAGTACAAATTATTAAAAAAACTGTGAAAACCGTCCTTTCAGACCTGATCATACTGGATCGATTCCTTCACATGAAGAGCTGTGGGCCGATCGGCCAGAAGAGATGCCAGCTCAATTCCCAGATCAAGAGCATATCCCAGTCCCCGGGCTGTCGTGATATTTCCGTCTGTCACAACGCCTGCTCCTGTGAGCTTTGCACCGGAAAGAGCATCCTCAAAGCCGGGATAACAGGTTGCCCGTCTGTCTTTTAACAGCCCCAGCTGACCCAGAATGCTGGGAGCAGCACAGATTGCCGCAAGACGTTTCCCCTCTCCGTTTGCCCTGACCAGAGCGTCACACAGAGGCTTGCAGGCCAGAAGATTCTTTGTCCCCGGCATCCCCCCCGGAAGGAACAGAAGATCCGCTTTCGTCAGATCCGCCTCGTCAAAAAGGACGTCCGCACGGACAGAAAAACCGTGTGACCCTTTTACCTCCCTACGCCCCGTAACTGAAACAAGAGTAACCTTCACTCCCGCCCGGATCAGTACATCAGCTGTCGCAAGACACTCAACCTCCTCAAATCCATCTGCCATAAACGCATATACATGTGCCATATTACTTCCTCTCTCCTTTCCAAAATCAACTGTTATCCGCACTCTCCGTGCTTAAATACTCTGCTGTGCCCAAAACCCCGGATCCGTCTGATGCACGCCTGAAAATCCGATCCGCTGCCAGGTTCAGTCCCTGGCTCAGGAGCCAGCCGCAGATCACATCTATTACAGAATGCTGTTTCACAAATACAGCAGACATACAGATCAGTACTGTAACAGTCAGCGACAGAAACTTTACCCACGGCCGGTTTCCATAAATACGCGAACGGCATACGGCCAGATGTACGGCAACCGTACTCGACACGTGAAGAGAGGGACACACATTATACGGCGAATCTGCCCGTCGCAGAAAACGCACAATATCCGCACAGAAATTTTCTCCCTCTATCGGCTGTCTGAGGTCAAGTCCATTGGGCCAGAGCACATAAATAATCAGGCATGCGGTTGCACCCACAAACATGACAAAACAAAATCTCAGATATGCCGCTCTGTCGTGAAACATCAGAATAATCATAAAAAGCGGAATCCAGATATACCACAGAAAATATGGCAGAACAAACCATTCATTAAATGGTATCCAGTCATCCACCGTGCTGTGGATGACATACACCGGCTCCGTCACAATCTGCTCAACGAGGAAAAAACCCGCCAGAAAAACAAACAGATAAAGTCCTGTAAGATAATACCAGTTACTTCTTATCCATGTCCAAAGCTTTCCCATGCTCTCTACCCTTCTGTACAAAAATCTGTTTTACCGGGCAGACTGATACCGCGCAGTTTTGCCCCGGCTGCAACCACATTATAGCGGAATCTTTTCTGTTTGTCACGGGACATTTTTTATTTTCTGTATCCTGCAGCGCAATTATGGTATACTTGTCTTCAGAAACAGAAAAAACCAGTGCAGCAAACCGCACCGGGAAAGGAGACATTATGGAAATAGAAAGAAAATATCTGATTGACTCTATCCCCTTTAATCCGGATGAATACCCCTTCTCTGTCATTGAACAGGCCTATCTGTGCACCAGCCCCACCATCCGCATCCGAAGGGAGGATGATCAGTTCTATCTGACCTACAAATCAAAAGGACTTATGGCCCGGGAAGAATATAACCTTCCTCTTACTGAAGAATCATACCGCCACCTTCTTACCAAAACGGACGGACGTGTTCTGACAAAAAAGAGATACCGTATTCCGCTGGAAAATACTGCATATACCATTGAACTGGACTGTTTTGCAGGTCACTTTGAGGGTCTTATCCTGGCTGAAGTAGAATTTCCCACCAAGGAGGAGGCCCTGTCTTTTCAGCCCCCTTCCTGGTTCGGCCGGGATGTCACTTTTACCGGCGAATATCAGAACAGCCGGCTGGCTATGCAGTAAAAGCACTTTTATCTGTCAAGAAGTCCCAGTATAATCACAGCTGCCAGCAGAAACAGCATAAATCCGATGAAAATATCCATCGTTCTGACCGAAACATGCACATGATCATAAAGCTTTTCCTTGAGGTTTTTCTCTTTCATCCGCTCTATCTCTCTGCGAAGCAGTTCATTCTCCTCCTCAAGAGTCAGACCGCCATCCCCGGAGATTTTCTCTTCATCAGAGGCAACTGTCTCCGGGGCCTTATTTTCCTCTTTTCTGTCAATATCCTGCATCATTTTCATCCTCCTTAACAGGAATTACTTCCATCTCTCCGTCTGTCTTTACAGTATCGCCGCCGCGCAGTCTCATATATACCTCTGTTTCCACAGCTTCATAATAAGGTCTCACAAAAATTGTTCCGATGCAGCACAAAAGAACGCCGAGGATATCCCATCCGACAAAAGACAGCTGAGTAAGGAACAGATGAAAACGGTTTCCTTCCATCATTTCTTTTGATGCAGCAAAAACATCACGGCTGTCCATATCAGGGTTCTCTGATAAAATATAAGGGATCATGGCATACTCATAGGATTTATAAATCCCGGGAATAACCAGGAGCAGCGTCCAGAGAAAAAGCCGCAGATTTTTAAAGAACATGATTTTGACAATATTCAGATAAGATCCGCAGCCAAAACTCCAGAACACACGTTCAATGCCGGCAGAACCTTCTCTCGCCCTGCTCTCACAGTAAAAGCGGCATCTTCCCACCAGCATCGGTCCTCCGATAAAGATGTCAACTGCAGCACCTGCAGCGAGAATAAGAAGTATTATCGGAAGTATTATACTCAGAGAGATCAAAGCAATACTCTTATCCAGAAACATACCGATTATTTCGTCCAGATCACCTATTTTTCCTATGACTCCGCCGATACTCCCTCCGCCGCTTCCGCTTCCAAGAATTGCAGCAACCAGAGACACCAGTACGGCCGCCCAGTAATATTTTTTCAGATTACTCCATCCGTCTGATTTAACCTCAGAGATTCTCCACATATACGCTTACCTCCTTTTTTTATCTTACCACACTGATTTTCCGGCGTAAACTCTTCTTAAAAACGAAATCCGGCAAGGAATGTCTCCCACGTTCCCTGCCGGATTTTGTTTTCATTATCTGATCACTTGAATAACTGATTACTTCTTTGCAATATACTTTCTGATATCGAGTGCGATTGCAACTACGATAACGATACCCTGTGCAATGTACTGATAGTTGGGGTCGATACCGAGGAACTGAAGACAGGTCTTCAGAAGCTCAAATACGAGAACACCGATGATAACACCGGAAATACGTCCGATACCACCGTTTACGGATACACCGCCGATTGTACAGGCCGCAATAGCTTCCAGCTCATAACCGTTACCGGTATTAACGCCGGCGCCACCGGATTTTGCACCCAGAAGGAAACCTGCAATGGCATACAGAGCCGTAGCCGTTACATAGATAATGATTTTTGTCTTTTTAACATTTACACCGGCAACCTCGGCAGCAGCCTCATTTCCGCCGATTGCATACATGTATTTGCCGTGGCGTGTGTAGTTATATACAAACCACATAATAAGACCGATCACAATGGCGATAATGAACAGATACGGAATTCCCAGGAAGTTACCGTTGGCGATAACCGTATAGTCCGTACGATAGCCGCCCAGCGGAACGGACTTTGTGTAAACCAGGTTAATACCGTAAACAATCATCTGCATACCCAGAGTACCGATGAAAGCCGGGACATTCAGGTAGGCAACAACAATACCATTGATAAGACCAAATACGCAGCAGAGTGCCACACAGATTAAAAGGATTACCCATACATTCAATTCAGGGAAATTTTTTGTCAGCTCGAAACGGCCGCTGTAATCCGCTCTCTGAAGAAGTGTACCGGCCAGACAGGCAGCCAGACCTACCACACGTCCTGCAGAAAGGTCAGTACCTTTTGTGATAAGACAGCCGGATACTCCGACTGCAATGATAAAGCGGCATGCCACGTTCATTGAAACGTTGCTGAAGTTGCTGAGACTGAAGAAATTCTCTTTGGTTACGCCTACAAAGACAACCATGAGAAGAATCAGTATCACAATACCATTATTGATCAGTAAGTCTTTTACATTGACTTTCTTGCTATTCATTCTCTTTTCCTCCTCTTCCTAGAACTGAGTCGCAAAACTCATGATACGCTCCTGAGTCGCCTCATCGCCCTGCACTTCTCCGGTAATGTGACCATTACACATAACGAGAATTCGATTTGACATACCGATCAGCTCCGGCATTTCCGAAGAAATCATAATGATTCCTTTACCCTGCTTTGCCAGATCGATCATAATCTGATAAATCTCATATTTGGCGCCTACGTCAATACCACGTGTCGGCTCATCCATAATCAGGATATCCGGGTTATTGGCCAGCCAGCGGGAAATAAGCACCTTCTGCTGGTTTCCTCCGGATAAGGACTGAATCAGTGTCTTGCTGCTGGGTGTCTTGATGGAAAGCTTCGCCACATTGTCTTTTACGAGCTGCTCAATCTTTCCCTTATTGAGCTTTACTCCCATCTCCACATACTGATCCAGTGAGGAAATAGATACGTTGTCTGCGATGGAAAGGCATCCCAGAATTCCGGTTCCCCGTCGATCCTCGGTAATCATACCGATTCCGCTGCGGATAGCATCCTGCGGACGGTGAATTGTCACTTTTTTCCCTTTGATATATACCTCTCCGCTGGAAATATGACGCATTCCGAAGATTGCCTCCATTAACTCCGTTCTCTGTGCGCCTACCAGTCCTCCGAATCCGAGAATCTCGCCTCTTCTCAGCTGGAAAGAGCAATCCTGGAAGGATCTCTCATGAATGCTGCTGTATCCCCTGACGTCGAGAAGTACTTCTCCTGCCTTGGCATCATTCTTGGGAGGATAAATATTGGTCAGCTCACGGCCTACCATCTGTTTTACAATCTCATCATCCGTGATATCGTCCATGCTCCAGGAACCTACATATGTACCATCGCGCATAATGGTAATTTCATCACAGATCTCACGAATCTCCGCCATCTTGTGGGAAATGTAAATAAGAGAAACCCCTCTGGATTTCAGATCCCGGACGATGCGGAAAAGAGCCTCTACTTCATTATCTGTCAGAGAGGAGGTCGGCTCATCCAGAATTACCACTCTGGCCTGAAGGGAAACTGCCTTCGCAATCTCCACAGACTGCATCTGCGCGATAGACATGGTTCCCAGCTTTGCCTTCGGATTATAGGGCATCTTAACATCCTCAAGCCACTTTGCCGTCTCCTCAAACATTGTCTTATGATCAATTACCTGAATCGGTCCGAATTTCTTGGTGGGATACCGGCCTGCATACATATTTTCCGCAACCGTTCTTTCAGGTATGGGCTGCAGCTCCTGATGTACCATGGCCAGACCCTTGTGGAGCGCCTCATCCGGATTGTGAATTTCAACTTTCTCTCCGTCCAGATATACCTCTCCCTCGTCCATATGATAAATACCAAAAAGGCATTTCATAAGGGTGGACTTTCCTGCACCGTTCTCCCCCATGAGTGCATGGACGGTGCCCGGACGAACCTTCAGGTTGATCTTGTCCAGAGCCTTCACGCCGGGGAAACTCTTGGAAACTCCGCGCATTTCCAATCTGTACTCTGCCATCCCGTTCTCTCCTTTCATAAAATCGGGTGTGTCATAGGACACACCCGACGACTTCCTAAATTCTACCCTGTCTGACAGGATGATTTACTTAATCAGTTCAAGAATCTCAGCTGCATTGTCAGCCGTAACCTTTACATAGTCTACCATGTATACGTTATCAACTTCCTTGCCGTTTACGAAATCCATTGCCTTATCAGCTGCTGTATGAGCCTGGCCAAAGTAATCGTTGAATACGGTACCGGTCATCTTGTTGTTCATGATGTTCTCAACAACCTCAACAAGTGCATCAACACCTACTACATAGATATCCTCATTTACAGTTCTTCCTGCTGCCTCGATAGCCTGCAGAGCACCAAGTGCCATTGCATCGTTGTTGCAGAATACAACGTCAAGCTTGTCACCAAACTGAGAAAGTGCATTTGCTGTGATCTCCTGGCCCTTTGTCTGATCCCAGTCGCCACGCTGTTTAACAAGTTCCTCAACCTCTACGCCTGCTGCTGTAAGAGCCTCGATGGATTTCTCGGTTCTGTACTGAGCATCTACGTTCTCCGGGTCACCCTGTACCATGATGTAACGAACAACGCCGTCTCCGTCTGCATCGCCCTTATCCTCGAGCTCTGCAATCTCTTCGCCCTGGAATGTACCGGACTGTCTTGCGTCAGCACCTACGTAGGTAGCCTTGATTCCCTCATCTACCCAGGCCTGCTCTCTCTCTGCATCCGGCTCACGGTTGATGTAAACTACCGGGATACCAGCCTCATGGCAGATAGCCGTTACATCCGGCTCGGAAGAAGCCTGTACCAGGTTGATGATCATAACATCAAAGCCCTGTGTTACGAAGTTACGAATCTGATTCATCTGCTCGGACTGGTCATTCTTGCCATCCATGATGGAGATGTTCTCTGCCTTAAGGCCAAGCTCGTTAACCAGGTAATCCTGCAGCTCATTGCGGTAAAGTGTCATGAAGTTATCAGCAAACTGATAGATGGAAATACCAACCTTAACCTCAGCCGGATCCTTTCCTTCAACTGCTTCTGCTACTGTCTCGGCTGCCTCCTCAGCTGCCTCAGTTGCTGCATCCTCGCTTGCTGCTTCTGTAGCTGCCTCTGTTGCTGCTTCTGTAGAAGAAGTAGAGCTGGAGCATGCTGTCATGGAAAGTGCCATCGCTGCTGCAAGGCCGACTGCCATCACTTTTTTAAGTCTCATAATAATTTTTCCTCCTCTTTTTTACTGATTGACTGCCGATTCGTCATTTTTTCTTATCGACAACGTCATTATACCTTTGCTTTGTACACATTTCCATAGGATTTTATTCGTTCTTATATTGATTTTTTTCAGTTTTACACTTTTTTCCGGGTTTTTTTAGTTATTATTGACGGTAAAAGTTCATCAGGCTTACGGAAGTGTGTCCGCTGTCAGGGCTACCTGCCTGCATTGATAATATTTTCCGTTCTGAAATTCGATCTTTTCCTGTACATTTTGACCAAGAGCCTCTGCAACAGCCGTCTCGAAAATGACCTCGGCATACTCCTCACTGTCACACTGAACCGTCCCGTATATTTTTCCTGCCTTTAGTCCCTCTATTCCCTGAGGAGTTCCGTCGATTCCAACGATTTTGACAGCTCTCGTGTTCCCGGCTCTTTCCAGCGCATCCGCCGCCCCGAGAGCCATCTCGTCATTATTGCATATTACCACTTCAATAGAATCTCCAAACTGTTCTTCCCACTGCTCCATAAGCGCCGATGCCTGGCTTCTGTCCCAATTGGCAATCCCGCCCGTAAGACGTTCCAGAGGTACACCTCCGTCCTTCAGCGTCTGTACAGACCACTCTGTGCGGATCAGAGAATCCTGATGGCTGCTCTCTCCCTCCAGAAGAACATAACTTACCTTTCCGTCTCCGTTAAGATCCAGACTTCCCTCATCTTCTTTATAGGCTTCTACCAGAATATTCCCCTGAAGTACAGCCGACTCCTTAGCGTCCTCCCCCACATAGTAAAGGCGCTCCCAGCGGTTCATATCCTCCTCCACCGGCTCTCTGTTGAAAAAGACAACCGGTATATCGGCATCCATGGCCTTATTAATCACATATGAGGCAACCGAGCGATCCACCATGTTGACGCAGATGGCATCGTATCCCAGAGACAAAAACCGGTCTACCTGGCTGTTCTGTGTATTCTGGTTGTCCTTTGAATCCTCCACTTCCAGAACAATCTTGATCCCGGTTGCTTTTTCATATTCCTTGGCTTTTTCCTCCAGCTTTGAGCGAATATTATTAATGAAAGGATCGTCTCCCCGGTAAAGCGCAACACCAATTCGAAGCGACTGTTTTTCCTGCGGCAGTCTCTCCTCTCTGCCCAAATACCAGAATCCCGCTGCTGCCAGAATCAGGGCTGCTGCCGTCACTTCCAGAACATATCTTTTCTTCATCCTGCTCCCCCCCTTTGTCAGTCAATCGGATAGAGAATTTTTTCGTATGCCTGATCCCTCAGAGCCTCTCTTTCTATATAGTAGGAATCAAGAATAATCTGCTCTCTCTTCCCGCTTTTTTCAATAGCTTCCACCGCCTTCTGCACACACAGATATCCCATCTCAAATTCATTGCTGACAATCATCCCACGGATAATCCCTTTGTCCATCTGATCCAGAACGGACGGCAGGGTTCCTACCCCGTAAAGACCTGATATATAATTTCCGTAGACAGGACTTTTGCTGATAATCTCCGCCGCCTCAGCTGTGCTGAAAGGATCAAGCGCTGCCACAACAGCCCGGCCGTTTCCCGGATATACCGTTCCTTCAATAACTTTCCGATATGTGTCTGTCCCGCTTTTTTCACACAGCACTACCGTATATCCGTTCTCCGTCAGGCAGTCTGCCAGACCTCTGTACATCTCCCCCGTACTTCCATACTGAACTGTGCGTGCAAAGACATAGACCGGTATGTCAGGGGTATTTTCCTCCATAATTGCATCGGCCAGTTTTCTGCCGGATTCCTGCTTATCTGTGGTTACCGCTCCCATAACCTGTTCACTGGGAAGTATGCCGCCCAGTATAATAATCGGGCTTCCATAGGCAATGCCATCCATCATCTGCATGGCATATACAGAATCCAGGGGCTCCAGAATAACAGCTCTGGCCCCATCGTCTATCTCCCGCCGCACCAGATCCATCTGCTCTTCGGGATCATCTTCCTCGTACAGTGTTATAAAGCTCACATCCACATTGTACTCGTCTGCAGCCTGATCCACACCTTTTCGGAAATTGACATAATAATCATCTGTCACATCCCCTATCACAACAGATACGGGATAAATTTCAACTTTCTTTTCTTTAATTATCAGATCCGTAGAGGACAGCAGATAAAGAATAACCAGCAGTCCTCCAAACACACCCCATGTCAGGGACTCACGTCTCGTCATAGGCCAGAACTCTCCCTTTTTCTCATATTGAACTGTCCCCGCTGCTCTGACAGTCTAGGTTGGCACTTTATCATAGGGAACCGCAGGCAGACGGATAAGCACTGTTGTCCCTTCATCCGGCTCCGACTCAATCTTCAGACCATACTCCTCGCCGAAGTAAAGTTTGATCCGCTCATTCACATTTTTAACGCCAATGCCGGATCCTTTCTTGGATGCCGCATGAGGCGCGCCGCTGAACAGCTGGCTTACCTGCTCCTGCGTCATTCCCAGCCCATTATCGCTTACCTTAAAAAACAGGACGTCTGCTTCTTTCCACACATCCAGCAGGATTTCTCCATCCCCGTCCATGTACTCCATCCCATGGTAAATAGCATTTTCCACCAGAGGCTGCAGCATAAGCTTAAGACTTGCAAACTCCATCACATCTTCATTTGCCCGTATTTCATAAGAAAATTTATTTTTAAATCTCATGTGCTGAATCATCAGGTAACTGCGCACATGTTCCAGCTCATCCCGGACAGTAATAATACTCTTTCCCCTACTGAGACTGATGCGGAAAAAACGGGCCAGGGCAGTAACCACCTTGACAGCCTCAGCCTTCTGTTCATTTTCAATCATCCACACAATTATATCCAGCGTATTATACAGGAAGTGAGGATTAATCTGAGACTGGAGAGTATCAAATTCCTGTTTGCGCTTCGCCTCATGCTCCCTGACAATATCCTGCATCAGAATACGAATCTGGGCCGCCATATCACTGATGGATTTTCCGAGATGACGGATCTCATACGATCCTCCGATATAGACCGGCGCACTTAGATTTCCTTCCTCCAGAACCCCCACGGATTTCTCCAGTTCCTTGATTGGATTCGTAATTTTAGATGATATATACGAGTTGATCAGCGCCAGAATAAACAGGATCAGCGCTATGATAAACACAATAAAAAGCCGGGTTTTGATTGTGTTAAGGGATACCACATTTTCAGGGGCAACCCCTACCACCTTCCACCCTGTATATCCCACTGACTTGACCGTTACTATCCTCTTTTCCCCTTCAAACTCCTCCTCATGATTTCCGTCTTTATAGGAGGCGGCAGCCAGATTGTTTTCCCGGACACGCCCGGAATCAATAAGCTGCATTTTGGGATGATAGATCAGATCTCCGTTGCTGTTTATAAGGTAAATGTAACTTCCCTTTCCCGTCATTACTCCGTCAAACAGCTGCTCCAGGCTCGAATAACTCAGATCCACAAGCAGAACTCCCTGCGAAGTGGAAGTTCCCCTTGTGAGCTCCACGGCTCTCGATAAAGAAATAACCCAGTGGTACTGATTTTCACTGTTGTCAAAAACATACTGCACATGCGGCATGGAAAAGTGCTGATTTTCCATCTTTTCCAGAGCACTCTGAAACCATTCCTCCTCCGTCACATCTACATTTGCCTTGAGACGTGCGGCAGGGACCGCTTCCATCAGCTCCCCCTCCTCGGAAAAAAGAGCAATATTATCTACATTATCCTTGTTATTATCATAAAGCAGAGTAAACGGACCTGATATCAGCTCCTCTGAAAGATCCGCATTTTTAATGGTTCCATAATATAGAGAATCCGCCAGCTTGATAACCGTTCGCAGATAAGATTCAACCGATCGGCCCACCTGATCGATCAATGTCTGATTTTCCTCCTGCACTACCTCTGTAACCTGCCTTGAAAGTCTCTGGTACAGAGACAGAGAAATAAGCAGGCCCGCAGCAAGCGCCGTAACTGTAAAATAGATAAATATTGTGGACCGGATACTGTTATTGAAGAAAAAGGCCTGTCTCAGCCGTTCAATTCCTTTTTTCATCCCCATCTCCCCATCTGACATACGAATGCCCGGACAGGCCGTCACAGCTACCTGTTTCCCCGGTATTTTGTAGGCGATATGCCAAATTTCTTTTTAAATACATAACTGAAATAATTCTGCTCCGGATATCCCACCTTATCTGCAATGATATACGTCTTATCATCCGTTGTCATAAGAAGCTCGACTGCCCGGTTCAGACGCACATCTGTGAGGTATGCAATGTAGGCCTGTCCCGTCTCGCGTTTGAACATGGTGGAAAAATACGCAGGACTCATATGAAGATGACGGCATATTTTCTCCACTGACAAATCAGGATCCTGAAAATTATCCTGAATATACTGTTTGGCCTCACGGATTACATTTTTAGTCGTGTTGCTCCGCTCCTGCTCCAGAGCCGCATTCATCTTCAGTGCCACCTCCGTCAGGTACTGGCGGATATTGTCCATTTTCTGAATCCGGCTTAAAATTTCAAAATAGTCATTTTCAACGCCGAACATATCACTGATCTGCAAATCATACTGCTGGGAAAGCTGCGTGAGCGCATTAATTACAGCCAGAATATACGCCTGGTACTGGCGGTAGTGAACTCTGGCCTCCTCCATCCGGCCGACCACCACGCCGATCACCTCATGTATTTTCTCCTCCGGGCCAAACTTGACCGCCGCAATGAGCTCCGATTCCGTCCGGCTGTCAAACTGAAGCTTATCGTGACCTGACGGCTCCATATCATGAATATATATAACGCCTCCCGAACCGGTTACAGCCCGGTACCCCAGCGCATTAATAGCTGTGTGAAATGACCGTGATACCTGGGTAAGGGAACTGCAGCTCTCCCCCACTCCAATGGTTACCGAAACCTCCAGAATCTTTCTTGTCTCCTTGCATACATCTCCCAGAAGAGCTACCAGCCCTGTCTGCGTATTGCTCTGATCCACCGCGGCAATCAGAATCGTTTCAAAGGAGGAATGAAACATGGTAAAACGGTACTGTCCCGTCAGTTTCTCCTCTATCATATTCCGCACAGAAATAGGGATCAGCTCCCTCTCCTTGTGCAGAGAGAGCGCCTTGTCCACATTTTCGTCCGGTTCCAGATGAATGGCAGCTGTAACCCATTTTACAGCACCGTCAATGTCAATGTCATATTCCTTAAGTTTTTCGGAAATCACATGCCGATCCATCTCTCCATGAATTAAATCATTCAGAAAATGTTCCCTGATTATAGGGAGATTTTTAATATAGCTCTCTCTGAGAAGGTTTACATTTCTCTTCTGTTCAATCTCCTCGTCCAAATTTTTTTTAATACGTTTCAGTATCGCTGTGAGCTCCTCCACATTAACCGGTTTTAAAATATATTCTATGACATTGAGCTTAATGGCTTTTTTGGCGTACTCAAACTCATCAAAGCCGGAAAATATCACAATCTTGATGGACGGATGAAGCAGCCGGAGTCTTTCCGCCAGCTCCAGGCCATCCATATACGGCATGCGGATATCCGTGAGAACTACATCCGGCTCGCAAATCTCAATCTTTTCCAGAGCCTCCTTGCCATTTTCCGCATCACCGATTACCTCAAATCCGGCATCCGCCCAGTCAATTTTCCGTATAATGCTCGTCCTGACCTCTTCCTCGTCATCTACCAGCATAATTTTATACAAATTCATAAGCGAATGCACCTCTCTCCTTATTTTTAGCATAATAATATCTTTTCCTGAATGATTTTATTATATCATACCGCCAGCTGGGATGGATACCTATTTTTCTCCCGTCCTTCCAGGATTCCCCATAAAAAGTATCATCCGCACGGTCTCTGAAAAACCGTGCGGAGAAGAAATCAGCCTGCCCTGTGGCTATTTTCCGGCAGACCGCTTTTATCCTGCGCTCCACAAAGGCCTTTCACTGCATGCCCGGAACCATCCGGAATCCTGTGCTCAATTTTATCAAAAGATTTCCGCTCCCCTGCAGACATATACGATACTGTGCGGCCGCAGGAAAGACAGTCCTCATCTATCTCATATACACTGTTTCCCTCAATAATAAGACGGGTGCTCATACCCTGTGTTCCTCCTGTTTTTCTTCTGTACTTTAATATATGCAGATTGCCGCCGCAGTTCAGCTTTTCACGAGCATCTGTCTGCATTTCTCCCCGGAATGAACCCGTTTTTTTCAGCATATATTTAGGCAAGAACTGGTTGCAATTTACAGAGAGGTATTTTATCCATGAAAAATGACTCCAACTTAAAAATGACAGAGCTGGACTACCTGACAGCAGCCCCGCATCTTCAGATGGTCAAAGCTGCTCTCCCCTATATCCACATACCGGAACAGCGTTTTTTTTCCCTTATGGTCAAAATCAGTGAACTGGAACGCACCATTCGCCTGTTTGACCAGAACAGCGGCGGAGAAATGGGAATCTGTTCACTGGAAGAAGGAGAACCGGATTCTCCCATTGACATGCTGAACGCTATGAAGCCCTACGGGACAGAGGAGGAGCAGGATTTTATTGATCTGATCATTAATTTCATGCAGGGCTCCCGCCTGTACCAGTCCTACCGAGAAAACACACAGGAACCGGAATCCGGTTTCCATCAGGATGAAGCGGCACCTCCGGATCAAATCCGCGATTCCTCTCATATCAGTGAACAGCAGAATACGAGGAATACGTCCGGACATTTTCCCTTTGAGCATCTGAAAAATATGCTCTCGCCGGAACAGCAGTCCAGATTTGAAACCGCTCAGATGTTAATGCAGACAATCCAGCAGTTCTCTTAGAAAGGAGCAGAACCATGGAACAGAAAGACTGGCGAAATGATCCCCGTCTCAGAGGGATGGATG
This sequence comes from uncultured Lachnospiraceae bacterium, assembly GCA_944384125.1. GTDB lineage: Bacteria > Bacillota > Clostridia > Lachnospirales > Lachnospiraceae > Otoolea. The sequence goes on along the minus strand of CALWSF010000018.1, from coordinate 23,695 downwards.
AAAAAAAGCTCACATATCTTACAGAACTGGCGAAAAAAGCCCAAAATACGCCCAAAGACAAGCTGCTTTCCCTCTTCATGAGCCTTGCAGCCGAAAGCGGAAACATGAACTTCAGCAATGAGGAAACAGATCTTATCGTGTCCATTCTTACCGCCAATATGAATCCCGCACAGAAAAAACAGGTGGAAACGCTGCGTATGCTGTCGCAGCGACTGGGAAACAGAGCCGGACACAGTCCGTTACATACTCAGAAAATGAACCAGAATAATCAGGGAAAACGGACATAATATTATTTTTTCGTCAAAAATCTCCGCCCGGAAGCAGAACGGAAGGGGTTGTCGTATAAATCTGATTTTTAACCCTTAATACTTCAAAAAAGCTGCACCCACATGGAGGCAGCTTTTTTGTGAGTATATTTTTTATTACAGACCAGAATCTTCTGTGATAACATCATTTTCCATTTCGTCCTTGTCCCCGGCAGAGACCCACTGAACATATGCCCATTGCCGCTGCTTTAGGTCTACTGTGTTTTCATCAATCGGTGTCCCGCACTCCTGGTATAAGTAGAAATCCGTAAAACTGTCTTTCTCCGGAACAGCATACATTTTACATCCTCCCAAACCTGTATCATTCGCATCTTCCTCAGACAATTCTCCAAGATAGGCGTACCCATCAGGCAGTTCATCAACAGGCATATACGGTGCGACATAGTTATATCCGTCTATGGTAATCACAGGCGGGAGATCTCCTGCTTTTCCGTCTGTACCTGGCAAAGCACAGCCAGCTAAAGACAACATGAATGCTGACACCAATACAAATACTCTTAACTTTTTCATATGAGTACCCCCTGTCTAAATTTTTTCTCCTGTTTATAAAAAAGAAAAATCTCCTTAAAATGTTCTGTTTTACATCAATATTATATTTCTCTGTCTGTTTCAAGGCAAGGGCGTAGTCAGAAGGACTCTTAACATACTTTACTGATATGTTAAATTCATGATAATTCCCTGGGGGTAATCCCCGTATTTTTCTCCAAAAATATTCACGCCTCCTGCGTGCCTTGCATCTTCTTTGACAAGAATTTTTAAAGAAATATAATGATGGTTCCCAATTTCAAGTGCTTCAAGTCCGATGTCAGGATTAATTAACATTCCGTCCAGATATCCTCCCTTTTCTCTAACAGAAAAAGTTTTCAGCATACCATACTGAGCACTACCGTTAGGCCAGCAGGAAGGAGTCAATTTTCCGCGGCGCGCTCCATACTCTCCCGGCGAATGATACACACCCACTTCTATCCCATTGATCTCTACAGAAATATCAGACGGCCAGTTTTCCATATATCCCGGTGCTTCCGAACACAGTTCCAGTCGAAAAGAAATCTCTTCCAGAGTCAGCAGAGGATTACAGATATTGGGAAAACGATATTCCACAAACCCCTTACTGAACCATAAAATCTGTGCCCGCATCCTGGAAGGGGAGTAAAACGAACTTACTGTGTCATACGCATCTATAATCCCATTCTCATCTGCCAGACCACAGGTTGGCATCACATCACAGGTGTAATAATTCCCCACCGGCATTTCTATGGATACCATTTTATTGACAGAATCTGTATCCGCATTAAATGTTTCCAGGTGAAACGAATTCAGGCTGCATGTGCATACACGCATAGAACCATGAGAACCCGGCTGGCTTTCTGTAACAACAAGATGCGCTTCCTCCAGCACTTTTATGTGAAGGGCAGCTGATGACAGAGGAATATCCAAAAGATCTGCTATTTCTTTCAGAGAACGAACTGTATTTTTCAGAATATCCAATATTTTCAACCGGACCGGAGAGGACAGAGCTCTTCCAATCATGGCAATCCTGGCATGATGTTCCGGATTGCTCAGATGAAGATAAATATCCCGTTCCCCGGTAATTCTTACCATTCTTTTTTCCCGTGCACTCATATTCTTTCCCCTTTTCTTACATTTTTTTTATGTAATCCTGTTTTTAATATACACCTTTATTACATAAAAATCAAATCAAAAAAGCGTTTACAACAATTATTTTCTTGTTTTTTGTGCTAATTTAATAAAAATAATTAAGTTATATTCATATATATTGTATCTTTATCCAAATTGTATCAAAATAAATTATGTAACAAACCAGGCACAACACAATATACAGGAGGAAAAGAATGAAAAAAACTTTGACAATCTTAATGACAGCAGCAATGGCATTATCACTGTCCGCATGCAGCAGCCAACCCGCAGCAGAATCTTCTGCTCCTGAAAGTTCCCAGGAGGCAACAGCCGAAACTTCTGAATCATCTGACGCAGCAGCAGAATCTGAAAGTTCCGAAAAACCACTGGATGGGCTGACCGTTGGCTTTGCTCAGACAGACAGTATGTCTGCCTGGAGAACAACAGAAACAGATGATATCAAAAAATTTGTTGAAGAAGCTGGCGGCGAGTTTATTGTAAAAGATGCCGGCGGCGATATTGCAACACAGGAATCTGATATCCGCGATCTGGTTGCAGCTGGTGTTGATTATCTTGTTGTAGCCCCGCTGGAAGACAATGGACTCCAGGGTGCTCTTCAGGAAGCAATGGAAAATGGCATTCCGGTTATTCTGGTTGACCGTGCCATTGCCGGAGAAGCCGGAACCCACTATACTACAGGAATTATGTCCGACTTCATATGGGAGGGCGAACAGTGTGCAAATGCACTGATGGAAGCACTTCCGGATGGCGGAAATGTTGTTATTATCAACGGTGGTTACGATTCTTCTACTTCCACAGATCGCCAGGACGGATTCGTAAACGCACTTGATTCCTCCAAATTTGAGATCGTCGCCGAACAGGACGGCGAATGGCTGATGGACAAGGCACAGGCTGTAATGGAAAACATCCTTCAGGCACAGGGCGGCGAAAACATTGATGCCGTATTCTGCGTAACAGATGATATGGCACAGGGCGCCATGAGTGCCATTGAAGCGGCCGGGCTTACACCGGGAGAGGACATTCTGATTCTGGGCATTGACGGCTCCAGAGCTGCATTTGAAGCTGTTGAAGCCGGAAAACAGCTGGCTTCCTGTACCTGCTCTCCTTATTTCGGCGAAATCGTAGTTAAAACCATTACACAGATCAAAAACGGCGAAGACGTTCCCACCGCTATCACAAACGAAGACACCCTTTACACAAAAGAAAATGTAAACGTTGAACTTGGATTCTGATTCCACAGATTATACACAGGGACTGCCGCAGACAAACAGGGGCGGCAGTCCTTTTTTGAGAGGAGGAAGCTTATGTCAGAAATATTACTTGAAATCGAAGGCCTGGAAAAAAGTTTCCCCGGCGTTCACGCACTCAAAAGAGTCCGTCTGCAGGTCCGGAAAGGAGAGGTTCATGCTCTTATGGGAGAAAATGGCGCCGGTAAATCAACTCTCATCAAGGTACTGACAGGCATTTATCAGAAAAACAGCGGCACAATCCGCTTTGACGGAGAGGAAATCAATGCCAGAACTCCCATTGAAGCCAACGAAAAGGGAATTTCAACCATTTATCAGGAGCTCAATCTGATCCCGTTCCAGACTGTTTATGAAAACCTGTTTCTGGGAAGAGAACCTCTCTCCCGCTGCCGGCGAATTGATCGCCAGAAAATGATTTCCGAGACACAGCGTATTCTAAACGATCTGGGTGTATCCATTGACGTAACCCGTCCGCTCGGACATTATTCTACGGCCATTCAGCAGATGGTCGCCATTGCCCGCACCGTCAGTATCAATGCAAAACTGGTAATCATGGATGAGCCCACGTCCTCCCTGGACGCCAAAGAAGTACAGATATTATTCCGTATTATCCGACAGCTGAAGAAACAGGGAATCAGCGTTATTTTTATCAGTCACAAGCTGGATGAAATTTTTGAGATATGTGACCGGCTGACTATCCTTAAGGATGGCGAATATGTAGGAGATTATGATATTCGGGAAATGAATCAGCTGCGGCTCGTATCGCTCATGGTCGGCAGAGATATGGCAAAGCTGGAACGTTCAAAACAGGAATACAGATTTTCCAATGCAAAGCCCATTGCAGAACTGAAAAATATCCATCAGGGGATGCGTCTGCACGGCATCGATCTGGAAATACGGCAGGGAGAAGTGGTTGGTCTGGCCGGGCTGCTGGGATCGGGGCGGACAGAAATTGCCCAGATCCTTTTCGGAAGTACAATGCCGGACGACGGCGAAATCTTCTGGTGGGGAGAAAAAGTTCATATTCACAGTCCGTCTGACGCCATTCGCAAAGGAATGGGATTCTGTACAGAAGACAGAAAAACAGAGGGAATTATACCCCATCTGTCTGTACGGGAAAATATTACTATCGCCCTTCTTCCAAAACTCCAGTCCTTCGGTTTCATAAAAACAAAAGAACAGAATGACATTGTTCAGTCTTATATAAAACGCCTTAAAATCAAGACACCCTCGCCCGAACAGGCCATCTGTAATTTAAGCGGAGGCAATCAGCAGAAAGTTCTTCTTGCCCGTTGGATGTGCATGAACCCGAAACTGATGATTCTGGATGAACCAACCCGGGGAATTGATGTAGGTGCAAAAGCAGAAATTGAGAATCTCATCCGCGAACTCTCAAAAAGCGGCATCTCCGTTCTGATGATTTCTTCAGAAATCGCAGAACTGGAACGAAACTGTGATCGCATCATCGTCATACGTGACGGAAAGGTAACAGGAGAACTGACCGGTGTCGAGATCAGTCAGGATACTATCATGGAAACCATCGCAAAAAACGGACGTGAGGAGGTAACCGAACATGACTGAATCGAATAAAAATCTTCTGCTGTCCCTGCAAAAATACAGCGCATCCGCCATGCTGCTGTTCTTTATCCTTATAAACGCCCTCCTTACACCCAATTTTTTCAGAGCCGGAACTCTGAATAATGTCATTACCCAGATATGCCCCACCATTTTGTGCAGCATGGGTATGACTCTGGTTATTTCTACTGGCGGAATTGATATTTCTGTAGGATCCGTCATGGCAATGGCCGGCGTTATTACAGCCCGGCTGATGACTGGCTCCGGTCTTATACCTGCTGTTGCAGCCGCAGTGGCAGTCTCCGTTCTGATCGGATGCATTACCGGCTTCATGGTAGGAAAGCTCCGTCTCCAGGCTATGGTCGTTACACTGGGACTGATGCTGGGTCTGAGAGGTGTCGCGCAGGTCGTCTGCAGCGGACGCGATATCTACTTCAACAAACTGGGCGATGTAGGTGCTCAGCTTTCTCAATGGGGCTCTTTTAAAATTGCAGGCTGCATTCCCGTACAAATCATCCCTATTTTCCTGTCTGTTCTCTTTGTGTGGATTATGATCGAAAAAACGATCCTCGGACGCCAGATTCAGGCAGTTGGAGACAGCCCCAAATCAAGTACTCTGGCAGGAATCCATTCTGTAAGAATTCTGATGATTGTATATGGCATCAGCGCTTTTTTCGCCGCTTTCGCAGGCATCTTTCAGGCCGCCAAAGTCTCTGTCGCAGCCGGAAGCTCTTTAGGACAGCTGGCAGAGCTTGATGCTATTGCGGCAGTTGTGATCGGGGGTACACCCATGAGCGGCGGAAAAGCCCATGTTGCGGGTACTATTGTGGGCGCTCTGATCATGCAGGTAATTACTCTGACATGCGTTATGAACAACATACCGGATCAGTATGCACAGGTATTCAAGGCTGCTATTATTGTAATCGCTGTATTTATCCAGAGAGAAAAAACAAAATAGGAGGTGCATAAACATGAAACTGCTGAAACAAGCTTACCACTCGCTCTACTCAAGAAGCACCATCCTGGCATTTCTGCTTCTGGTTATTTTCGCAAGCTTCATTTTTCAGGACAAAAACTTTCTGACTGCCAACAATATATTTAACATTTTGCTGAAAGCTGCCAAAAACGGTGGTTTTCTGGCATTGGGGATGACATTTGTCATACTCTGCGCAGAAATCGATCTTTCTGTCGGAGCCGTTTTCGCTCTGAGCGGTGTTGTCATGGGACTGGCAGGTGCTTATAACCCATGGCTCGGCATTGTCTCCGGACTTGTTGTGGGACTTATATCCGGTCTGATGATCGGTTTTATGGTAACAAAAATGCGGATTTCTTCCTGGATCGCCTCTCTGGCAATGCTCTTTGCACTCCGGGGCGTAATCCAGATTATCGCAAAAAAATCAGTGGTTATTGAAGGCGATATTCTTACCTTTGCCAAAGCAAAGATTCTCCCTGAAGTAATTCCGGGAATGACCAGCGGCATTTCCATTCTGATTCCGCTCCTGTTCATTATGACCTTCCTCTGCATGTATGTCTCACACCATACACGTTTCGGCATGCAGATCTATGCTGTCGGAGGCAATTGCGAAGCCGCCCGGATGATGGGAATAAATGTAGATCGAATCAAAATTTCTGCCTTTGTCTGCTGCGGACTGATTGCCGCTCTGTCCGGCATTCTTCTGGCCTCCAGCAGCGGAAGCGCCACCCTGAGTGCCGGAAATACTTATGAGACATATGCTATTGCCATGTGTGCTATCGGAGGAGTGAAGTTGACCGGCGGAGAGGGAAAATTTTCCGGTACCTTTTTCGGTATTCTCATATATTTTATAATTAATACCATATTTACATATCTTCCCACGAGTATTTCCGTACATTGGCAGTCCATCATCATGGGAGCTCTCGTACTGATCTCGGTTGCCGTACAGTCAGAAATTTTTGGCAGAATACAATTTCACAGAAAAAAAGCAGGTAAAACAATATGAAACAATTATTTACAAAATGGGGACAGGAATTCAATCCAAACAGTATCCTCCCGGAATACCCGCGGCCTGGCATGGTCCGGGACAGCTATCTCAACCTGAACGGCGTATGGGAATATGGAATTGTGCAAGACAATGCTCCCGAGTCATACCAGGGAACCATTCTGGTTCCCTTTTCTCCGGAAACATATCTGTCCGGCGTAGGTAAAATTCTAAAGCCGCACGAAACACTTTACTACAGAAAACGTTTCACTGTTCCGGACGGTTTTAAAAAAGTGCGTGTTCTTCTCCATTTCGGAGCAGTTGATCAGGAATGCCGCGTATTTCTGAACAGCACCTGTCTGGGCGGTCACAAAGGCGGTTATCTTCCTTTTACTTTTGACATAACCGATTCGCTTACGGACGGAGAAAACATTCTTACGCTGGCTGTCAAGGATCGCACAGAACAGGCACCCTATGCCCGCGGAAAACAAAAACTTGCAAAGAAAGGAAAATATGCCTCTCTGTTCTATACTCCCCAGAGCGGCATCTGGAAAACCGTCTGGCTTGAAAGCGTGGAAGAAAATTATATTAAATCTTTCAGAATCACACCTGTTTTCGATTCATCTTCCGTTCGTTTTCATGTAATTCCACTGAAAAAAGGAGAGCCAATCTCCATAGAAATTCTGGATGGATTTACCCGGATAGTTCAGGGCCAGGCTGACATGGACGGTCATGCGGAATTTTTCATTCCCGAAATGATCCCATGGACACCGGATAACCCCCATCTCTATGATGTGAGAATACAGATGGGAAAGGATATTGTACAGAGTTATTTCGGAATGCGAAAAATTTCCACCGGCCGGGATAAAAACGGAATACTTCGCTTTTTTTTGAATAATCGCCCCATCTTTTTCAATGGAATTCTGGATCAGGGGTACTGGCCTGAAAGTCTCCTGACTCCCCCGTCAGATGAAGCACTCATGCATGATATTCTGACCCTGAAAAGCCTGGGCTTCAATACAATAAGAAAACATATTAAAATTGAATCAGACCGTTTTTACTATCACTGCGATAAACTTGGAATGCTGGTCTGGCAGGATATGCCAAACGGCGGCGGCGATTATAATATGATTTTTGTAACTTACCTGGCCAATGCCTTTGACTGGTTTGCACGCGGTGTCCGGGACAGTCATTACCGCCTGTTTAAACGCCAGGATCCTGAAGGGAGGCGGCAATATTACCGGGAACTGGCCGGTATGGTTTCCCATCTGTACAACTTTCCCTCCATTGCTGTCTGGGTGCCTTTTAATGAAGGCTGGGGGCAGTTTGATGCCCGCAAAGCCACTGTACTGATCCGCCGCCTGGATAAAACACGGCTGGTAAATGAAGCCTGTGGATGGTTTGATCAGGGCGGCGGCGATATGTACAGTATTCACAATTACGTCCACCGCCTGAAGATCCGCCCCCAGCCAGACCGGGTGGTAGCCTTAACAGAATACGGCGGATATGCCTACCCGATAAGAGAGCACATGGCATGCGAAAAACAATTTGGTTATAAACATTACCATTCACAAAAAGAGCTGACTGAAAATTATAAACGCCTGTGGACAGAAGAAATACTTCCCAACCTGAAAAACGGGCTCAGCAGTGCCATTTACACACAGACCAGTGATGTAGAAGAAGAAATCAACGGTATAATGACTTATGACAGAGAACTGATAAAACCCGACGCAGAAACTGTCCGTTCTCTCAACAGGCAGCTTACGCAGAAATTCTGCCAACTCACGGAGTTCTTACCGGGCTGATTTATCTTACCCGCCAGACATATCATACAAAAACGGCAGTGTGCGAATAATTCCGCATACACTGCCGTTTTTCATTTCACAATTTCCTATGTCAGTTCATGACAGACCAGTACTTACACCTCTTTCTTCCACAGTCCGTGAAGATTGCAGTATTCATAAGCCGCAACCGCCTCATCAGACTCAGCCAGAGCAAATACAGCTTCCGGCTTCTGTCCGGGTTCCAGGTATTTAATCTGAACGCCTTCTTTTGTCTCAAGGGCAATCCACTGAATGTAATGCTCCGGCATCATGGGATGCTCAACCGAGCCAACCTTTACAGTTACCGTCTTTCCGGCAATCTCAATTACCGGAACGTGTTTCTCCAGCGCACCGTCTGTGGTTCCCGGAACCAGCTCACTCATCGCTTCGCCGCAGCACATAACCGGAACGCCGCTTTTCTTAAGATGTGTCACAATATTGCCGCAATGTTTACATACATAAAACTGCATACAATAATCCTCCTTTTTCCTGCCATATTTTATTATCCTTATTATACGTAAAAAAATTTCAATATTCAAGCAAATTATATTTGATTTTTATTTCTTCCCGTGATACAATAAACAGCGTTTATCAGATATATGTACTGAAAAAGATTACAGACATGGCCGGAACACCGGCTTGAATATTATAATAAAACGGGGAGCTTGTGAGACAGGCTGAGAGGAAATTGACAATTTCGACCCATTACCTGATTTGGATAATGCCAACGTAGGAAAATACTGTGCGCCTCAAAAGAAGGTGCGTCTCCGGCTGCCGTATTATCCGGCAGCTTTTATTTTGCAGAAAAATACTTTACTGTACTCGGGAGGAAAAACATGAAACAGCACCATCACGATCTGATTCCGGTATTTTTTATTTTAATACTTCTGCTTATCTGGGAGGGCTGCTGCCGGATTTTTAAGATTCCTCTTTACGTTCTCCCTTCACCCGTTCAGGTATTTAAAACTCTTCTGTCAGAGCTTCCCACACTGTTGGGCCATGCCGGCGTTACCGTTCTGGAGGCTGCTGCCGGAATTATTCTCTCCCTGATTCTGGCTCTGATTCTCGGTATCCTGATGGACTGTTTTCCGCTGCTGCGCCGCGGAATTTACCCGATTCTTGTAGTTACCCAGACTGTACCTATGATTGTTCTTGCCCCGATTTTTATTATCTATCTGGGCTTTGGCATAACCCCTAAAATCCTGACTGTTGTTCTCATGTGCTTTTTCCCCATCGCAGTAAGCTTTTCCGACGGACTGGAGCAGGTAGATAAAGAGTATGTCCACCTGGTTCGCTCCTACGGCGCAGGGATGTGGAAAACCTACCGGCTTGTCAAAATTCCGGCAGCCGTTCCTCCGCTTCTGTCAGGACTCAAGGTTGCTGCGACCTACAGTATAAGCGGCGCAGTCGTAGGAGAATGGATCGGCGCCCAGAAGGGTCTGGGCTACTATCTGCTCCGCGTAAAAAACGGATATATGCTGGACAAGGTTTTTGCCTGTGTCCTGATTATCATATTTCTCAGTCTGTGCATGAACGGCCTGATTCGTCTTTATCAGTGGGCCGCCCTGCCTTATCTGAAACAAAAATAAAAAGGAGAAATGTATTATGAAAAAGAAATCTGTTGCTTCACTTTTTGCCGCCTCTCTCATGGGGCTGTCCCTTCTTACCGGCTGTTCCTCGGGGAAATCTGCTCCTGAGGCTTCTGACAGCACGCAGACAGCGTCCAGTCAGGAGGAAACTGCTGCTTCTGAAGAAACCGCATCAGAGGAAAGCAGCGTTTCCGGAGACGGTTCCATGGAAGATGTCACTGTTATTCTTGACTATGTGGCAAACACCAATCACACCGGAATGTACGTCGCACTGGACAAAGGCTATTACACTGACGCGGGTCTCAATGTAAATATCGTAGAACCGACCGAAGGAGCAACCGCAACGCTGGTTGCTGTGGGAAAAGGCGATTTCGGTATCAGCTACCAGGAGGATGTTACAATTGCCCTCACTTCCGAAGATCCGCTTCCCATTAAGGCAATTGCAGCCATCATTCAGCACAACACATCCGGATTTGTAACGTATGCGGACAAAAATATCAGCTCCCCCAAAGATTTTGAGGGAAAAACGTACGCCGGATGGGGCGGCCCCGGAGAAGAAGCCGTTTTAAAGGCTGTCATGGCTCAGGCCGGTGCCGACTACTCCAAGCTCAATGTTGTTATCTCCGACGGTTCCGGATTTGAGGCTCTTAAAGATCGCGTGGACATTATGTGGTTCTTTGAAGGATGGGACAACGTAAAATGTGAGATGAACGATTTCCCCATCAATTATATGCCGGTCCGCGATCTGGATGAGCGTCTTGACTACTATACGCCTGTTATTATCGCCAGCGATGAAACACTTGAAAACCGTCCTGATATGACAAAGGCTTTCCTCGCCGCAACAGAAAAGGGATACAGATACGCCATTGAAAATCCCGACGAGAGTGCCGCCATTCTTCAGAAGTATGCACCGGACTACTCTCTGGAAATGCTGGAAAAATCTCAGGAATATCTGTCTGACAAATATATGGAAGATACCGATCGCTGGGGAGCCATGAAGGACGAGGTATGGGATAATTACACTGATTTTATGGTAGAATACGGTGTAATTGATGAAGCAATCCCCGCCGCATCCTGCTACACCAATGAGTTTCTTCCGGAATAAGGGGGTATAAAAATGAATCTGACAGACGGAACGGCCCGGAAGCTGGAGGTTCGCGGACTTTCTTTTGCCTATGAAGGACGCCCTGTTCTTGAAAATCTCAGCCTTTATGCCGGACAGGGGGAGTTTGTAAGTCTTCTGGGACCCTCCGGCTGCGGAAAATCCACCATACTGAAACTCCTGACCGGCATCCTTAAACCGGACAGCGGAGAAATTCTGGTGGACAGCTGCCGTATTTCGGAAATATCCGGCCACTTTGCCTACATGCCTCAGAATGATCTCCTGTTTCCCTGGAAAACCATTCTTGACAATGTCTGTCTTTACGGCGAAATACACGGTACCTCCGAAAAAACCAGAAAAGAAGCTCTCGCCAATTTTCCTCTTTTCGGGCTGGGCGGATACGAAAACAGCTATCCGTCAGCTCTCTCCGGAGGGATGCGGCAGCGGGCCGCCTTCTTAAGAACTGCTCTGTGCCAGGCAGATATTCTGCTTCTGGACGAGCCATTCGGTGCTCTCGATGTCATTACACGAAGCGAGATGCAGGACTGGCTTCTTGCCATGCGCGAAAAACTGAACCGTACAGTTCTGCTGGTTACCCACGATATGGACGAAGCAATCTATCTTTCTGATCGCATTCTGATTCTGAATCCGTGGCCATCGGGCATTGTGGATGAAATCTCCATAAACGAAAAAAAACGGAGCCGTGACTGGCTTTACCGGCAGAATGATCTGCGCCGCCATATTTTCTCAAAAATATCCGGCAGTGCCGGCAGAAAGGAGAATACTCAATGAATGGCATAAAACTTTCGGATGCTCATACCCATATCGGTTCGGAACAGGAGCTTTCCATGCGGTGCGACAGTAAAATCCTGAGCCTTGTATGCGCTTCTGAGCCTTCAGAGGCGGAGATGCTTCTCTCCCGTCCCCATTCCTGCATTATACCGACCGCCGGCATCCATCCGTGGCATGCCGGCGATTTATCACTGGATGAGATGGTTAAATGGCTTTCCGTCTTCCCCGTGATAGGCGAAATCGGAATGGACAGTGTCTGGTGTAACACACCTCTTCCCATACAGCGAAAGATTTTCTGCAGCCAGCTGGAACTGGCGGCACAGCAGAAAAAGCCGGTTATCCTGCACACAAAAGGACAGGAAAAAGAAATCGCCTCTATTATCCGTGAATATCCCGGCCGCTATCTGGTTCACTGGTATTCCTGCAGCGATTACCTGGAAAAGTATCTGGATCTGGACTGCTATTTCTCCATCGGTCCGGATGTCTGGTGGAATCCGGCTGTCCGGGCCGTTGCCAAAAAAGCGCCTCTGAACCGCATCCTTATTGAGACAGACGGAATGAGCGCAGTAAAATGGGCATATGAGGAAGCTCCTGATATGCCGGATTCAGTCCGTATCCCTGAAACACCTGCGGATTCCCTGTATGAGACACTCCTTACAATCGCAAAAATCCGGCACCTTTCTCCGAAAGATGCCGGACTCCTCTTTTACAGAAATCTGAACGACGGCTTTCTGGCCGCCCTGTAATACAGAAGCTCCTGTCCGTCTGCCGCACACACGGTTCCGGGCAAGGAGCTTCTGTATTATATAATATTAATACGCAGCCAGATCACTCTCCTGCTGCACAACCACAATGCGGGTACCTTCATCCGCCTGACATGCAATCTGGCGCATATACTCTTCCGGAATGCTGATGCAGCCGGAAGTTCCCGTATTATTGGATGCCTTGGGGCAGTGAAGGAAAATCGCTGATCCCTTTCCGGGTGTGCACTCCGGATTATAGTTAAGTACCAGGCCATAATTATAATGCGGCACCTGATGAATCAGATCCTCAGCAGAATTCCAGTCCTTCTGCACCTGACTCACATTTACCAGCTGATTGTAATACCGGCTCGCACTGTCATCCACATAATAATCACCTTCCACAATCTGATGATACGGAAGAATCGTTCCCGGATTTTCTTTGAGTCCGAAGGCCATCGTGAAGGAATACACACCCGCCGGGGTTTTCTTATCTCCCTCTGCCTTATTCTCCGTAATCCCGTACATACCGCTTACAGCAGGAACTGATAAAACCTGAACAAGGCGGCCATTCTCATCTCTCTTATACCAGCTTAAGGTTCCCTGAGCCGGATCGGCCGGGTTGCCCACAACCACAATAAGCTGAGTTGCCTCCCTGGCTGCCTGCAGATCATTGACATCCCCTGTATATGTCTTTGTCTGCAAGGCCGTTTCGCCTGCTGCTTCCTTTTCCCTCTGCGCCTGTTCTATCTCACTGGCCGGCCCGTATGCTGTCCCTGCAGCTATCGCCGTTCCCTGAAACAAAGCGGAAAGAACCGCCGCAGCCACCATTACTCTGTACCGCATTTTCATATATCCGTCTCCTTTTTACATCTGTATTTATCTTACCTATCGTTTAATGTTTTCCTTTTTCTTCTTTTCAATATTGGCAGCAATAAGCCGATCCAGATAAATGGACTTAAACTGTCTGCTGGCTAACGCCTGCTTAACCGGCGGAAGCTTTAATATCGTTCCGAACACGGCTGCCAGAGCTCTGTGATCCGCGAATGCCTCGTTATCAAACACCAGATTCTGAAGAGTTCCCTTTTCGATTGCCTGGAGGACAAAACGATGAGTGCTGTTGACCGGCGTAATAATCTGAACAGGGCGGCGTTCCATCTGAATAGCTCCAACGGCGCAGTTGCGGGCACATACCCCGCAGCCCAGACAGATCTCCGGATCAAGAACAGCACGCTTACAGCCCTCCTCCCCCTTCTTCTCCAGCTTCATAGCCAGAACAGGGCATACCTTTTCACATTTCCCGCATCCCACACACTTCTCCTCACTTATATGCGGAATATAATTCGTCGTAGCCACCGGCTGCATCGGAGCAAAACGCCTTGCGGCCTGAAGAGCCTCACAGCAGCATCCGCAGCAGTTGCAGATAAAAGCAGGGCTTTCCCTGACGTTCTCCCCAATCTGGACAAGATTGGATTCATAGGAACGCTCCAGGGCATCCATAGCCTCCTCCTTTGATATCAGTCTGGCATGGCCTCCATGCTCTGCAAGAGAGCGGGCGACATTACCGAATGTAAGACAGACATCAAGGGGCGCGTTAATCTCGCATGGATGACCGGCATGAGCCATCTTGTGGCGGCAGTAGCAGAGACCCAGGCCGATATAATCCGCCTCTTTTACGATATGGCTTGCCCTCTCGTAGTCCAGAATATGATTCATGCTTTCATTTCCCAGAACCGGTTCCTGCACAAAAACACGTCCCAGCTTTGTCTCAGTAGCATAAAACAGATCCTTTACAAAATCCTCCTCCACATTCATATACTGATAGTAAAGCTCACTTAAATATTTCTGATCAATGTCCCCTCTCGTCCGCATAAGGGCAAACTCAAAAAATCCGGCCATTGGCGGCGGAATCACAAATTTGCGGACGCCGTTGTGGAAAGAATCCACCAGGAGCGCCTTCTCACAGAGGTGGTCAAGAACCCGCTCTGCCTTGGCCTCCGATGTGTTCCAGATTCGGGCCGCCCGTTTAAGTGTAAAAGGACGGACCGGAAGCATGGCCATGATTTTTGCCTCTTTTTCCGTAAACAGTACCTGAAGAATTTTATAAAGTGTCTCTGAAGGCGGCACCCCCTGGGTAAACCAGTTAAGCCGCTGTTCCAGATTGTGATAAGCATCCTTTGATGTAATATGACCCATATATTTTGTCCTTTCCCTGTGACATCAGTGAAAACCCGTTTTTTTCCTGCAATGTCATATCAACCCAGGCGAATCTGAAGTCCCGTCAAAATGGGTTCCACCCGATCCCCCAGTTCTTCCTTAAGAATTGAAAAAGCGCGTTCACCCGTACAGTGTCCCGTATAAATTTTTTCAATTCCTGTCTCCTTTACCCGCTCTGCCAGAGCACGCACCGTTTCATCTGATGAGCGGAACAGATGCAGACCTCCCACAAGTGCTTTTATCTTTTTATCCGGCCAGCTTTCTTCCGTCTCCCGGATAATATTATCGGCCCCTCCGTGGGAACAGCTGTTAAATACAACAAGGCCGTCTGCCGTATCCACTACAAGGCTCTGTTCATGAGAAAAAGAATCCGGCCTGAATATGATTCCCTTCCGGACATACATTCTGGCACGCCGTCCAATCTCCTCCAGACCCGGAGTCATGTGCGGAAGAAGCGTTACCCCCGGAAGGATCTCCCGTTTTCCCTCCACATACCGGATACGTTCCCGGAATCTGCTCAGATATCCTCTGTGAATTCCGATATAATGATACAAAATCTTATTTTTTCTGTAACAGTTTTCCCCGGCACTCTCCCTTACATAAAAGGGGGCATCTGTATTTACCGCAAAAAAAGCCTCCAGCCCGTCTGAATGATCGTAATGAGCATGGGACAGCACGCCGCATTCCACCGCTGACAGATCGATATCAAGACTCCCGGCATTCTGCGCAAATTTCCCTGATGATCCTGTATCAAGGAGAATCTGATGCCCATTATGTTCAATATGGATGGAAAGCCCCCATTCAGGCAGGAGTCCTTCCCCTGCATTATTATCAACCAGTATGGTTGCAACCATAATCTCTGTCCTCTCTTTCACATACCCCGCACTGTGGCGGAGAATAACTTATCCGTTATGTACAGGCACCGCCTCCCGGCACCCCCGGACTGCCCTGCTCCCGGCTTCAGCCGCAACCGGCTTCACACCGGCCAGTGCCGTCATTTTCCCAAAGAAAAAGTGATTGAAAACGGCAATCACACGCCCCACAAACACCATGGAACATACCGTTCCGATTCCCACACCCACTATCCGGCCATCTCCTGTAAGCCCCAGAAGCACTGCTGTCAGAACACATATCGCATCCACACAGTTCTTCATAAAACCCACATTTTTTTCCGTAAAATCTGCAGCTCCCTGAACAACACCATCCCCGGCGCTGGGAACAAGACGCATATTTAATGACATGGCAGATCCTATTCCTGTCAGAGATACAGCCACAGCCAGAGCAATAAGCCTTCCCGGCAGAGAAGCCGCAAAACTCCCCATTTCCCCTGCTGCCATATCCGGAAGCACTGCAGCAAACAGATTTAAAAATCGTGTAAACAGAATGCTCATGGGAATTTCCATCGCATCCTTAAAGAGAATTTCCCTCCGGCGTCCGCACACAGTTTTTATATTCTCACACGTGCCGGCCTTTCGAATCTGACGCCTGAAAAAAAGCACATGGAAAAACATCTGAATTATAACAAGAACCACATACAGCACAAGCGTGCTGTCCCCGAAGTTCCAGTCCCATATTTCTGATGCGGCAAAGGAAATGGACACAATAGCTGACACACCAAGATCCGTCTTCGTATTCAACGTCAGGCCCATAGCCAGAATTATCATGCCGGCCGCATAAAAAAACAGCCTGAAAAAAAGTGCTGTCCGTGCCCTTGCCGTTCCGTTTTCTCCATCCGTATTTTCCGTCTCTTCCAGTTGCATTTTTCTCCCTCCTGTCCCCCTGCAGGCCATTACATTTTCCTGCAGCATAACTTTTATTATACATGATTCCGTCTTAAAAATGAATCCCCCCTTTCTTTACTTTTCTTATTTTCTATGTTAGACTTAATCTGCTGAAAAAACGGCATTTTATTTTCCCTGCACGCAGGGATTTTTTTAGGCAAATACCAGGCTTTATGCATGTTTAAAAGACCGTTATTAAATTTTTTACCAAAGGAGATTCAGGGCAATGCAAAAGGATATGACAACCGGCAGAGAATGGTCCACCGTTCTCGCCTTCTCACTTCCCATTATGGGAGCAAATCTTCTCCAGGTTCTCTACAACCTGGTAGACAGCGTTATCGTAGGAAACTGCATCGGATCCACCGCGCTGGGCGCCGTAGGTCTTACAAGCTCCATGACCTGGCTTATGGTCGCAGTCTGCACATCACTGGGAGCCGGGGTAAACATAGCAGCTGCCCAGTATTTCGGGGCCAAAAAACAGAAAGAAATAAAAGAGACCGTTGCCGCCTCCTTTCTGGCAGCCATTGCAGTCAGCATCATTCTGACAGCAGCCTGTTTTCTGCTGGCAAAACCCGTTATCATCGGATTTCTTCAGGCTCCCGGAGAAATGCAGAATGACAGCATTACGTATTTCCTGATATACAGCTGCGGAATCGTATTTCAGCTTCTGTATAATGTTACATACGGCATATTAAGAGCTCACGGAGATTCCCGGGGCGCCCTGATTTTTCTCCTGATTTCGGCTCTTCTTAATGTGGTCCTGGACTGTCTTTTCATTATGGTATTTGATATGGGTGTCGCCGGAGCCGCCATAGCAACCGTTGCCGCACAGGCCGGTTCAGCTATAGCCAGCTTTCTTTATATGCGCAGACTTTTTCCGGAACTGGTTCCCAGTCCGGCCTATCTCTACGCCTGGAAGCAGCAGACAGCACTTCTGGCCCGGCTCAGCATCCCCATCATTTTACAGACGGCTGTCAACTCACTGGGATTTATTATTCTCCAGCGCCTTATCAATTCATTCGGAGCTCCCAGTATCGAGGGATATTCTGCCATGCTGAAAATCGAACAGCTGGCCCACATTCCTTCCCAGTCATTTAATGTGGCCATCTCCAGCTTTGCCGGACAGAATATCGGCGCAAAGAAACTGGATCGCGCCATGCGCGGTTATCGTTCCACTCTTCTGATGGGTGTCCTTATCAGCGCCGCGATCAGTGTCCTTGTCCTGATCTTCGATGAGCCGCTTCTCAGTATCTTCAATATCACGGGAGAATCTCTGCGCCGCGGCAGAGAACATCTCGATATTCTGATGTGCTTTATCTGGGTTATGACAATTATGAACATTACCTGCGGATTTCTCCAGGGAGCAGGCGATGTGCGCATTCCCGCTGCTTCCGGATTCATCAACCTGGGCATTCGTCTGGCACTCTCCTATCTGCTGGCCGTTACCCCTGTTGCATTCCGCTGCTACTATGTCAGCATGCCGCCTGCATGGCTCATCGCCTGCTTTGTAGTTGTGATGCGCTACCGGAGCGGAAAATGGAAACTTTACAGGATTGTAAAAGAATAACTGGAAATTATTATCTTTTTTTCCTGATATATTTTTTTATTAATTAAATATACTATCATATCAGAACTCCAGTTAGAATCTCTCCACAGGAAAAAGCGAATGAATCTGATACTGAGCGACAGATATTTAGACATTAACAGTGTACCGCACTGCAGCGATATAAATTTTATTAATTTATCAGAACTTAAAATTACCAGCTGTATTGGATGCTTCGGGTGCTGGACAAAAACGCCCGGATGCTGTGTCATACGGGATGATGCCGTCAGGGTCTATCCCCTTATTGCGGCAAGCAGACAAATTATGTATGTAAGCCAAATACGATATGGGTGCTATGACACAGTCATGAAGACTATGCTGGAGCGGGCCATTCCCATACAGCAGGCTTTTATCCGTCTCTTTCAGGGGGAAACGCATCATCTTCAGCGAAATGTGGCACCCAAAAAGGCCGTTATAATTGGTTATGGAAACATATCCTTTGAAGAACAGGAACTTTTTCGCCGTCTTGTGGCACGAAATGCAAAAAACATGAATTTTATAGATTTTAATATTATATTTGCTGCAGAAAATAAAGTAGAGGAAATTGTAAAACAAGAAATGTCAAAATGGGAAAAATAATGATTATTAACGGGAGTCCCCGGGCTCCACGCTCAAACTCCAGGCAATATGCCAAATTGTTTTCAGACTGCTGTTCCGCAGGCACCGATTACTGTGCAATCAGTGACTTGAATCATTTGCCGATCTGTCATTCCATGGAAAATTATTTAAATGTCCTGATAGTTTTTCCCCTGTATGCTGACAGTATCCCGGTTACTCTGCTGAATTTCCTGAAAACACTGGAAAAAAATCCGCCTGCAAAAAAACCCGTTATCTCCATTATTATCAACTGTGGCTTCATCGAACCATACCAGAATAATATTGCCGTGGATATAATACGCCTGTACTGCAGGAACAATCATTTTCCCTTCGGATCTGTTTTGAAAATCGGAAGCGGAGAAGCAATTCTATCCACTCCGTTCCAAATAATATTAAAAAGAAAAATGAAGAAGCTGGCTGACTCTATTATAACCGGAAAATACAAAACCCTGCATGTCACAATGCCGGTTCCCAAAACTCTTTTTATAAAAGCATCTTCTGTGTACTGGGAAAAATATGGGAAGAAAAACGGCATTACCGGAGATGAGATGAGTACTATGAAAATCGAGCAGCAGAATTTACCCTCATAGCATACCATAATGCCAGATTTTCGCCTGCTGACATAATCCTGAGCACCCATTTCGTATTTCATATTGAGGAAAAACAAAAAGGGCTTTCTGTAAAATCATTGCCGCAGAAAACCCTTAATGCTATTCTGAAATAATTCTTTCATCAAATCTCACTTTAAAAGCGCCGTATCTGAATTACTTTAAAACACAAAACAACATGTCTCTTTCATCTACGCCATAGCTTTCAAAGAAATCATACATTGTCCAGTTATAGTAAAATCTTTCTGCAGGATAAACTCCATAACCATCCTGATTATGATCCGTCGTATCATAAGAATCTGCAACAATAATTACATCATCCGAATATGTTTCTGTACCCATTGTGTCATATCCGATGATTACCTGCCAGTGTCCGCCCCAGTCATTCCAGGCTACCAAAATCGGCTGGTCATTTTTCAGATACGTCTGAATCTGATCCAGAGTCATAAACTCATAAATCTGATCGCCCGGATAATCATAAGTGCTCTCCGTTTCTCTGCCGGTAACGGTTTCCAGAATATTTACAATATCTTTTAATGTAGTTCCTTCCGGTTCCAGCCCATTGGAACGCATTTGTGCAAGAGATTCCTCTGTATAATTACCCAACAGCCCATAGTGATCCAGAACCATAACCATGGCACTCAGACCACAGGACCATTCACTGGTCTGCTGCTGTGTCCTGAAATGCGGAATAATGGTTAATGTATCTGTACTTTCCATGTTGTAATAATCTAAACTCGTAAAGTACGGGCTGTCCTGATGATCTCCTTCCCGTTCTGCACTGTCTGCGCCCTGTTCGGCGTCCAGATCATTCTTATAAGGGATCTTCATCTCATCCGTGAACTCAGATGCTGCTGTATCCGTCTGTACTTCAGCGTCAGCAGGCGGAGTCTGCCGGGCACATGCTGTGAGCAGCATCGCTGATAAACCCAAACATATAATTGATTTTCTCATAAAATAAAATTCCTTTCACTGAAAATAATTAAACATGTTCCTCATAAAAAATACTTCTTTGCGCATTTGTCTGTTATCTGCTTTTGGATCATCAGTTTAACAAAAAATGCGCAACCGATTTTACCAGTTCACTTCTCAAATGTCAATATATGCCGGTTATTTCCCTTCAGCACAGTATTCCTGTCGTTTTCTTAAAACAGCAAATGGCGCAGATACTGCTTCCGTTATCTGCGCCATTTCCCATTTTCTATTTAACTATTTCACAACAATATTTACAATTCTTCCGGGTACGTAAATTTCCTTTACGATATTTCCCGTCAGCTTATCCTTGACAGCCTCTTTTCCTGCCGCAATCGCATCTTCCTTGGAAACATCAGCAGGAAGAAGCACAGTTGCACGGACTCTTCCGTTGATCTGAACGGCAATCTCCTTCTCATCATCCGCCATCAGCTTTTCATCGCACTCCGGCCATGTGGAATGGAATACGCTGTCCTCGCCGCCCAATTCATGCCACAGCTCTTCGCCCAGGTGCGGAGCAAAGGGAGCCAGAAGCACAACAAACGTTTTCAGAGTTTCCTTATCAATTCCTCCCGTCGTCTTGGCAAGCTCAATCAGCTTATTATTATACTCCATAAATCCGGAAATAACCGTATTAAGGCTGAACTGCTCAAAACGCTGCTCAATATCGAATACCAGCTTATGACGGAGTTTGATCATCTCACGGGCAGCCTGTACATCTTTATCCTTGCTGGACATTACCAGATTGTAGAAACGGTTGAGGAAACGGGATACACCCTCAATCCCCCGATCATCCCACTCGGCATCCAGTTCCGGCGGTCCCACAAAGAGCTCATAGAGACGCAGGGAATCGCATCCGTAATCGCGTACAAGATCATCCGGAGAAACGACATTTCCCTTGGACTTACTCATCTTGATACCATTCTTTCCTGTAATCATTCCCTGATTGAACAGTTTCTTGAACGGCTCATCGAAGTCGATAGCTCCGATATCACAGAGGAACTTTGTATAGAATCTGGAGTACAGAAGATGAAGCACTGCATGCTCTACACCACCGATATACATGTCAACCGGCAGATATTTGTCGGCGCGCTCTCTCGATACCAGTTCTCTGTCATTCTTGTTGTCCACATAACGCAGGAAATACCAGGATGAACCGGCCCACTGAGGCATGGTGTTGGTCTCTCTCTTTGCCGGAGAACCGCAGCAGGGACAGGTGGTATTTACCCACTCATCAATAGCAGCCAGCGGAGATTCTCCCGTTCCGGTGGGCTGATAGCTGTCTACCTTGGGAAGCTCCAGCGGAAGCTGATCTTCCGGAACCGGAACATTGCCGCACTTGGGGCAGTGAATAATCGGAATCGGCTCTCCCCAGTACCTCTGGCGGGAGAATACCCAGTCACGGAGCTTATAATTTACTCTCTTGTGACCGATTCCCATCTTTTCAATCATCTCCGGCGCTTCCTTTTTAAGAACAGCAGACTCCATGCCGTTCCACTCTCCGGAATTGATCATCGTTCCGGCTGCCTCCGTGTAGGCCTCTGTCATATTTTCAATTTCTTTTCCGTCCTTGGCGATAACCTGAACGATCGGAATATTGAACTTTTTCGCAAACTCAAAGTCACGGTCGTCATGGGCCGGAACGCACATGATGGCTCCTGTTCCGTAGTCAGCCAGAACATAATCAGAAAGCCAGATGGGTACACGTGCACCGTTTAACGGATTCACAGCGTAGGAACCGGTAAATACGCCCGTCTTTTCCTTATCCTGAAGACGATCCACGTTGGAGCGCATGGAGGAATCAAAAATGTATTTCTCCACAGCTTCTCTCGTCTCATCTGTAGCCAGGCTCTTTGCCATTGCGTGCTCCGGCGCAAGAACCATAAAGGTTGCTCCGTGAAGTGTGTCCGGACGGGTTGTATAGACAGTAATTTTCTCCTCTCTTCCCTCTATCGGGAAATCCACCTCCGCGCCGTAGGATTTTCCAATCCAGTCGGTCTGCATCTTCTTAACCTTCTCCGGCCAGTCAAGCTTGTCCAGATCGTTTAAGAGACGCTCCGCATAAGCGGTAATCTTAAGCATCCACTGACGGAGATTCTTCTTGGTAACGGGAGTTCCGCAGCGCTCGCAGCAGCCGTTCACAACCTCCTCATTTGCAAGACCGGTCTTGCAGGAAGGACACCAGTTGATGGGGAATTCCTTCTCGTAAGCCAGTCCCTTTTTAAACATCTGAACAAAAATCCACTGTGTCCATTTATAGAACGCGGGATCAGTGGTATTAACCTCCATGTCCCAGTCATAGATTGCAGCAATCTCATTGATCTGACGCTTGATGTTTTTTACATTTTCAGCCGTGGAAATTGCCGGATGAACGCCCATTTTGATGGCATAATTCTCTGCCGGAAGACCGAATGCATCCCAGCCCATGGGGTGAATCACATATTTTCCTTTTAAAAGCTGATAACGGCTCCAGACATCGGAGATTACGTAACCTCTCCAGTGACCCACATGAAGTCCGCTTCCTGACGGATACGGAAACATGTCCAGACAGTAATATTTTTCTTTCTTTCCGTCATTGACGTTGATGGGATGCTTTTCCCAGTTTTCCCGCCATTTTTTTTCGATGGCGGCATGATTGTACTGTGCCATATTTTTCCTCCTGAATTTCGCACTAAAAAAGCCTGCGTCTCCATAACCATAGAGACGCAGACCGATTTCTCCGCGCGGTACCACTCTATTTTGTGCCACATACCTTCATCCGCGTCCCGGTTTTTCCCAAAATGACGCTCTGCATCCGTACAGACACACTCTCATTGTCCCTCTAACGGTGGACTTCCGGCTCTGCCTACACAGATAATAATCCTTCAGCAGGCTGCTCCAAGGCCAGTTCAGCCAGGCTCCACCGCTGCCTCGCACCATCCGGCAGCTCTCTGCTGTGTCCCCCTCGCCTACTCTTCCTTTTCACGGCATTTGTGCTAAGTGATAATTTATCATATCCGGCATGGGATGTCAAGTAGGATTGACCTCGCGATGAAGTAAACGAATTGTCAGTTGAGATGAAAAAGACTGTCCCTAGAGAAAATGATCATAGACGTATTTTCTCAAT
>CALWSF010000017.1 GCA_944384125.1 uncultured Lachnospiraceae bacterium | reverse complement strand
ATATCTTTAGTATATCAGAAAAACGGTGCTATGAATAGAAAAGCCCGGCAATCGCTGGGACTTTGTCTACAGTCTGGAACCTTTTTCCCAAAAGGTTTATTAAAGTTTGCCTTTTTGTAGAAACAAAATGAGAGAAGAGAATATTTCGGCTTAAAAATGGCAAAAAGATGCTGCCGCATCTATGATTTCCTAATCATTGATGCGACAGCCCCTTTTGTTATATTTATTCGTAAGTAACTATGCAAAGGGCGCACGACGCAGTGTACCCTTTTTCTTTTTGGAGGAAACAGACATGACTGAAAAACTTAGTTTGTTGACTGGAAGTGTGCCAAAAAAACTGGCCGTTTTCGCTTTCCCGTTACTTTTGGCGAATATACTGCAGTCTTTTTACAATATAGCAGATATGCTGGTGGTCGGACACGCTGTGGGCGATACGGGACTTGCAGCTATAGGAAACGCATCCAAACTCTGCTATATCATCAATTCAATTTGTATTGGTATGACGATGGGCGGAACCGTATTGATTGCTCAATACAAAGGGGCAAATGATAAAAAAGGACAGGCGGAGACTTTTCAAATGCTGGCTCTGCTCTCGCTGATATCTTCTCTGCTTGTAACGATTATCAGTTTGACAGCATATCAACCACTTTTCAGGATATTAAGCGTCCCTGAAGACGCATACCAGGATGCTTGCGACTATATGAAAATAATATGTTGCGGGACTGTATTCGTTTTTGGCTATAATGCGGTCTGCTCCGTGTTAAAGGGACTGGGGGATTCTAAATCTCCCCTCTATTTTGTTGGCATTGCTGCCATCATCAATGTTGTTTTAGACATTGTTTTGGTGGGACCTTTGGGAATGGGAACAGCAGGAGCAGCTTGCGCAACAATTACCTCGCAAGGGATTTCCTTTGTAATTTCACTATTCTATTTGAAGCAGCACAGGATATTTTTTTCTGTGGAAAAGCACAGAAAATTTATGTTCCACTGGGATAAGTTAGCCGCCATTGTAAAAGTCGGTCTGCCCACAGCAATCCAAATGGTTATAGTCAACACCGCCTATCTGCTTGTGGCAGGTATGCTCAACCAGTTTGGTACCGCTGTATCTGCCGCCTCTAATGTAGGATTGCAAATTAACACCTTCGCCGGTATGCCCTGCTGGGCTGTTGGACAGGCAGTAACGGCAATGGCGGGCCAGTGTATGGGGGCCGGACAAATCGACCGCGCCCGGAAAGCAGTAAAAATCAACTTGGTAATAAATGTCGCTGTAACACTCGTTGTCGTAATGGGCGTACAGCTTTTTGCAAAACCATTGATTTTACTTTTCGGCAGTACAAGTTAGGAAGTAATAAACAATGGCATTTACTATCTGCGCATTTGCTGCAGCGTTAATAGCCTGATTTATGCTGTCATGTATACTCTGGATTCCTTTGTTATCGGTGTAGGCGCAGCAAATGTCGCTATGATTAACGCCTTGCTGGACGCGGTTATCGTGCGCCTATCCGCAAGCTGGTTTCTGGCCTTTACACTTGACATGGGCTTTCCCGGCATTTATTATGGGCAGGCTATTTCGCCAATACTTCCCGCTATTGCAGGTTTGCTTTATTTCGCAAGCAGAAAATGGGAACATAAAACTTTAGTGAATGTCAAAAAATCAAAACTGTATGTCATTCGCATGACTAACCTGATTTCCAAGGAGAATAACGAACTATGATGGACAAACAAAAAATTTATCCCCGGTCAAAAGATCGGGAAACTGTATATTTGAAAAATGTTGTTACTGATCCCGCTGTCATTGTGGGCGACTACACTATGTATAACGACTTTGTAAATGATCCTGTTGATTTTCAAAAGAATAATGTTCTTTACCACTATCCTATCAACCATGACCGGCTGATTATTGGAAAATTTTGCTCCATTGCCTGCGGTGCCCGTTTTTTGTTCAACAGCGCCAACCATAGCATGACTTCACTTGCGACTTATCCATTCCCTGTTTTCTTTGAGGAATGGGGACTTGATATTAACCATATAACCGGGGCATGGGACAATAAAGGCGATATTGTTATCGGAAGTGATGTTTGGATTGGATATGAGGCCGTGATCTTTGCCGGAGTTGCTGTAGGGGACGGTGCCATTATTGGCACCAGGGCTGTTGTAACAAAAGATGTCCCGCCTTATACCATTGTGGGCGGTGTTCCGGCCAAACCTATCCGGAAACGCTTTTCTGATGACACTATTTCAGCGTTACTAACAGAGCGGTGGTGGGATTGGCCGGAAGAAAAAATCGCTCGTAATCTTGCGGCTATCCAATCAGGCCGTATCGATCAATTTAAGTAAATATTGAAAAGAGCCAGCTGCACAGACGCAGAGCCATCACAACAAAACCGTTGTTGATTGGCTTACGGCGCAAGAAGAACGGCGGTTTTGAGTTTATCAAGCCGCCGTTTCTTTATTAACAGATATTCTGACGAAATACAGCTGTATGCTGAGAGGGATTGAAAAAACAGAGTCTTTGTGCTATACTTTATAGTTGCGTTGGACTCTTTTTTGTTGAAGGGAGTCCATACTGATGGAAAAAACTTAAAAGACAAAAACGGACAGATATGTTCATGTGACAGACGAATCTATGATAAAAGCCGTCCGCCAATTTGAACAAGCCGCACCAGCCTGATATGAAAAAAGGGCGCAGACAAAATTTAGAGAAAGGCAGAAAGTCCTGTACATCAGGGGTTTCTGGACAGGTAAAGATAAAAATGAAATTAGGTATTGTCGGCCTGCCAAACGTAGGCAAAAGTACGCTTTTTAATTCTCTGACAAAAGCCGGAGCCGAATCAGCAAATTACCCATTCTGCACCATCGATCCCAATGTGGGAGTTGTTCCTGTTCCCGATCCCCGTCTCGGACAGCTGGCTGCCCTCTACAATTCAGAAAAAATCACACCGGCTGTTATCGAATTTGTAGATATTGCCGGGCTTGTCAAAGGAGCTTCAAAAGGCGAGGGACTGGGAAATCAGTTCCTCTCCAACATCCGTGAAGTGGACGCCATTGTACATGTTGTCCGGTGCTTTGATGACGCAAACGTGGTTCATGTGGATGGTAACGTCAATCCTCTTCGGGATATCGAAACAATCAACTTAGAGCTTATCTTCTCCGATATGGAAGTTCTTGAACGGCGCATCTCCAAAACAACAAAAAGCGCCATGGGAAACAAGGCACTGGCCAAAGAGCTGGAAGTTCTTAAGGCAATGTATGCTCATCTGGAGAACGGAAAGCTTGCAAAAAGTTTTGAGACAGACGACGAGGACGAACTTGCCTTCATTCAGTCTCTCAATCTTCTTACCTGGAAACCGGTCATTTTTGCCGCCAATGTGGCAGAAGACGATCTGGCAGATGACGGAGCTGAAAACAGTTATGTAAAAGCTGTCCGGGATTTCGCCGCAGAAAATGGCAGCGAAGTTTTTGTTATATGTGCCCAGATTGAGCAGGAAATTGCAGAGCTTGATGAAGACGAGAAAAAAATGTTTCTGGAAGATCTCGGCCTTACAGAATCCGGCCTTGAAAAACTTATTGCTGCGAGCTACCGTCTTCTGGGTCTCATCAGCTATCTGACAGCCGGCGAGAAAGAAACCCGTGCATGGACGATTCGTCAGGGTACAAAGGCTCCCCAGGCCGCCGGAAAAATCCATTCCGACTTTGAGCGCGGCTTTATTAAGGCGGAGGTCGTAAATTATCAGGATCTTCTGGACTGCAAGTCCTACACTGCCGCCAAGGAAAAAGGTCTTGTCCGCATGGAAGGTAAAGACTATGTGGTAAAGGACGGGGATGTTGTTCTCTTCCGCTTTAATGTCTGATTCATTTAGGAAAATGCATACCACATCCAAATTTAATCGCAGAAGTCTCCTTTCTGCTAAAACTGCATAAATAAAGCCCCCCGGCATAGAATGTAATAAACAAAACCGGAGGGCTTTTTTCTATGAGCTCCAAAACCAAAATTGTCGTTCTGCGCATGAAGGAAATCATCTACACAGCCATTTTCATTGGCCTGGGCGTCCTTCTAGTCACTCTGTTTCTCATCATGTTCCGACCCGGACAGGAGACAGCCCAGACTTCCTCAGACAGTGTCTCTTACATACCCGGCGTATACAGCGCTGCTCTGCCGCTGGGAGGACAGAACGTGAACGTAGAGGTCTGCGTGGATTCTGACCGTATTACCTCAGTCTCCTGCACGCCTCTCAGCGAAGCGGTGGAAACCATGTACCCGCTTATTTCTCCTGCTGTGGAGGATCTGTCCCAGCAGATCTGCAGCACACAGTCCCTTGAAAATCTCACGTATCCGGAAGGCAGCCAGTACACCTCTCAGGCAATCGTGAACGCTGTGAAAGACGCTTTGGAACAGGCCAGGGCAGAATAAATCTCTGCCCTCAGTCCTGTTCTTTTGAAACACACCTGTCTGCGCATCCCGGCCGCCGGCTGCTGTTTTTTCTGCGCACTTCCTGAAGCAGCAGAGCGGCGGCTGTTATGACTGAAACAGCCTCACATACACGCCACAGCATTCTCTCCTTAAAGAACACTCTGACAGTCCCCTCATTCTGAGAAACAAAATGGACCCGGACAAGCCCATTTTCGGATTTGTCAACCGGAAGAACATTTCCGCCGCTGTCTTCGGCTCTGTAACCCGGATAATAAAACAGGGGAAGATCCACATATCTCTCCTGCCCGGATTCATTTGTCCGATAGGAAAAAGCAACATCCAGACCATTCTTCTTTGAATCGATAATTTCTATTCCCGGCCCTGCGGGGAGTTCGCTTCCCTTCGCCAGATCCACATCCGTATCTTTATAGAGATATTCTCTCTGAGTCAGCATGCTGTTTATCTCTTTATCGCTCCACAGAAAATCCTTGCTCTGACCGAAATCATCCAGATAGTGCTGAGAAACAAGAAGACAGAGAACAAGAATTCCCGCCGCCGCACAGCGGCGCTCTTTTTCGCTCCACTGACGGCACACTGCAAAAGCTCCGGCTATTGAGAGAACACATACCGCCGGCCCCAGGAGCCGCCACGGAAACTGCAGATAAGACGAGGCAAGCCTGAACCATCCCATCTTTACCAGAAGCTTCCATGGGAAAAGCTCTGTGGCACACAGAGACAGAAAGAGCCCCGCTACAAAAAATATTTTTGCCGTTTTTTCTCCCGCCCTGTCATTTTCCGGATCTTTCCATACTTTTCCTGACATCTGCTGCCAGAAAAACAACGCGGTAACCGCCAGGATCGGAAGCCCCAGCGTAAGCCCCATCGTTTCCCTGACAGAAGCATCAAAAACCGGCATTGCTCCCATGGCAATAGGATAAATTTCCAGAAGCTTTGTGAGGGAAATTGACAGGCGCTCCGCAGGAAAACTCAGCGCCTCAAGATTCATTCCTCTTCTCATATAATCCAGAAACGGGACAATGAACCACAGATTCAGCAGTAAAGTACACACAGCCGCAGAAAGCAGGGCCGCCAGCCTCTTTCGCTCTGACAGACGGCGGATAAAACACAGTCCCGCCGCCGCACAGGCCGCCAATGCCAGAACCGCACTTATTATATGACTTTCCATAATTCCGGTCATTGCCAGTGTAAGCAGCATCCATTTTTTCTCATCCCGGAAAAAAACCTCATAAAATCCCAGTATGAGAAGAGGCAGAAATATAAGCGCAAGCATCTCCCCGTAAGCATTCCGTGTATACAGATTCCCCAGACGATATATTGCCAGAGTATAGAGAATCGCGCTGACACATCCTGCTGTCCTGGAACGGAAAAGTGCCGATACACTGTAGTACATTATCCCCGCAGCAGCCGCATTGCATAAAAAAATCCAGAAATTTACTGAATCCACCGCCGGAACACCCAGATACATCAGAACGGCCGGAATGTACAAAAACAGACCGGGATAAAAAATCAGTTCCCCGTACCCATAACCATTAAAGGAAAAGCCATCCAGACGAGCCGGAATAATCCCATTTTCCAGCGACATCCTGATTCCCATTATCCTGCATATATGGAATTCCAGATCATGGCCGCGGAAAAGATACGGCAGAAACAGAGGAACACTTGAAAACACCACTGCCGCAAAAAGCAGCGCCAGTTCCCATCTGTCCTCCCTTCTCCTTCCAAATATAAAGAAAAGAACTCCCAGAACCAGAACCGCCCAGGAAGCCAGTCCCCATGAGGACACTCCCGCCGTCTCAAAATGCCTGTCCGGCTCCAGGCACAGTTTTCCCGTACTGTCATGGTAAAAGCTACTGCGCGCCGGAACCGGCAGCTCCGTCCCCTGCAGTCCGTCCTCCGTAAACAGGCATTTCTCCCCATTCACAATCAGTTCTCCCAGACACAGTTCTCCGTTCTCATCGAGATAATACGTTTTTCCGTCCACCATGATGAGTCCCGTCATCATAAGGCCCTCATCTCCGAAAAAGTATGTTTTCCCGTTCTCATCCGTATAAAAACCAGTCTGGACACACCCGTCGCTGTTCAGATAATACCGCCGTTCCTCCTCCTGCACCCACTCATCACGTTTAAATGTTCCGTCATCATTCAGGTAGCGCCATTCCGGCGTTTCGATCCAGTCCGCAGCGACAGGCATCGCAGACACAGCACAGAAAAAAACGGAAAGAAGTATTACAGAAAAAAATACCGTTCCGGCTTTCAAAAATCTCCTTCCCGGCCCCTCTGACATTTTCATTCCGCCCTGTCCTCCCCGGAAAATTCTGCTTCATGCTTACCCATATCTGAGAATGTTTCTCTGCATCCTTGTCCGGACGCCGGTCCGCTGCAGTTTCCCGTTTCATTCCGTTCAAGATTATTTTCACGGCACAGGTATACGGGACGGCGCTTTACCTCCATATATGTCTTGGCCATATACTCGCCCAGAATTCCCATAAATAAGAACTGAAGACCGGACACAAAAAGTATGATGCAGACAAGAGATGGCCAGCCTGACACCGGATCGCCGAAAAGTATGGCCCTCACAAATACAAAGATCAGAGAAAGAAACGCGATCAGACAGAAAAAGACTCCGAATCCGGCGGCAATAACTGCCGGAACCACAGAAAATGCCACAATTCCGTCAATACTGTAAAGAAACAGTTTCCAGAATGACCACTTGGTCTCTCCCTGCAAACGCGGCGTGTTTTCATAGGAAATCCATTTCACTCTGTATCCGACCCAGCCAAAAAGCCCTTTTGAAAACCGGTTGTATTCCTTAAGCTCCAGAAGGCTGTTCACATACTGGCGGGTCATAAGGCGATAATCCCTGGCACCATCCACAATATCAACATCAGAAATTTTTCTTATGAGTCTGTAAAAGCACCGTGCAAAAAAAGAGCGGACCGGAGGCTCTCCCTTCCGATCTGTGCGTCTGGTCGCCACAACATCATATTCTCCTGATTCCAGAGTTTTTACCATATCCGGAAGCAGCGACGGCGGATCCTGCAGATCCACATCCATAACAGCAATATAATCTCCGGATACGTGCTCCAGCCCCGCGTAAAGGGCAGCCTCTTTTCCAAAATTACGCGAAAAGGACAGATATTTTACCCTGCTGTCCTCTTTTGCCAGCTTTTTTATTTCCCGCAGCGTACCATCGCGTGAACCGTCATCCACATATAAAAGCTCCAGTTCATAGGAGCAGTTTAAAGACTCCCTGAAAACCCGCTGTATTTCCTTCCAGAAAAGCGGGACATTTTCTTCTTCATTGTAACAGGGAACCAATATCGATATTCTTTTCACAGCCATTTCCCCCCTATCGACGTTTTCCACAGTCTGTTTTTTATTATACCTGCTATCATATACAGGGTCAACCGCACCGGAACCATCTTAATACAAAAAAGCGCTGAATCATAAGCATGAAACAGCGCTTTCCACTTTTTATCTGCAGATCTGCAAGATTTCCGATCCGTATCTCTCTAATTGTGGCAGATGACCGGAGTACCTTTGTCAATCCGATCATATAAAGCCTTTACAGTTGCCGGCGGAAGGTTAATACAGCCGTGGCTGCCTGCATACTGATAGATAGTTCCTCCGAATTTATCTCTCCAGTTGGCGTCATGCAGGCCAATTCCCCCGTTAAACGGCATCCAGTAAGATACCGGAC
Source organism: uncultured Lachnospiraceae bacterium (assembly GCA_944384125.1). Classification (GTDB taxonomy): domain Bacteria; phylum Bacillota; class Clostridia; order Lachnospirales; family Lachnospiraceae; genus Otoolea. Next base: position 58,989 of record CALWSF010000017.1, on the reverse strand, counting down.
TTTCATACTCGTAGGTGCCGTCTGCCTTCTTTGCCCCCCTGAGAACACGATCCGTCTCCTTGTAGGCAAGACTGTAAATTCCTTCAGGTGTCGTATAATTTTTTGACACATTTCCCGTTACACAGGGAGCATCCCAGACAACCGCACCGTTTTCATAGAGATAGACATGCTGGTTGCCCATATCTACTTCCACATAGGTGTTCCCCCAGTCAGGAGCTGTCCGGCTGGCAGCCGATGCCGCATAAACCGGTTCTCTTACCTGACTCTGTCCGGTCTGAATAAGCAGGAGCAATGTATCCGTCTCCACTGTCTGATCCAGTTTCCAGCCATACGGTCCTGTCAGAACAACATCCTGGCCCGCAGTTGTATGGAACGTCCTGGCTGTACCGGCTGTGTCGTACTTGCTGGCCAGAGTTCCTATGTAGGCCGCCGCCTTTGCCCGGTCAATCTGAACCCGACCATCTTGTCCTCCTGTAAACCACTGAGTAAATACTTCTCCCTTAAGCTCCTCTGTCTGCTCCCCGAACCGGTAGGTAATAACCATATCCCGACACTGATTCATCCGCTCGCAGAGCAGATTCAGAGCTTCATCATCTTTCGTAACCTGAACCGGAACATAGCATCCGCAGGCTTCCAGATCGACACTGGATGCACCCGATACTACTGCAGTCTGAATTGCCGCCTCTGTCAGCGATGCATTCAGGCTGTTTCCCTGAACCTCAGGAACTATGGTAAATGGCTCTCCCTCTTTCCATTCTGATATATGCGCATCCTTGGTCTCCGTAATATCGGCTCCTGACAGACATGCCAGAGACTGAATCCGCGCCTTTAAAAGTGCTTCGTCAAAAGAAGCTGTCAGCTCCAGCGTATATGAATTTCCCGCTGACGGACCGGACTGACGCCCGGTAAGATTCTGGCTGTCCAACAGTTCTTTAAGATTTCCCGGAACAGTCACAGTAAGACCTATCTGTTCGCCTGTTATTTCTTCTTTTTTCCCATCCCGCTCCAGTATCGTCAGTTTGTAGGACTGTGCGTATGACTGGGAAATCTTGGCTCCTGCCTCCTCCTGCGTCAGACCTCCAATTGCAATCCCGTTCACATCGGTTCCATCCACAAAACGGGTATTATCATCAGCTAATGATGGAAAAGAGATAAACAAAGCCACAACAGCCGCTGTTCCGGCCACTTTAAGCCAGCTCATCTTTCTCATTTTTTTCAACTCCTGTCTCTCCTTCTTTATATCCGGACAGATGTTCTCCGCAGTGCTATCTGCCCGATTATTTATTATAACAGAGACTGTATGAAAATCCAGTCAAAATTCAAAATTTTCATTCTGCTCACTTTTTTCTTCCGGATAAAAATTTCATTTTGTACTTGACGCTTTCGCATATGTACTATATGATCAATTCACGTCACATATAATCATCTATTATTAAAAACAGGAGGTTTTGTCATGAAAAAATACGTTTGTGATCCCTGCGGCTATATATATGATCCCGAGATTGGCGATCCCGACAACGGAATTGCTCCGGGAACATCTTTTGAGGATCTTCCCGCTGACTGGGTTTGTCCCATCTGCGGAGTCGGCAAAGAGGATTTTTCTCCGGTAGAGGAATAAACCAGAATCAGTCGTACCGCCGGCATTTATAAAAAGACAGTTCTGTGATCACAGAGGTTTTCAACTCTGCTCCTCACAGGACTGTCTTTTTTATATTTCCCGGTTTGATGATATTATTATTGAGGGGGCAGCTTTCTTCTATTTATACCTGCCCGTTATAAGAAGTTCCACTGCCAGACGGTCACTCAGCTTTCCCGTCTTGACAGCCTCTTCCATCTCCACACAGTGCTCCACAATCTCCACAAGCCGGCCGGACGAAAATGCCGCAGCCTGTGTGCTCAGTTTCCCTGCCACGTAAGGCGATACCTTCAGCCGCGATGCAATGGCTGACCGATCCGCCCCCGCCGCTCTCATCTCTGATACAGTAAGAAGCTGGTTGAACTGGCGGGCAATCAGAAATAAAATTCTCATCGGCGGTTCACGAAGTGCCAGAAGATCCTCATAAAATTCCATGGCCCGCTTTGTTTTTCCCTCTACAATCGCCCCGACCATCTCAAAAATCTTATTGTTGAGCTGGACAGTTGTTACTGCCTCCACATCCTCGGGTACAATAGAGTCACGCCCCATTGTATACGAAATCAGTTTCTCCAGCTCTGTACGTATATGCTCCATATCATCGCCGCATCTTTCCAGAAAAAGATTCATTGCAGAATTTGTAATCTTTCTTCCATTCTGAGCCAGTATGCCAGCAGCCCACCTGGAAAGCTGCCCTGCATCCTGCCGCTTCATCTCAGCGGCATGTCCCAGCTCCCTGACCTTTTTATATAGTTTATTTCTTTTGTCAACCGCATCCTCCACAAACACCAGACAGGTTGTGTCAGGCATACCGGGCAGATACTCCGTCAGAAGCTCAGAGGCACTTTTGAAAAAACCGCTGTCCTCTATCACAATCAGACGCTTTTCACTGAAAAAAGGCATTGTATCCGCCAGGCTTATGAGTTCATTCACATCCAGACCTTTTCCCTCAAAATAATTATAATTCATAGTATCATCGCCGGCTATGGCTTCTCTCAGTTTCCGTTTATAACTCTGCTTCAGGAAATTCTCCTCCCCGAACAGCAGATAAACCGGGCGGAATTTTCTATCCCTGATATCCTCATTGATCGTCTGCATGGCACTCCTCCCACTGTCTCCTGCTTTTTTGTGTCCGTTCTCCTATTATGCACCGTTTTCCGGCTCCTGTCCACCCGGTTTTTCCAAAAACGGGGAAACCTCCATCATTTCTCCGTCTGTATAAATCCTCACAGCTCCTGAATCTGCCGTACTCCAGATCATTCCTCCCGCCTCTTCCATTCGTTTTACCGTCTCCGGGGACGGATGACCGTAGGGATTTCCTTTTCCGTATGAAATAATGTACACAGAGGGAGAGACTGCATCCAGAAAAGACTGCGATGAAGATTCTCCTGAGCCATGATGTGCCGCTTTCAAAACACTTGATGAAAGCTGGCTTTCTGCCTCTCTGTATGAAGTCAGCAGGGTTTCCTCCCTGAATCCGATATCTCCCGTCAGAAGTGCGCCAAATTCTTTCCACCTTACCGACAATACAAGTGAATGGGCATTTTTTTCTGCCTCATCTGTCCCCGGCTCCGGGTAAAGGCACGTTACCGAAAAATTTCCTGTAACCAGCCTGTCTCCTCTCTTCCAGTAACGAACCTCCGCTCCCTGCTCAGAAGCCGCCAGCTCCAGCTCTTCATACTCTGTCCGTCCTTTCCCCGCCTCCGGCATCACGAGACATCCAACCTCAATATCGCAGGAAGAATTTAAAAGCCATCTGATTCCGTTTATATGATCCTGATCCGCATGGCTTACAAACACATAGTCCAGTTTTGTTATCCCCCGGCTCTGAAGAAATGGAAGAAGCCTTTTCTCGCCTGCCCTGCTGTCCTGGCTGCTGCCGCAGTCAGACAGAATGGATATATTCTTTGTCTGAATAAAGACGCAGTCTCCCTGTCCCACATCCAGGAACCACATATTCAGGCCATGGACAGGACGCAGAAAAAGGAATACAGATGCAGCAGTTCCCGCTATGGCGCAATAAAAACATTCCCTCCGGCACTCTCTGCCGCCCATTCCGGAATTTTTCCCGAAACCGGATTTTCTGAGATATCTGTACACAACAAATAAGTAAAAAAGAGCAATCTGTACCCAGTCAGGTCTCCCGGCGGAAAGTGATGAAAAAGGAAGTTTCTGTGACCACCGGCATACGATATCATAGAGAGAAAATATATAATGTCCCGGACCGACCGAAGCAAAAGCTGCCGCCCGCAATCCTCCCGCCAGAGCACTGAGCAGTGATACAAAAAAACTGCCTGGCGCAGATGCACCAATCCCCTCCGATACCCATAAAACGAACTGGCATATTCCGCAGAAAATAAGTGCAATAATCCCTGAACCTGCCGCATAAGACATCAGCGGAATAACCAGAAGATTGAGAAAAATTCCCCATGGCGGAAATGAAAAGAAATGATACAGAATAATAGGAAGTGTATAGAGCTGAATAGCCGCACTCATGCGCAGTGCTCCCAGCAGACATGATACAGGACCCGAGAAAAAGAGAAAAACGACACCGGAAAAACGACTGTTTTTCTCTGTTTTTCCAAAGATTCGCTCCTTATTGCTTTTTCCTGACAGGATGCGTTCTTTTTCCCTCTGTCTCTGCAAATTCTGCTCAAGGCCAATTACCGCAGCCGCACCGTATGACAGCTGAAGTCCTCCGGAAAACAGAAGAAACGGCGAATCTGCAGCAAGAAGAAAAAGTGACAGGGACATGGCTGAAAGCAAATCGTAGCTTCTTCCCATACAGGCTGCGGCCATGGAGCACAGTACCATAAATACCGCACGGAATACAGATGCTCCAAATCCTGTAACTGTCCCGTAAAACAGCAGGATAAATGATGAAATCCCCCCTGAAAGCCCATAGCTGAAGCCAAGCTTTCTTAAAACAGCATAGATGCTCAGTCCGATCAGGGAAACATGCAGTCCGCTCACAGCCAGGATGTGGGCAATTCCACTGTCTTCAAACAGATCCTTCAGCCCCTCATCGAGCTCTGATTTGTCTCCCAGGAGCACGGCACAGAAAATTCCTGCATCCCGCTCCGAACATATATCCCCAAGCGCCTTTTTCGCAAATTTCCGGAATTTGTCGGCATGACGCTCCAGAGGGGCTCCGGTATTCTTCCCCGCCGTCAGCCAGTCCGCCTTAATCTGACACCTGACTTTCAGCCCCCGATAATAAAGTCTGTAGGAAAATTCTCCCGGATTTCTCGCCTCATCCGGCAATTCTGCTTTCCCCCCTGCCAGTACCTCTGTCCCGCAGGACAGAGACGAGAGTACCGGAATCTCGGTCTCTTTTCCCGATACTGCCAGCCGTTTCTGCCGGTATTCCTTTCCCGACAACCGCACTGACACATCCGACAGGATCAGAGTATACCACCCGTTTTTTGCAGAAATATCCCAAACTGTTCCTGATATCACTGCCTCTTCTGCGACATCATTTTCTTCCAGATATGCCTCCAGAGGATCTTTCTTCTGCTCCTGTGCCATCCGAATCGCACCGGCCATAAACAGAAAAAGTAAAATAGCGGCAAAAGAAACTTGACCACAGTGAGCGGCTCTTCCATTATTTTTTTTCCTCTGCCTCAGACTTTCAGCTTCATAAAGGCAGGCTGATGCTGCTGCCAAAAATCCGGCACATAATAAGACTGTCAGAATAACGGCAACTGACAGTTTTGATAAAACCGCTGTTCTGTCGATCAGACAGGCTATGACCTCTCCAAGTACAAAAGCCGCCGTCATCCACACAACAGGCCTTTTTATCACTTATTCCTCCACAATATATTTTTCCTGTCTCTCAAGAGGCAGAGACAGAGAAATCACATTCCGGTACATCACATCCGCTGAACCATTGACACTGAGCTGTACCTTATTTACTGTCTGAAGCTCTGTCAGAGAATTGACCAGTGCATACACAGGAATGTACTCCGCCACCTGAAGATCCCCTGTCAGAAATGTCCCGTCCAGATTAACATAACAGATATTATCCGTCTGAGAAATACTGAGAATCCGGGTGTCCTTCGGAAGCACCGGATTGTTTCCCTCCTGAGAGCCGGCTATGAGCTGTTCCACCACAAGGCGCTCAAGTGATGTGTTCATGCTGTGAATAACCTCTCTCGTTTCTTTTACCAGACCGTCTCTGTTTTCATTGGCAAAATAAAGCGTAATTTCCACACGCTCAAAAGAATTGACATCAGAAACACTGTCCAGAAAATCCGTTCCCGCTATGGGGCCCACCGGATTGCCGTGACTGTCCAGCAGCGGCTGTCCCTCACACGTAATACTGATATATGAAATTCCGGACACCTGTGTAAATGTCTTTGCCAGCGCTGCCCGGCAGAGCACCTCTCTGGCCGGCTTCATCCCGCTGTATTCCTTACTGAAATTCAGGGTAAGAATATCATTCTGGCGGCTGATGTCCAGAAGCACCACATTGTCCCCCAATATGGCCTGATAATCCGGATCTTCCGGAACCTTCAGAATCTGCCCTGCCAGTTCTCCGATAAGAAGCTCCTGATCCTCAGTCTCTGTCTCATAGGGCACGCTTACCAGCTTTGTTCTTGTAGAATCAAGATAATAGATACTGTATGCACTGTCTGCAGTCTCTGCAGACTCCCCGCCTCTGCATGCCGACAGAGTCTGACACAGAAAAACCATTGCCAGTATCCAGGCTGCTGTTCTCCAAACTGATTTCAGCTGTCTCATGTCTCATCCCTTCTTCTATGGAATATAATTGAGGGGAATCCGAACAGTAAAGGTTGTTCCCTCTCCCTCTTTGCTCTGAAGTTTGATCGCACCCTGATGCATCATCACAATATTTTTCGTAATAGCCAGCCCCAATCCTGTTCCGCCAGTCTCACGGGACCGCGCTTTATCTACACGGTAAAACCGCTCAAAAACCCTTTCCTGAAACTCGTCCGGTATGCCCACACCATTATCAGCTACTTTTACATAAAAGAATTTGTGATCCGCATCCAGAGTAACCCGGACCCAGCCTTCTTCACGATTATATTTAATTGCATTCTCCACCAGGTTACTGAGAGCAAGGCTGAGTTTGACCTCATCCACATCTGCAGTTACCTCCCGGATACTTTCATACACCACCTCAATATTTCTCTTTTTGGCAATAGGACGCAGCCTTTTCAGTATCTGCTCCAGAAGTGTGTTGATGGAAAGAGAAGCAATATTCAGATCCGGTGCAGACTTGTCCGTACGCACAAGGGTAAGAAGATCATCTATAATTTTCCCCTCACGATCGATCTCATCAGATATATCCTCCATAAATTCACGATAGAGCTCTGCGGGAACATCCTCCATCCCCATAAGAGAATCCGCAAGAACCCGGATGGAAGTAATGGGCGTTTTAAGCTCATGAGATACATTGGAGACAAATTCCTGCCTTGACTGATCAAGTGTTTTCAGTTTTCCCACGGCCTGATTGACCGCCTCGGAGATAGCACGGGTCTCTTCATATATACCAGGATCAATGCTCTGATCCAGATCTCCCTCCGCCACTGTATTTAACTGCTGCTGAAGTTTTTTAAACGGCTTAAGCAGAACTACAGCAGCTACCAGATCCGCCGCAGCCACAAAACACATCATAACCAGCTGAAGGAATCCTGTTTTATGCATGATCCTCTCGCCGACTCTCGTCAGATTTTCCGTGGACGCAGTCATCAGAAGAACGCCGTCCACAATGTCAGCTCCTTCTGTCCCGGCTTTTTCTCTCTTTCCATAAATTGGCTGAACAACATAAAAATATTCTTTCTCCTTATTGAGACGGGTAAATGTTTCGCCGTCAAATGCTTTCAGAACTTCCTCAATCAGAACCGTCCGGCCTTTTGACAGCTCAAACGTGTCACGGATAATACGAAAACTGCTGTCCACAACAACAATCCGCCCGTTTAGAAGATCCGCTGTCGTGTTAATCTCCGCATCCAGAGCCTGATTAAAATTGTTGTTGATTGTACTGTTAATATAATCTGTATTTTTTATCTTGTTTGTAAGAATGAGACACTGATTCTGTGCCTCTATCATACTTTCCTCTATCTGACTCTGACGAAAATATGACGACAAAAAACGAGTCTGAACCATAAGAGGAATCAATGTAATGAGCATAAAACAGAAAAGAAGCGGCAGCTTCATGGAAATCGGCCGCCGCAGCTTCAGTTCCCATTTTTTCATGCGCTGCCGCCTCCCTGATTGTTTACTATCATTCACACAGCTCCAGATGTCTTACAGCCGCAATTGCCAGAGAGCCGGGTCCAATATGACAGGCGACGCTCAGAGACAGAGCATCCACATAAATCTCTGCTTTCGGAAACAGCTGCGAAAGCTCTTCTGCCAGCTCCTGCGCAGCTCTGATATTACATGTATGAGCTACCTGAATCCATGTTTTTTCTCCCGTGACATCTCCCCAGCGTTCTTCCATGTCTCTTGTAACGGCAGCTGTCATCATAGCCCTGGCCTGCTTCATGGTTCTGGCCTTGGCATAGGCATCCAGCTTTTCTCCCTGAATCGTGAGAACGGGCTTAATGCGCAGAAGTGTGCCCAGAGCTGCTGCAGCCGGTGTGATACGGCCGCCTTTCTTCAGATACTTAAGTGTATCCAGCGTAATATAAATGGTAGAATCCGCTCCCGTCTCCTCCATTTTTCTTCTGATCATCTCCGCACTCATACCGCTCTTTGCCATCTTCAGTGCATCCAGAACAGACTGGCGCTGCGTAACCGAAATACGATGATTGTCCACCACCTGCACCTTTTCCTCGTACTCTTCGGCCAGAAGCCTGGCAGTCTGACAGGAACCTGACAATCCGCTGGACATAGGGATGTGGACTATTTCATCATACTCTTTAAGAAGTTTATCCCAGAGCCCCGTAATCGCATCCGGCGATGGCTGAGACGTACTGATATCCCCGCCTTTTTCCAGTCTCTCATAAAACTCCTGCTGTGTCAGTGTAATATCTTCAAAATATTCTTTTCCGTCAATCATAAACGGCATGGGCAGAACAAAAGCTCCCAGTTCCTTTGCCTGAGCCTGCGTAATACCGCTGTTGCTGTCTGTCACAACCGCAATTTTCATCTCCATTTCCTCCTTGTCACTCTGTCCCTGTCCGCCTGATGTCAGTCCACAGACAGAATTCTCCGCCCAGTCCGCAAAACAGCAAAATGGCTGCGAATGTAATTATTCTATCGTATTTTCTCTTCAAATGGAAGCCAAAACAGTAAATCTTTTCTGGAAGCTTATTACACCTTTATCCCGTTCTGTCCCGCCAAACTTTAACTGGACGTAATTTTCTTACTGCTTTATAATGATAACATGTCCTGCTGTCCGCCAGAAAGCAGAAAGAGTATGAAAATCCTGCATGCAGTTTTCATCTTCCGTCTTTTTGGTGTTCCAGCAATAACTTTACATACAGGGAGGATTTTTCAATGCCATACTGTCCCAAATGCGACATGGAATTTGTCGAAGGAATTACTGTCTGCAGCGACTGCGGCGGCCCTCTTGTCGCCTCAAAGGAAGATGTTACCGCCTCTGAACCTTCATATGAAGAAGCCCAGGATCAGGAACTGTCAGAACAGCTTGCCGCCGCCGGAGAGATTCCGCGCAGCTGCGCAAAACCATCTGTTTCCTACATCTCCAGCCGTCAGAAAAGCGAGGATCTCCGCTCCTCCAGTTCAGCCTTTCTTCTGGTGGGAGGTGTCGCTGCCGTCGCTGCGATTCTGTGCTGGACCGGCGTGATACACATTCCTATGGCCGGAGCATCGCGGATCCTGTTCCAGATAGTCCTTACCGTCATGGGAGTTATCTTCCTGCTTGTCTCTTTTACGTCCAGGCGCTCAGCCGCCCGGGCCGCTGAGAAAATGCAGGACGAAGAACAGAGAACAAAAGAAATCATTGACTGGTTCACATCCCGGTGGAACGGTTCTGAGCTTGATCAAAAACTTCTTGCAGAAGATCCGCAGCTTAAAGATGAAGAGCTTGCGCTCAAGAGATACGAAATCATCCAGGATCATCTGATTACCGGACAGGATCTCCCTGACCCGGCCTATGTTGACTACCTTACAGATGAACTCTATGAGAAGCTTTACGAAAACCATATATAAATACGTAAGAAAACGCTGCACAGGGGACACAGCATCGCCCATGTGCAGCGCTTTTTTATTTTTAAGTCATTACTTTATCAGCAGTGACTTTCCGGTCATCTCAGCCGGCTGCTCCATTCCCATTAACTCAATAAGAGTCGGAACAATATCTGCAAGGCGGCCCCCCTCACGCAGTTTAAAGGAAGGATCCGCATTCACAAGAATAAACGGAACCTGATTTGTCGTATGAGCCGTCCAGGGCTCTCCGGTAGCATAATCCACCATCATTTCCGCATTTCCGTGATCTGCACAGATAAACAGAATTCCGCCGGCAGCTTTAATAGCATCCACGGTTCTTCCCACACAGCTGTCCACTGTCTCAATGGCCTTAATGGCAGCTGATTCCACTCCTGTATGGCCAACCATATCCGGGTTGGCAAAATTAATTATGATCACATCATATTTACCCGATTCAATTGCCTCAACCAGCTTGTCGCAAACCTTGGGGGCACTCATCTCAGGCTTCAGGTCATAAGTTGGAACCTCCTTGGGTGACGGCACGAGTATCCGATCCTCGCCTGGATTGGGTTCTTCCACACCGCCGTTAAAGAAAAACGTAACATGTGCATATTTTTCGGTCTCTGCGATTCTCGCCTGCGTCATGCCGTGAGATGCCAGAAATTCTCCAAAAGTGTTGCGTATCTCTTCTTTTTTAAATGCAACCAGCTTATTTCCGATTGTCTCATCATAATCTGTAAAGCATACATATACAAGATCCAGACGGCGTCCTCTCTCAAAACCGTCAAAGGAATCATCACAGAACGCTCTTGTAATTTCCCTTGCGCGATCCGGGCGGAAATTATAGAAAATTACAGAATCTCCATCCTGTATGGTTGCAACAGGTTTTCCATTCTCCTCCACAGAAAACGGCACAACAAACTCATCGTTGATCTCCTGATCATAGGATGCCTGAATTCCTCCTGTAGCGCTGGCTCTCCTCTCGCCGCAGCCCCTGGTCAGAACATCGTATGCCTTCTCAACCCTGTCCCAGTTTTTGTCGCGGTCCATGGCATAATAACGTCCCATAACAGAGGCGACTTTTCCAACTCCCAGCTCTGCCATCTTTGCCTCAAGCTCTGCAACAAACTCTTTCCCCGATGTGGGCGGAGTATCGCGGCCGTCCAGGAAGCAATGTACAAATACTTTTTCAAGTCCGTTTTTCTTTGCCAGTTCCAGAAGACCATAAATATGGGTATTGTGGCTGTGAACGCCCCCGTCGGAAACGAGTCCGAACAGATGAAGTGCGGAATTTTTCTCCCTGCAGTTTCTGATCGCTGTAAGCAGCTCCTCATTTTCAAAAAAGTCGCCATCCTCAATGGATTTTGTAATTCTGGTCAGCTCCTGATATACAATACGGCCTGCACCCATATTGAGGTGTCCGACCTCTGAATTTCCCATCTGTCCCTCAGGCAGACCCACAGACAGTCCGCTGGCATTTCCCCGGACAAAAGGACACTGGCTCTTCAGCTGATCCATTACCGGCGTTTTTGCCTCGCATATGGCATTGTGCTCACAGTTGTCATTCAGTCCGTAGCCGTCAAGTATCATTAACACAGTCGGTTTCTTTTTCATAATCGGTCTCCTTTTCTCCTGATTCATCTATCGGTTCAGGCACCCGTAATTATATTGTCTCATCTTTTCTTTTTGCCAATTCATAATTTTACATGATTTTCCATGAAGTTTCAATAGGAGAATGACAAATTTTTCACATAATCTTTTCTGAAATGACAGTCACATTCTTACCGCTTTATTTAGGAGCAGAAACGCATTCTCAAAAGTTCTGCATCTGCCGGAGAAAAACCGTAAGAAGCCAGATATTTTTCCAGATCTATTTCCCTGTAGAGCTCAACAAGTCTCTCCATACTCTCAGCATCCGAACGGAGATACGGCATTATCTTCTCTCCCGTCTCCGGTCCAAGTGCCGCGAGGAGCTTTTCCATTCCCTTCCTGTTATAAGTAAATGTTACCTCATAATCCGCTACAATATCACACTTTTCCACACCGCATAAATACAGGACAGAGGAAGCCACAATACCCGTTCTGTCCTTTCCCGCCGTACAGTGAAAGAGCACGCCTCCCTGCCCGAGAGCTTCTGTCAGCAGGCTCAAAGCTTTCGCCAGACGTCCGCCGTTCTTTCTTACAATATTCAGATAGCCTTCTGTCAGACTTCCCAGAAATGCCTTTTCAGCCGATCCTGACAGATCCCGCGCATCAATCTGCTCCTCCTGCAGAGGACAGTGATACCAGGATATCCCCTCAGGTACGCGATCCGGCTGACGTGACACCTCCGATTCACTTCTCAGATCCAGAACGGTACGCACCCCCAGAGCAGTCAGTTTATTCCACTCAGCCGCGGTAAGTCGATCCACCCCGCCGGCTCTGAACAGGCATCCGAACTTTGTCACACGTCCGTCTGACGTCTCATAACCACCTAAATCCCTGATATTTTCTCCATTCTCCAGACGAATCCGTCTGATAGGCACATCATACATTACCCTGCCTCCTTCTTATACCATCACAAATATGCTCTCTGTATTTATACCACGTACAGAAAAAGAAATCAAACGGGAGCGTCCGCGGCTTACTGCCGGGTTTCATATTTAATTTCAGGCATAACGAAAAACTGCCTGAAACCCGGAGGATATTCCATATTCCGGAATTCCCTCTGCATTTCAGGCAATCTCCTTTTCTGATAACAGAAATTACTTATAATTTACAATCTTGCCAAAATCAGCTTTTAAGGAAGCTCCGCCTACCAGGCCTCCGTCGATATCAGGCTGGGCAAAAAGCTCCGGAGCAGATGCTGCAGATACGGAACCGCCGTACTGAATGCGGATCTCGGATGCTGTCTCTTCGCCATAAAGCTCTTTAATGCATGCACGGATTGCGCCGCATACCTCCTGAGCCTGCTCTGTCGTTGCCACTTTTCCTGTTCCGATTGCCCAGATCGGCTCATAGGCAATAACAGCCTTCTTAGCCTGATCTGCCGTCACGTTGAGGAATGCAATCTTGATCTGCTGACGAATCCAGTCAAGAGTAATTCCCTGCTCTCTCTGAGTCAGGGACTCTCCGCAGCAGATAATGGGAGTAAGGCCATGCTCAAATGCCTTCAGGACTTTCTTATTTACAGTCTCATCCGTCTCAGCGAAGTATTCTCTTCTCTCGGAGTGGCCGATAATCACATATTTTACACCGGCATCAGTAAGCATATTCGGAGCAATTTCGCCTGTGAAAGCGCCTTTTTCCTCAAAATACATGTTCTCAGCACCCACTGCGATATTGGTTCCCTCGCAGGCTGCAACAACCGGAATAATATCAATTGCCGGTACACAGAATACAACATCCACATCATCAGACACAACAAGGGGTTTTAAAGTCTCAACCAGAGCCACTGCCTCTGACGGCGTCATGTTCATCTTCCAGTTTCCGGCTACAATTTTTCTTCTTGCCATAATGAATTCCATCCTCTCGCATTTATCATCACGCAGGCCGCCTTCCAAGAGCGGCCCGCAGTTTTTATTTTCAAATGATTATCTGTCGTTTGCAGCTGCCACTCCCGGAAGCTCCTTGCCCTCCAGGAATTCCAGAGAAGCACCGCCGCCTGTGGAAATATGGGTCATCTTGTCGCCAAAGCCAAGCTGGTTTACGGCTGCCGCAGAATCGCCGCCGCCAATGATCGTGGTTGCCTCTGTCTCCGCAAGAGCCTTTGCCACAGCGATGGTTCCCTGTGCCAGAGTCGGGTTTTCAAACACGCCCATGGGTCCGTTCCACACAACTGTCTTTGCAGATTTCACAGCATCAGCATAAATCTTTGCTGTCTCCGTTCCGATATCAAGGCCCATTGTATCCGCCGGAATCGCATCTACAGAAACATTCTGCACTTCAATCGGCGCGTCAATAGGATCCGGAAACGCTCCGGCCACTGCAGCATCAACCGGAAGAAGCAGCTTCTTACCCAGCTTTTCCGCCTTTTCAACCATCTCTCTGCAGTAATCAAGCTTTGTATCATCAACAAGAGATTTTCCAATCTCTTTTCCCTGTGCCTTCAGGAATGTGAAAGCCATGCCGCCGCCGATGATGAGTGTATCGCATTTTTCAAGAAGATTGGAAATAACATTCAGTTTGTCAGCTACCTTGGCGCCGCCCAGAATGGCCACAAACGGACGAACCGGATTATCTACTGCATTGCCCAGGAAATCAATTTCCTTCTGCATCAGATAACCCACAACAGCTGTATCCACATACTGGGTTACTCCTACATTAGAGCAGTGAGCGCGATGAGCCGTTCCGAATGCATCGTTCACATATACATCACAGAGAGATGCCAGTTCCCTGCTGAACGCTTCTCCGTTCTTTGTCTCCTCTGCTCTGTAACGGGTATTTTCAAGAAGAACTACATCTCCGTCTTTCATGGCTGCCACAGCTGCCTTCGCATTGGGGCCTACCACCTCGGGATCAGCCGCAAAGGTCACAGGCTGACCGAGAAGCTCGGAAAGACGAACTGCAACGGGAGCAAGAGAAAGCTCTGGCTTCGGCTCTCCCTTCGGCTTGCCCAGATGGGAACAGAGAATAACTTTTCCTCCGTCAGCAATTAATTTTTTAATGGTCGGAAGAGCTGCGACAAGACGGTTCTCATCCGTGATTTTTCCTTCTTTAAGGGGCACATTGAAATCGCAGCGCACCAGAACGCGTTTGCCCTTTACATTGATATCATCAACTGATTTCTTATTCAGCATATGATCTCTCCTCTCAAATGAAATGTTATCAATAAAACGAAAAACGGGCCCGGTCCTGTGGACCGGACCCATCCTGAATCCTTAAACTGAAATCTTTAAAAGCCTTACTCTGTGCCGGACTTTTTATGCAAGCTCAGCGAAGTATTTGATGGTGCGAACCATCTGGCTTGTGTAGGAATTCTCATTGTCATACCAGGAAACAACCTGAACCTGATATAAGTCATCTCCAATCGGAGAAACCATGGTCTGAGTTGCATCGAACAGGGAACCATAACGGATTCCAACGATATCGGAGGAAACAATCTCATCCTCATTGTATCCGAAGGACTCTGTTGCAGCAGCCTTCATAGCGGCATTGATACCCTCTTTTGTCACGTCTGCCTTCTTAACAACAGCCGTAAGAATGGTAGTGGAGCCGGTCGGTACCGGAACACGCTGTGCGGAGCCGATAAGCTTGCCGTTCAGTTCCGGAATAACAAGGCCAATTGCCTTTGCAGCGCCTGTGGAGTTGGGAACAATATTTACAGCGCCGGCTCTTGCTCTTCTCAGATCGCCTTTTCTGTGCGGTCCGTCAAGAATCATCTGATCGCCTGTGTATGCATGAATCGTGGACATGATACCGGACTGAATCGGAGCATAGTCATTAAGAGCCTTTGCCATAGGAGCCAGGCAGTTTGTTGTACAGGAAGCAGCAGAGATAATCTTGTCCTCCGGCTTCAGTGTCTCATGGTTTACATTGTATACGATAGTCGGAAGATCATTGCCTGCCGGAGCAGAGATAACAACCTTCTTGGCACCGGCATCAATATGAGCCTGTGCCTTAGCCTTGGATGTATAGAAGCCTGTGCACTCCAGTACTACATCTACACCAATCTCTCCCCACGGAAGCTCAGCAGCGTTAGCCTTTGCATAGATTGTGATCTTCTTGCCGTCTACAACGATGAAGTCCTCTCCTGCCTCAACCGTATGTCCCTCATATCTTCCCTGAGCAGAGTCATACTTTAAAAGATGAGCCAGCATCGCCGGATTTGTCAGATCGTTGATTGCTACTACCTCATAGCCCTCGGCACCGAACATCTGTCTGAAAGCCAGACGGCCAATACGGCCAAAACCATTAATTGCAACTTTTACTGCCATGATTTCATTCCTCCTAGAAATTTTCTAAAGTGCATGATTGTTAAATATTAATCAACCTACCCTGTATTGTAACCAATTCCCTCCAAAATAGCAAGGGTTTTTTTTAAATTTACAAATATTATTTCACGGAAAACAAAAATACTATTCATGCTTTCCGTCCCCGGAGTTTTCTCATGCTCTTCCTGCATTCTTTCCTGTTGATTCAGAAATCACATAATTGCATTATGTATATATAAATAAATGACACTCATACCTCTATCTGTTATAAATTCCCCATCAAGAACAAGATCAGAAAACACTTTTGTATTTTCCACATATTTTTTCTCAGAAAACCGGGCTGAGTCCAGATGATACTCGCCGACTGACTTCACGCTGCTCCCATCCCTGCGAGTGTTTCTCATTATCCGCCGGAAAATACGACTTTCTGCTGATGCATCCAAATATATTCGGAGATTCGACACTTCACGTATATCATGAAAATACAGGGAGCACAGCCCCTCAACAAATATCAGATCCGCCTTTTCACTTTCATCCCGGATACACGCCATTACCTTATCTATATCAATATATTCAGGATTGCTCCAATCTGTATATTCAACTCCGGATGTAGGAGAGACTGCTTTCCCGATATTTTCTGTACGGTAATTGTCAAGCGAAATCACTTTGACTTTGAACTCCGCAAATTTCTTTGATAAATTGTAGCAGAATGTTGTTTTCCCGGAGGATGAAGGGCCTCCCACACTGACAATAAACGCAGACATTATTTATTTTCCTTTTGGCAGACAAGTTTTTCGCATCAATATATCATTATAACTGACACTGACCTGAATTTTATATATATCCTGCATGTTCTGCTCTGTTATTACTTCTTTTGCAGGTCCCACACTAATAAAACTTCCATTATGCAGTATTCCTACCGTGTGATCAAACATCAGTGAATGATCAGGAAAATGTGATGTCAGTATTACGCCATACCCTTCTGAGGCTACATTCTGAATTATATCCAGAAGACGAATCTGATTTCCAAAATCCAAATGGCTTGTCGGCTCGTCCAGCACAAGGAAATCCGGAGTCTGAGCCAAAGCCTGAGCCAGCATAACAAGCTGGCGCTCCCCGCCGCTTATCTCTAAGTATGATTTTTCGGCAAGCTGGGAAATCTTGAGCAGATCCATCATGTCATCCGCTATTTCATAATCAGATTTCCTGGGAGAACCGGTCATTCCAAGATAAGGAGTCCGCCCCATTACAACAACTTCACGCACTGTATACGCAAATACAGGATAATGCATCTGGCCAACATATGCCACATGACGCGAAAACTCCGTTACAGTCATATCCTTAACAGATTTCCCGCCTATCGATACATTCCCCGATAAAGGAGTCAGCTGTCCCGCTATACAGTTAAGCAGTGTACTTTTTCCGGTGCCATTTGTTCCCAGTATCGTGAAAACTGTGCCCTTTGATACTGACATATTAATATCTTTAAGGACTAATTTCCCTTTTGGATATGCAAATGAAATATTATCAGCTGTATATGTTATCATAATATCCTCTTCTGCCTTATAAGAAGCAGTGCAAACACAGGCGTTCCAACAATACCAGTCAAAATACCCAGCGGAATTTCCGCTCCGGTCAGGCTCCGGGATATGTCATCCAGAATTATCAGCAGCAACGCACCTAAAATACAGGAAAAAGGAAGCAGACGACTGTGATTGTCCCCCGTACACGCTCTCGCAAGATGGGGAACTACAAGACCTATCCAGCCAATTGTTCCGCTCACACACACCGACACAGCTGTTATAACAGTCGCAAACAAAACAAGCAGAAACCGCAGTCTGTTAACATTCACACCAAGCGCCTTTGCCTCAGAATCGCCAAGAGACAGAACATTTATCTTCCACCGCAGAAAGATTATTCCAAAAGAGCCAGCCAGAATCGGAATTATCATAAACATAAGATCATCATAGTCCGCTGCTGCCAGACTTCCCATAAGCCAGAAAGTTATAGCCGGCAATGTATCATTAGGATCAGCCATATATTTCGTCAGCGACAGGGCAGAAGAAAAGAAACCATTTACAATTATGCCCGCTAAAGCTAACATTAAAATATTAGGGCTTCTAAACGCTTTGTATATTAAATAAACAGCCGCAACCGCAAGCAAGCCAAACAGCAGGGCAGAGAGCTGTATTCCTACAGCTCCTGCTCCCAGTAATATCGCAGCCGCAGCGCCGAAACCAGCTCCGGAAGATACACCCAGAATATCCGGAGATACAAGCGGGTTTTTAAAAAGTCCCTGAAAAGTAGCTCCCGCAAGACCAAGCGAAGCTCCAACCAGAGAACCCACAAACAGGCGCGAGGGACGTATGTACAGGACCACTCGTTCCATCGCAGGATCCCACGTCTGATTAATGGGCAAAACAGAGGAAACAAGAATTTTGAAAATATCCTCTATGGAAACGTAATACCGGCCTATTCCGATAGATATAAAAAATACTATGATATAAATGAAAAAACATATCCATATCACTCTGGTCTTTTTTGAATTGCGCGGCACTTTTTTACCTCTTGTCTGTATATTACTGTACTATATTAGTATTTTCTTCTGTATTGAGAATCTGATTTACCTCTTCGTCAGAAAGCTGGTATCCGAAAAATGTGTCATAGAAATTCTTTGTTTCTTCCACGATATCAATATCCTTAAAATACTCCGGATAAACTGTAACCGCCGCCCACAGGATCTGCATTGCCTCCTCAGTACTGTATCGATCCCAATAAAATACACCTGAAGGATTCAAATAAATTTCACCATTTTGCACAGCCGTAACACTCTGCCAATTCGGATCACTAAGAATTTCATCACGAATCTCAGCTGCTCCATCAACATCCATAAGTATAATTACGTCCGGATTTTCTTTCAAAATCTGCTCAAAACTTATTTCCTGATTAAATCCATCTATGGAAGAAGCAATATTTTCACATCCAATGGTCTCCATCCACTCGCTTGCCATCGTATTGGCACCGTCTGTTTTTAACATTGAACCGCTGTCATTTCGCGCATAATAAACTTTTTTTACCTCTTCATCAGGTATTTTTGCAGCAATATCCGCAATCATTTTACGATTACTGTCAAAATAGTCATTAAAGGCTTTCGCCTTGTCCATTACGGCATCTTCCCCAAATACTTCCGCAGTCTTAAGAACCATCTCTTTCAGACTCTCAAAATCTGAAAAATGGAGGTTTACTGTGGGAATCCCGGTTGAACGCGCAGCTTCCACTCCTCTGTCATTTACGATAATAACATCAGGATTAACTTTCAGCATTTCCTCCGCATTGATTTCTTCTCCTTCAATCAGGGAAGGAAGCTCCGTTATCCCAGGATTCAGCTTTTGCATAAATTCAACATCTTTCGCAGTTGAAATCGTACCAACTAAACGATCTGAAACTCCCAGCAGAACCAAAACCTGATTATTCGCAGCCCACACATCCACAACAGTGTTGATTTTTTCCGGAAGCTGAACTTCCGTACCATCCATATCAACATAGGTACGTGTAGTCGATTCCGTTTCTTCTGACACTTCTTTTGCAGTCTCCTGTACAGTTCCCTCCACAGTTTCCTGTTCTGTCTGCTGACCTCCGCAGGCTGTGGCTGTGACTGACATGGTCAACACCAACATTAAAGCAACAACTGACTTTCTCATTTTTACCTCCTGGTTTATTATATTTTTTTGCTACCACATTTACCCCAAAACAACTTTATCATATTGATAATTTCAATATATTTTGTCTATATATGAAGTACATTATCTTTCCGACTCTGACTCCGGTCTCTCTTCCATTTTAAATTCACGAAAAAAAAATAAATCCAGTCCCTTTATACCTTTTTTCATGAAAAAAGTCAATATATATTTTAGTCAAAAAAAAATATTATACATTTTATTTTTATGTCACAAAAATTTCATCCTGTATGTTACTATTATCCCTGAAACTGATATATCTCTCTGATGCAGAACAGCATCTTAATGCTCCCAATCTCTCTTTGTCAACTTACTTTTGCCCCAGCGCATTGCCTATGCCTCTCAAGCAAGAACGCTTCCGTAAAAAACAGGATTTTACATATAATATCAATATCTTTTAAACTTTCCTCCGGCTACGGCCGGCGGCACATTCATTTTTTAGAGCCCAGTTCTTTTCCCGAGGATTTTTTTGCTTGATTATGTGGTTCCCCGATTTCTGTACTTTTTTGCGAACAGGCATGTGTTTTCTTTCCAGAACTATCCGGGCAGCCTTATATGAGAATCCAGCTGCAATCTGTCCCATTCCATATTTTCAAACACCTGCTTTGCGAACTGACCGGTTCGCTGCTTCGCGATTTCCAGAAATTCACCGGAAGTAACTGTTTTCGTCTTTTTCTTTGATGGCATATAATCTCCCTCTTTTTAAGAAACCCCATTTTGCTTGTCAGCTATGGCAGAGCATGCTACAATACAACAAAATATGACAGACAAAGCAGGAGGCTCCCCGGGAGGAAACACCAATGGCCAAAAGAAAACTCCTCAGAAAAATAAAAATTCGCATAAAAAAATTTCTGGCACGAAAAGTATACAAAAAGCAGACACTGGAGCAGGCACTATATCGCACCTTTCTCCTCCTGTGTGCACTGATTACCCTGTGCTCCCTGGGCATTACTCTTTATTTTGATATTTCAAGGGAGCGCAAAAACACAGATAAAATCATCAGCGGCACAGCTTCGTATATTGCCTCCATGCCTGAAGTAATACAAATGCTGGAAAACGGATATCCTGACGCCAATGTCAAACTGGATCTTGACTCTCTTTCCTCCAATATTCCTGACATAAATGTTGTTGTCATCTATGATACAAACGGTCTGCGTTTCTATCACACAGACCGCCTTAAAACAGGAGAAACCTTTGTAGACGGAGACGAGACGGATATTCTGAGCGGCAGCGCTCCCTATATTACTACAGGCTACGGAACATTTGGCACACAGCGTCGGGCCTTTCATGCCGTCAGAAATGAAAGCAATGAAATTATCGGTTTTGTGATGGTCTCTATTTTCAATTCTGCCATCACAGCCCGCCACAAATATATTTTTCTGCTGCACGCATTTATTTTTCTCATCATGATGATGGTAAGTATCTCTCTGACCCACACTTTTATTGCCTATCTGCGCCGCTCTCTTCTCGGTTTTAATCCGGAAGAACTGGCCGCTCTGTATACCAGACAGGCTGAAGTAATGAATTCTCTGTCAGAAGGCCTGGTCGCCACGGATCGAAATGGCCAGATTCTGTTTGCAAACCGCACCGCGAAACAGTTTCTGTCCACAGAAAACCATTCTATAAGCGGCTGTACGCTTTCCGATGTTTATCCTCAGACACAGCTTCTCCGGATCCTGGCCTCCGGAGAGAGCAGTCCGCCCCGAACTGTTGAAATAAACGGAAGAACGCTTCTCATCAGTGAGGTACCCATTCATGGTCAGTCCGGCCATTCTATCCGCGGCATAATTGTAATCCTGGCTGATCGAACAGAAATGCTGCAGCTCTCTGATGAACTCTCCGGAGCACATAATATGCTGGATACCCTCCGGGCTTTCAATCACGAATTTCTCAACAAACTTCATATTATCCTTGGTTATCTTCATACGGGAGAAATTCAGAAAGCTATTGATTTTATTACAAACAGCAGTCTTGTAACCAGCCAGTCGGTCCGTGAAGCTGCGAACTGTATCCGTGTATCCCGTCTCTGTGCCCTTGTCATCGGCAAAATGATGCACGCTGCTGAACTGGGCATACAGATGACTGTCGCCCCCGACAGCTCCTGCTTTGAGAGAGATCTCCTGCTCCCGGTCGATACATATATAACTATCATCGGTAATCTTGTGGAAAATGCCATTGAAGAACTGGCTGAATGCCAAAAAGACACGAAAGAAATACGCCTCAGCCTCTATTGCCGGCCGGACGTAAATATTATAATCTGTGAAGACACCGGCAGAGGTATCCGGCCGGAGCTCCTCGAACATATATTTGAAAAAGGGGTTTCCTCCAAAGGAAAAAACCGGGGAACCGGCCTGTTCCTTCTCCAGCGTATCGCCGGAGATTATCATGGAGATATAACT
This sequence comes from uncultured Lachnospiraceae bacterium, assembly GCA_944384125.1. Taxonomy (GTDB): domain Bacteria; phylum Bacillota; class Clostridia; order Lachnospirales; family Lachnospiraceae; genus Otoolea. Next base: position 37,166 of record CALWSF010000017.1, on the reverse strand, counting down.
ATTGATACAGAACCGGATGAGGGAAGCTGCTTTACTCTTACCTTCACGAGAAAGGAGATATCATAATGTATCAGGTCATCATTATTGAAGACGATCCAATGGTAGCGGCCATAAACCGCCAGTACGTGGAGCTTACTCCCTCTTTCCATGTGGCCGGGATTTTCAGAAGCGGCATCCCTGCACTGGAATTTCTGAAAACAAAAAGCACCGATCTTATTATACTTGACTACTATACACCGCTGATGAACGGAGCAGAATTTATTGATCGGCTCCATGCATCCGGTCTGACTCCCTCTGTCATCATGGTTACCTCCGCCAACGATACTGACACAGTCCGTCAGCTCCTGTCACGCGGCGTTGTGGATTACCTTGTTAAACCATTTGAATACGAACGTTTTCGCTCGGCACTTGAACGCTTTGCAAGGCTTCAGGAAAACCTGAACCGCGTCGGTTCCGGCATGGATCAGGGAGAAATCGACCGGCTTCTTACCCCGGGCGGCCTTCCCTCCGCCTCTCCGCACCTGACAAAGGGCCTCAACGAGACAACACTGGAACTCGTCCGCCGTTTTCTCAAAGAGCACCGTGATTCCGCCTGGTCCAGTGAGCAGGTTGCCGAACAGGTCCATCTTTCACGCATTACCATCCGCCGTTACCTTAATTATATGGTTGAGACCGGAGAGCTTATCACAGCCGTTGATTATCAGACAGGCGGGCGTCCTTCCATTAAATATCAGTGTGCCTCCCACAAACGAAACAGCAGGTAACAATACTTACTAAAGCATGTTTCATAATTACAAAAACTAGCGTTTACCCTCCATTTTTTATAAAATATTTACAAACATAAGGATTCTGTAAATTTTATTAAATTCAGAATCACAAAATAAGAATGGAGGGTGCGTTTCTATGTTAGAGACAATCATGGGGTATTTCGGTACATATACTCCGGCAGCTGATGGGGCAGTTGCCACGTTTAAGTTCGAATACCTGACCACACTTGGCTTTGCAGCCATCGTAATTTTCCTCGGACGGGCCATTGTAGGACATTCCCGGCTTCTTCAGAAGTATGCCATACCGGCTCCCGTCGTATCAGGCATTATTTTTTCCATTATTGTATCTATCATTAAGGGAGCCGGCGTTATCGGCTTTTCATTTGATTCAACAGTCATGCAGGATCTCTGTCAGAACCTGTTCTTCCTCTGTGTAGGATTCGGATTCAGTTTTAAAATGCTCAAACGTGCCGGAGGCAAGCTCTGCATTTACATTGCCATTGCAGCCTGCCTTCTGATCACACTGCAGGATCTGATGGGCGTCTTCATTGGAAACCTGATTGGTCTTCATCCGCTCCTTGCCCTTCAGTGTTCTTCTGCTTCCATGTCCGGCGGCGTTGGAACGGCTTCTGCATTCGGCTCCATTTTTGAAAAAATGGGTGCCCAGGACGCTACCACCATTGGCGTTGCAGCCGGAACCATGGGAAATATCATGGGTTCTCTGATCGGCGGTCCTGTAGCTGCATTTCTTATTGCACACCACGGCCTGAAAGCAGACCCCAATGACAAACCGGAAACCGCTTCCCTTGACGAGAAGCCGCTGCTTAACAATGGAAGAATGATTTCCATGTTTGCCATGACCCTTCTGATTGCTGCGCTGGGAATGCCGATCTACTGCATTCTTGACAACATTCCTATGATTGAGATGCCCAAATTCATCGGCTGCCTCTTCGCAGGAGCAATTGCAAGAAATGTCATGGAAGCCTGCAACATTAAATTCTACGTACCGGAAGTTGATGCAATTGAGCATATGTTCCTTGAACTCTACCTGGCTCTCGTGCTGATGACCATCGACATTACCAAGCTGGCTCCCGTTGCCGGACAGATGGGAATTATTCTCCTCTCACAGGCAATCCTCATGGCACTGTTTGCGATTTTCATCTCCTACAACATGTTCGGACGCGATTACGGCGCTGCCGTTATGGCCGCCGGAAACTGCGGATGGGGCTGCGGTTCAGGTCCCAATGCCGTTGCCAATGAAAAAGCTGTTATGGATGAGTATGGCTGGCACAACATTGCATGGGTTCTTTATCCGTCCTTTGCCGTTATTATTGACGATATTTACAATCCCATCTTCCTTTCTATTTTCGGAAGCCTGATCGCATAACAGAGGAAACGGACTAAAGTGCAGATTACTTTTTAAAAATATCTCCGATCGCACCGCGATCGGAGATATTTTTTTGTTACGCAAAAGAATTCCTTCTTCGTCCGCAAAATTTTTTTTAACATCTTGAGGGAGCAGCCGGTTTTATGTTATACTGAGACATGACTCTTAACAAAATTTTCACATAAATAAATCTGGTATACTACATGAAAAACACAAAAAAGCCGAAACTCCTTTATTTTATATTCCTGATTTTTGCTGCTGTCCTCTCTGCCTGTTCGGGATCTCCTCAAACGGGGCAGGCGTCCGATAACGGCCAGAAGACAGAAACCCCTCTGCGCGTCCTGACCATCGGAACCGCTGACAGCGGAGGAACCATGTACCCGGTGGGAAGTGCTCTTGCGGAGCTTATCAGCTCCCGTGAAGCCGACCTGGAAGTAAACGTAAGCGCCTCCAATGGCTCTCCCGCCAACGTCAGGGGAATTTCGGAGGGACAGTTTGACATGGCACTGATCAGTGCCGATGTGGCTGGAGCTGCCTTTTCAGGCACGGAAGAGTTTAATGGAAACCCGCAGAAAAATCTCCGGGCCGTTGCCGCTATATACTCCAGTATCTCCAACTGGATGTCTCCCGTCTCCACAGGACTTACTTATGTCCATGATCTCAAAGGACACCGCGCCGCTGTGGGCCCACAGAACTCGGCCTCCGATCTTGCAGCCCGCATGTCACTCCTGGCTGTCGGAATAGATGAGGGAGATGTACAGCTTGTTAACTTTGGCTTAGGTTCAGGAGGCGAAGAAGTGAAAAGCGGAAAACTGGAGGCCATTCATGGCTTTGCCGGTGTTCCCATAAGCGGTCTGACAGAACTTGCACAGTCAACTCCATGCCGCCTTCTGAAATACACAGAAAAAGAGCTGGATGAAATTCTCTCAGCCAACCCTTTCTACTACAGAACTGTTATCCCATCCGGCACATACCCCGGACAGAAAGAAGATGTGGAAACCTTCGGTATTAAATGTCTTTTGTGCGTTGATATTTCCATGGATGAAGAACTGGTTTATAACATTACCAGAATTCTGGATGAAGCACGCCCTGAACTCAGTAAAGCCCACAAATCCATGTGTTCCCTCAATGACAGAGAGTTCATGTACAGTGATATACCTGTTCCTCTCCACCCCGGAGCAAAACAGTATTATGAAGATACCGGAATTTCATTTCCCAAGTCAGACTGAAAACCCGACGGCCGTTTCCGGCCAGCGGGTTTTTTATAATTCCGGCTCATTCTCACATCGTCTGAGGATTTTCCTGATAGTAAGCAGATAAACCACAACTGAAAGTGCGGTTCCCCCAAAATCGGAAATGGCCTCCGATAAAAATACATTCTCAATTCCCAAAAAATGGGGGATGACAAATACGCTTCCCAAAAACAGCGTTTTTCTGAACATGGACAGAAAAACGGCTAATGACGGCACACCCATTCCCGTATACCCGTCTACTATCGCATACTGTACAGCGAGAGGAATAATTCCCAGCGTATATATTCCGATGGCCCATACTGTCAGACTTACATATGCTTCATTGCGGGTAAAGAGGAATACAAAATATTTGGCTGCTGTTCTTGATATCAGGAACATAAACGAATTGAATGCCAGCGCCAGAAGTACAATGTATTTCTGGGCACTTCGTATGCGATCCGGCCGTCTTGCTCCGAAATTATAGCCAAGGATCGCTCCGGTTCCCGAAGTAATACCTCCAAGAGGCATCGTTACAATCAGCATAAAACTCTGAACTATGGCAGTACAGGTAAGAAGAGTATCTGCTTCTGTTCCTCCCCACCGCTGTATTGCCGTATTCAATGCAATAAGCAGTACATTGTCAAAAGCAATGATAAGAAATGGAGAAAGCCCCATCACAGTAATACGGCGCATCAGCCTGATATCATATCCTCCAAAGCTGAGACGCACCGGAACCTGTTTTCCCATCAGGAAAATCAGAACAAACAGGCAGGATGCCAGCTGCGACAGGACAGTTGCCAGTGCAGCTCCCGACACTCCCATATTCAGCAGAAATATAAATACCGGATCAAGTACAATATTGATAACAGCCCCCAGCGCCACCGAAATCATTCCAATTCTGGCAAACCCCTGACAGATTATAAACTGGTTCATGCCGACCGACAAAAGCGCAAATATGGTGCCTGTCACATAAATTGAAAAATACTGTTCCGCATAAGGAAGAATCGCTTCACTCGCTCCAAACTGCATCAGAATCCAGCGCTTTGTTGACAGAAGAAATACTGTAATAACCGCTGAAATTGCTATCAGCATTAAAAAACTGTTGGCAAGTATCTTTTTCGCTTCTTCCATATTTTTCTGGCCCATCCGGATGCTCATAAGAGGCGATCCGCCAATCCCCACCAGATAGGCAAAAGCAGAAATCATTGTCACAATCGGGCCGCTTACCCCCACGCCTGCCAGAGCTGTCTCGCCGATTACCGGAATATTTCCTATGTAAATTCTGTCCACTACACTGTAAAGAACATTCACAAGCTGCGCCAGCATGGACGGAATGGCCAGACGAAGCACCAGACGCCGGATATCATCCCGTCCCAGATCATTCTCTATTTTCATACCTTCTCTCCCCTCAGATCCGGCCTGCCGCCGCAGATGCAGAAAGCAGGCATGTAGTCCCTTTATAACCTTTTTCATAAAAAAAGTCAATATATATTTTAATCATGAAAAAACGGCTCTTGGCCACAGGATATATCCCCGGATGTATCTTTAACATGACAGAAAACTCTTTGCTTTTTTACAGCATAAAAAAACACCGCCACTGATAATTCAGTCCGGTGTTTTTTTATTCGGCGTCAGGTACTGGTTGTTTACCATACACCGAAGTGATTCTGTCGTGAAGTAACCGAAGGCGGATTCGTAACGGAGTGTAATGCATCAAGGAATTTCGAGTAACTTGATTTTTTGTTATGTTAGTTCTCCGTCATCGGACTTCCGAACAGAAATGATTTTCATCCGTTCAATAAGTTAATGCACTGCGTATGCATTTTATTGCACGTTGATCAAAAAAATTTTTAAATTTTTTTGATATACATTATTTTATTATGAAATCTCGATTTCGTCAAGTTTTACGGACAAATTATATAATCGTTCCATCTATTATCCGTATTCGCAGCATTTTGGAATATCCTCAGACAGATATTCCAAAGACAGCACAGACAAAAAATCACAGCACATCCGCCATATCGTACAGAAGTCTCTCTGAATCGTCCCATCCGAGACAGGGATCCGTAATCGACTTCCCATAACAGTGCTCGCCCACCTTCTGGCAGCCAGGTTCAATATAACTTTCGATCATCACACCTTTGACAAAACTGTGAATGTCCTCGGAATGTCGGCGGCTGTGAAGAACTTCTTTCACAATGCGGATCTGCTCCATATACTGTTTGTTGGAATTGGAATGATTTGCATCCACAATACAGGCAGGATACTGCAGATCTCTCTCACGGTAAAGTTCCAGAAGAAGTTTCAGATCCTCATAGTGATAATTGGGAAGACACTGGTCATGCTTATTGACTGCTCCGCGCAGAATCGTATGTGTCAGCGGGTTACCCTTTGTCTTGACTTCCCAGCTGCGATAGATAAACTCGTGGCCATGCTGTGCTGCATGTACAGCGTTAAGCATAACAGAAAGCGCACCACTGGTAGGATTTTTCATTCCCACCGGAACATCAATGCCGCTGGACACAAGGCGGTGCTGCTGATTTTCAACGGAGCGGGCACCGACAGCGATATAAGACATTACATCTGAAAGATAAGTCAGATTTTCAGGATAAAGCATCTCATCTGCCGTTGAAAAACCTGTTTCTTCGATAACCCTCATATGAAGCTTTCTGATGGCAATCAGCCCTTCATACAGATTGGGCTTTTTTTCCGGATTGGGCTGATGAAGCAGCCCCTTGTAGCCATCTCCGGTTGTTCTGGGCTTATTGGTGTATATGCGCGGAACAAGTATCAGCTTGTCTTTTACTTTTTCCTGCACTTTTGCAAGTCGATTTACATAATCAATGACCGAATCCTCCCGGTCAGCGGAACACGGACCGATAATAACAAGAAATTTATCACTTTTCCCCATAAAAACATTTCTTATCTCCGCATCTCTTCTGGCCTTTTCCTTTGCCAGTTCCGGAAGCAGCGGAAACTGCTCTCGTATCTCATCAGGGGTTGGCAGCTTGCTGACATATTCAAATCCCATGGTATTCTCCTCCTGTTAATGATTTTAAGTCGAAAGTAATTATAATATAGAAAGTTTTATTCAGCAATAGAAAACAACTTTCTTTCTCATACAGAAAGTTTTGCAAACCGAAAAAGTCCTGTGCTTTCGCACAGGACAACTTCGTTAGGAATTCGGATTTCAAAAAGGTTAAAGGATTAATTACTTTTGTATCATGCATTTATTATGGTTATAGTATAGCATGCTTCTGACGAAAATGTTTGTATAGTCTTTGAATAAATTATGAAGATATTCTTAATATTAAATCACTCCGTGCAATAAAATCACGTTGAATTGCATTATTGAGTTTTCATCACTTCATATTTTATTCTATGCTTTTTCTTTCTCCCCGCCTTTTTTACTCCTTTTCCGGACCTCTGCCTTTATTTCACATCCCGGAACAAATCACAGAAATCAAATGTTGCAAAATAGTCCTTCGGCGTCTCCGCCCGGCGAATCATCTGAACAGAGCCATCCTCTTTAAGAAGAAGTTCAGCTGAACGCAGTTTTCCGTTGTAGTTGTATCCCATCGAAAAGCCGTGAGCTCCCGTATCGTGAATTACCAGGATATCTCCCACATTAATCTCCGGGAGCATTCTGTCAATAGCAAATTTATCATTATTCTCACAGAGAGAACCTGTAACGTCATACCTGTGATCACAGGGCGCATTCTCCTTCCCCATTACGGTAATATGATGATATGCTCCGTACATCGCGGGCCGCATCAGATTGACCGCACAGGCATCCACACCAATATATTCCTTGTGAGTATGCTTCTGATGAATCGCTGTGGTAACGAGGCAGCCGTATGGCCCCAGCATAAAACGTCCCAGCTCTGTATAGAGAGCCACATCACCCATGCCGGCCGGTACGAGAACTTCCTCGTAGACCTTTCGCACACCTTCCCCTATGGCATAGATATCATTGGGTTCCTGATCCGGACGATAAGGGATTCCGATTCCCCCAGACAGATTGATAAAACGAATATCAGCGCCCGTCTCCTCTTTCAGCTTTACCGCCACTTCAAATAAAACCTTTGCAAGCATCGGATAGTACTCATTTGTAACTGTATTGCTGGCAAGAAAAGCATGAATACCAAATCGCTTCGCTCCCTTGGACTTCAGAACACGAAATGCTTCAAAAAGCTGTTCGGTAGTCATTCCGTATTTGGCATCCCCCGGGTTATCCATAATATCATTGCTGATTTTAAAGAGTCCGCCCGGATTGTAACGGCAGCTGATAGTTTCGGGAATCTTCCCTATGGTCTTCTCCAGAAAATCAATGTGCGTAAAATCATCAAGATTAATGATTGCACCCAGCTCATCAGCCAGCTTAAACTCCTCCGGCGGCGTGTCATTGGAAGAAAACATGATTTTTTCCCCCTCATACTTCATCGCCCGGGCCATCATAAGCTCAGTCATGGACGAGCAGTCCACACCGCATCCCAGCTTCTTAAGAATATCAATCACAAAAGGATTCGGCGTTGCCTTGACCGCAAAATATTCTCTGAAGCCTTTATTCCATGAAAATGCACGCAGAAGTCTCTCAGCGTTTTCCCTTATCCCCTTCTCATCATAGAGATGAAAAGGTGTTGGATATGTCTTAATTATCTCCTGAAGCTTTTCCAGCGTCACAAATGGTTTCTTCTCCAATTTCTCATCCTCCGAATATTTTAAAATAATAGTGTGTCCATTTTATAAAAACCGCCTGGGAACTTCCGGGCGGCGAAAAACTCATGTTTTTCTACTCTACTACCACTACGCGCATGATATTTGTATCCGGCGCCGGCTCATGACGATTGGCACGCGTCACAACTCCTGCCGTAGCGACCGTGATCTCTCCGCTCTTTACAACTCCCTTTTCCTTCAATAGCTCTATGGATGACTGTATCAGCACGTCTGTCGACTCCGCCCGCCTTGCATGGAACGGCTTGACCCCCCAGTAAAGCTGCATCTGACGAACTGCAGTCATGCTGGGAGAAAGACCTGCAATCAGGGCATTGGGACGCCATTTTGACAGCATTCTTGTAGTAAATCCACTGATACTGGGCGCAACAATAACGGATGCATCCAGATCATAGGCAGTCGCAACGGATGCATAGCACACTGCATTAGAAATATTTTTTATATTTTCCTCAGATACTTTTCTGTTCCGATAAAAAGCCCGATCAAGATGCTGTTCAGAATCTTCCACAATCTGGCTCATCATCCGGACAGCCTCCACAGGATAATGCCCCATTGCCGTCTCTCCGGAAAGCATGACTGCATCCGTGCCGTCATACACTGCATTGGCCACATCCGTTACCTCCGCTCTGGTGGGACGGGGATTACGAATCATGGAATCCAGCATCTGGGTGGCAGTGATTACAACCTTGCATGCCTTGTTGCATTTTTTTATCAGCATTTTCTGAATATACGGAACTTTTTCAGCCGGTATCTCCACTCCCATATCGCCGCGGGCTACCATAATGCCATCACTGACTTCAAGAATGGAATCAATATTTTCAATTCCTTCTTCATTCTCGATCTTGGCAATAATCTGCATAGCAGATCCGCTTTCCTCCAGAATATCCCTTATCTGTCGGATTGCGTCTGCATTGCGCACAAACGAAGCAGCCACAAAGTCAAACCCGGCCTTAATTCCAAAACGAATATCCTCTTTGTCCTTATCCGTCAGGGCCGGAAGCTTGATACGCACATTGGGAACATTAACTCCCTTTTTTTCTCCCAGCTCTCCGCCGTTTACAATACGGCATACAATGTCATTTCCGGAAATATCTTCTACCCGCAGTTCTATAAGACCATCATCAATCAGGATCCTGTCTCCCGGTGTAACATCCTGTACAAGACCCGCATAATTGATGTAACCTCTTTTATCATTTCCCACAATTTCCTCTGTAGTGAGGGTGTAGGTTTCTCCCTCCTTAAGAGTGACTTTTTTACCGTCTTCCAGTACTCCCGTGCGAATTTCAGGCCCCTTCGTATCAAGAAGCGCTGCTATGGGAAGATCCAGTTCCTCGCGGACACTTTTCAGTATCTCAAGGCGTCCTGTGTGTTCCTCGTAATCGCCATGAGAGAAATTAAAACGGGCCACATCCATCCCATTCAGAGCCAGTTGTCTCATGATCTCTCTGTCATTTGTGTTAGGTCCCATAGTGCAGATGATTTTTGTTTTTTTCATAACTCGTCTAATCCTCCTTCAGCTCTTCTTCCGTCACATGACGATGCGTATAGAGATGGTCCTGACAATACTCCAGGCTGCCTGCGCACTTTGAGCAGTATCGAAATTCAAGATTGGGATCATCCTTCTCCGTACGGCCGCAGACCGCACATTTGTGATGTGTCCGCATAATTTTCTGGACCTCAGCCTTTTTCATCTCATGCTTAAATGTCTGTTTGCGGGCAATTTCCACCGGATTTACCGCACGATAATTCCGTGTCATGAGGAAAAACACAATAAAATTCAGAAGAGACACAGCAATTTCAATTTTGGTGGTAAAACCTCCCACAAAGAAGCTGTACAAAATCTCCGCGCCGGCAACATACCCCAGCCATTTTGCCTTGATAGGAAGAATAAACATCAGCCAGAACTGCGTTTCCGGAAAAGTTGCCGCAAAAGCCAGGAACAGAGATTCATTCAAAAAATACGGTGACATGGAAACAGTCCGCCCGGTAAGAAAGTATACCAAAAATGCCGCCAGAATATGCCCCAGCACACCTGTAAAGAAAAATACATTAAAACGGAAAGCTCCCCACACCCGCTCAAGAGTGGACCCAAGAGAATAATAAAGATAGACAGCGATCAGCACCATAAGAGCACTGGAAGCCGGGGGACATATCAGAAACGTCACAAGCCGCCACACCTGGCCATGAAGAATCGCTTCCGGATTCAGAGACAGAAACAGCGGGTAAAAAACCGGATTGATTGCATTCAGCACAAGTCCTGCCAGGTACAGAAGAATAATATAATACATCAGGTTGTGAATGGCATATCTCCCATACTTGCGCTCCATCTTTCTGAAAAAATTCATATTACACATCCTTTTCCTTATTTTAAAGAAATCCATTGCAGTTTTCCCGCACAGCGGGCAAAAACCCCTGGATTTTAATTATAGATACCGGTCAGGCCTTTGTCAAATATATTTAAGCTGATTTTAACAGTCTTCGTTCAAATTGACGAAACTATTGTCATTCTTAACAAATATAATGCTTTTTTAGCGCCTTTTTAACGTATCGGAGCAATTGTTTTCTTCCTTATTCTATGTTACACTATGGCCGAATACATGTGTAATACAAAGGAGGGAAGGGGTTTACCCCGATTGTACATGAATTCCTGCAATAGACTTGGAATCGACATTGGTTCCACAACTGTAAAAGTTTCTGTTATTGATGAGAAAGGCAAACTTCTTTTTGCTGACTACAAACGTCATTTTGCCAATATTCAGGAAACCCTTGCGCAGCTTCTTCGCGAGGGCCTCAAAAAACTGGGAGCCATGAAGGTGGAACCTGTTATTACCGGTTCCGGCGGACTGACTCTCTCAAAGCATCTGGAGATACCGTTCGTTCAGGAGGTTGTGGCTGTAGCCACCTCACTCAAAGATTACGCACCGCAGACGGATGTGGCAATCGAGCTGGGCGGAGAGGATGCGAAAATTATTTATTTTACTGGCGGCATTGATCAGAGGATGAACGGCATCTGCGCAGGCGGAACGGGATCCTTTATCGACCAGATGGCCTCTCTTCTTCAGACGGATGCGTCCGGTCTGAACGAATATGCCAAAAATTACAAGGCAATTTACCCTATCGCAGCCCGCTGCGGCGTATTTGCCAAATCTGACATTCAGCCCCTTATTAACGAGGGTGCCACAAAAGAGGATCTGTCCGCCTCCATTTTTCAGGCGGTAGTAAATCAGACTATAAGCGGCCTGGCATGCGGAAAGCCGATCCGCGGAAATGTCGCTTTTCTTGGAGGGCCGCTTCATTTTCTCTCTGAGCTGCGCGCCGCTTTTATCCGCACGCTGAATCTGGGACCGGAGCAGATCATAGCACCGGATCACTCCCATCTTTTTGCTGCCATAGGCGCCGCAATGAATTCGGATCATACAGTATCTGTGGACGTGGAGGATCTCATCTCCCGCCTGTCACAGGGCATCAAGATGGATTTTGAGGTTAACCGCATGGAGCCTCTTTTCACAGACGAAGAAGAATACCGGAAATTTTCCGAACGTCATGCCAGCCATGATGTAAGAAAGGCTGATCTCGCTTCTTATGAAGGCAACTGCTATCTGGGAATTGATGCCGGTTCCACCACAACCAAAGTAGCTCTTGTAAGCGAGGACGGATCCCTTCTGTACCGTTTTTACAGCAACAATAACGGAAGCCCCCTTGCAACTGCAATCCGGGCTATGAGGGAGATCCATGAGAAACTTCCGAAAACAGCAAAAATTGCATGGTCATGCTCCACAGGCTACGGCGAGGCACTTTTAAAGTCAGCCCTTATGCTCGATGAGGGCGAGGTGGAAACAATCTCCCACTACTATGCTGCTGCCGCCTTTGAACCGGATGTGGACTGTATTCTTGACATCGGCGGCCAGGACATGAAATGCATAAAAATCAAGGATGGAACCGTTGACAGCGTTCAGCTCAACGAGGCATGCTCCTCCGGGTGCGGTTCTTTCATTGAAACTTTTGCAAAATCACTGAATTACAGTGTTGAAGACTTTGCCAGAGAAGCACTCTTTGCTAAAAATCCCACTGATCTGGGAACACGCTGCACCGTGTTTATGAATTCCAATGTCAAACAGGCGCAGAAAGAAGGAGCAACCGTTGCCGACATCTCCGCCGGCCTGGCTTACTCTGTTATCAAGAATGCTCTCTTTAAAGTTATTAAAATCACAAATGCTTCTGATCTGGGACGTCACGTTGTTGTGCAGGGAGGAACTTTCTACAACGACGCTGTTCTCAGAAGCTTTGAAAAAATTGCGGGCTGTGAAGCTGTCCGTCCCGACATTGCCGGTATCATGGGAGCATATGGTGCGGCTCTGATCGCAAGAGAGCGCTGTGATGCGTCCAGAACAACATCCATGCTTTCTATTGACAAGATATTAAGTCTTACATATAAAACCAGCATGGCAAGATGCCAGGGATGTACAAACCACTGCGTTCTGACCATCAACCGCTTTGACGGCGGACGTCAGTTCGTTACCGGAAACCGCTGCGAAAGAGGTCTTGGAGGAAACAAAACCAAGAAAGACATCCCCAATCTTTTTGATTATAAATATCATCGGATGTTTGATTATGAACCTCTGACCGCGGATATGGCCCCCCGTGGAACCGTGGGAATCCCGCGGGTTCTCAACATGTATGAAAACTATCCCTTCTGGGCTGTTTTCTTTAAGGAGCTGGGATACAGAACTGTTCTGTCTCCCCAGTCCACCAGACAGATTTATGAACTGGGCATTGAATCCATCCCCAGCGAATCTGAGTGCTATCCTGCAAAACTGGTACACGGACACATTGAATGGCTTATCCGCCAGGGGCTCAGCTACATATTCTATCCCTGCATCCCCTACGAGCGCAATGAATCTCCGGATGCAGGCAATCACTATAACTGCCCGATGGTTACCTCCTATGCGGAAAACATCAAAAATAATGTGGAATCGCTGTCTGATCACAAGGTTCATTTCCGCAATCCGTTTTTTGCATTTACGAATGAATCAGTACTTACGGAACGGCTTGTTGATGAATTTACAAAAGATCAGGGAATTCCCGAGCAGGAGATTCGCAGTGCTGCCCGCAGGGCATGGGCTGAACTTCTCGCATCCCGTGAGGATATGAAGAAAAAAGGAGAAGAGGTTCTTGACTGGATGAAGGAAACCGGCCACCATGGCATTGTTCTCGCCGGCCGTCCTTATCATGTGGATCCGGAAATCAATCACGGAATTCCGGAGCTCATTACCTCCTACGGCTTTGCCGTGCTTACAGAAGACTCTGTATCCCACTTAGGACACGTGGAGCGTCCGCTCATTGTGACGGATCAGTGGATGTATCATTCCCGTCTCTATGAGGCTGCCTGCTATGTCAAGACCCGTCAGGATCTGGATCTGATCCAGCTCAACTCCTTCGGCTGCGGTCTGGATGCTGTCACAACGGATCAGGTTAATGATATCCTGACCCAGTCCGGCAAAATATATACTCTGCTGAAAATTGATGAGGTAAATAATCTGGGAGCTGCCCGAATCCGCGTCCGCTCTCTGATATCGGCCATCCGCGTCCGCGAGATGAAGCATTATAAAAAGCCCGTTGTCTCCAGCGCATACAACCGTGTTTTCTTCACAAAAGAGATGAAAAAAACCTATACGATCCTGTGTCCGCAGATGTCTCCCATCCATTTTGATCTGGTTGAAGCAGCGGTCCGCAGTTTCGGCTACAAACTGGAGGTTTTACAGAATTCTGATCGCGCTGCCATTGACACCGGTCTGAAATACGTTAACAATGATGCGTGCTACCCGTCCCTCATTGTTGTGGGACAGATTATGGATGCACTTTTGTCAGGAAAATATGATTTGGATCACACCGCTGTGATCATGAGCCAGACCGGCGGAGGATGCCGGGCTTCCAACTATATCGGCTTTATACGCCGTGCACTGGAAAAGGCCGGAATGCCGCAGGTACCCGTTATTTCTCTCAATGCCAACGGCATGGAAAGCAACCCGGGCTTTAAAATTACTCTTCCTCTCCTGACAAAAGCCATGCAGGGAATTGTGTACGGTGACATTTTCATGCGTGTTCTCTATGCGACACGTCCTTATGAAGCAAAGCCCGGATCCGCGGATGCTCTTCATGAGAAATGGAAAGAGATCTGTATTCGCTCCCTGTCAAAGCGAGCTCCGTCAATGCTGGAATTCAACCGCAACATACGCGGAATTATCCGGGAGTTTGACGAACTGCCGCGGCGCAATGTCGTGAAGCCCAAAGTAGGAATTGTAGGAGAAATCCTTGTTAAATTCTCTCCTCTGGCAAATAACCATGTAGTGGAACTGCTGGAGGCCGAGGGAGCAGAGGCAGTGATGCCGGATCTTATGGATTTCCTCCTGTACTGCTTCTACAACAGCAATTTCAAGGCAGATAATCTGGGCGGAAAGCGTTCAACCGCTTACCTGTGCAATATGGGAATTTCTCTCCTGGAATATTTCCGCCGCACATCACGCCGCGAACTGCAAAAGAGCACTCATTTTGCTCCGCCTGCACGTATCCGGGATCTTGCCTCCATGGCAGAGCAATACGTTTCTCTGGGTAATCAGACCGGCGAAGGCTGGTTCCTGACAGGAGAAATGCTGGAACTGATACAGAGCGGCACTACCAATATTATCTGCACTCAGCCTTTTGGCTGCCTTCCCAATCATATCGTTGGAAAAGGCGTTATCAAAGAACTCCGCCGCAGTCATCCGGAGGCAAATATTATTGCTGTCGACTACGATCCGGGTGCCAGCGAGGTAAATCAGTTAAACCGTATCAAACTGATGCTGGCAACCGCTCAGAAAAATCTGACACAGCACAAGAAAGAGACAAAGATCTCCTGACATATTCTTCTGCAATGACCCGACTCTTATCCGGAGATCGGGTCATTGTAAAATCTCCTGATTTTACTGCTGACTTTTTCTTAGGTTTGTGGTAAAATAAAAAACAGAACGGAGGATAAAGGAATGAATTTCAGAACGATCATATGCAGTTCCATTGTTTCGTTGTTCTTTGCCATGCCTGTTTTTGCTGCTGATTCAGTCCAGGTTGTCAGCTTTTCGGAGCAGAACAGCGATGACATTTCCATAAAACTGACCGGTTCAAAGGTCATCACAGATGACTTTTCTTTTAAAATTCCCAGGGAATGGAGTTCTGAGCTTGTGATGACACAGAACGAAGATTCCTATGATATATATGACAGAACTTCTTATGAAAAAGATGAATCAGGTCTTCTTTTTTCCATCGTGAGCCTGGAAGATTCTGATTACCGCTTTCTGGAAGAATGCACGATTCTGGGATTTTACGGAAATAAAACCTATGTGCTGGTTCCGTACTTTTCCGAAATATATGATGACGTGGAAAGTGATGAATTCAAGGCGTGCCAGGAAGCATTTACCTCCATTAAGGAAAGCTTTGTTTCCTATATAAAGGAAACGGCTACCTGACAAAAACAAAAAGGCTGCTTTACCGTATCAGATTTTTTTGCTTTTGCATCTGACGCGGTAAAGCAGCCTCTTTTATTTTCCTCTTTATTGGACGGTTCCGGAAAAAGTATTCAGTTTTTCCTGCAATCCGCTTATAAACTGTGACGTATGATATCCATCAGCCGCTGCATGAGAAATATTGACACAGAACGGAACCGTCTCTTTGCCGTCTTTCTCTGTTATCTTTCCATATGTAATAATAGGAAACAGCATTGGCTCTCCGCTCTGTGTATAGGCGGAATACCCTGTAAAATCGAGCCAGGGTACACAGGAAATACAGTAAAAATTTTTTGGCTGCTGCGGCTTAATCTTAACACCTTTTCTGCTGCCATATTTCTGCATATCTTCTGTCATCCGATAATAAAAAGCAGCGAAATCCGGCGTATACTCTGTCCACAGATCAGAAAATGTATGATCGTCCTCATGAAAAATCGTATAATTAGGATGAAGACAATCATAAAATCCCGGATTGCCATCCTTATCCGTTCCCATCCGAAATTCTCTCATCTCCTGAATCTGTCTGGACACACAGTAGACAAATGCAGGAAAAAATCGTATAGCCTCGCGCTGTACATGCCTGTGAAACGCCGTCACATCAAGTGCCACCGTCACGCTGTACCCGCATTTCAGTATATTGCGATAATACTGGAAATGATTGCTCCGTTCCCATTCATCCAAACTTACAGGTGTAAAACTCATAGCCCCTCCTGTGCTGCTCTTCCTATTGTTTCATCATGTAAGCAGCGTACATCTGCGTTGTCGCCACATCTGAATGCCCCAGAATCGTCTGTACTGCGTGCATGTCCGCCCCGCTTCCAATCAAATGCGCCGCGAAGGAATGCCGAAGAGTGTGAGGTGTAATATCTTCTTTGATCCCGGCGCGATCGCGATAATATTTGATTATTTTCCAGAATCCCTGACGGCTCATCTGACCGCCGCTGCAGTTGACGAACAGCCATTCTGTCGTTTTTCCCTTCAGAAGTGCTTCCCGTGCATTTTCAAAATAATCATCCAATGCCTGTTTGGCCACCATGCCAAACGGAATCGTCCGCTCCCTGCCCCCGTCACGACATGTCAGAAATCCAATTGTGCGGTTGACATCGGAACATTTCAGCCCTGTAAGCTCAGAAACGCGGATTCCCGTAGCATAGAGAAGCTCAAGCATTGCTTTATCTCTGATCTCCTTGGGGGTCCGTCCCACAGGCTGCTGTAAAAGCGCTGTTACCTGATCAACTGACAAAATAACCGGCACTTTTTTCTTAATCTTTGGGGCATGTACCAGCTCCGCCGGATTTTTCCGGATTTTCCCCTGAGTAAATTCGTAATGAAAGAATGACTTCATCGCCGCCAGCATCCGTGATATCGTAGTCGAAGCCTTTCCTTCTTTCTCCATAAACAGTATATAGGAATTCAGACTTGTCTTTGTAACTCTCGATGCTTCATGAATTCCTCTTTCCCCCAGATATGCCGCCATCTGCAGCAGATCGCGCCGATATGACAGCACTGTGTTGCCGGACATCTTTTTCACGTCCCGCAAATAGTTTGCATACTCCTCAATTTCCCCGGTCATACCCTTTTCCCCTAATCATCCATCCTCCATAATATGGCAAAAAACCGCCTGTACGTACCATTATATCCGCCTTTTACCATAAAATCAAATATAATTTTCCCACTTTACCGGTATTTTCGAACTGATTTACATAAAAATACAACATGTTGGAAAAATACTTTTTATTCCCCAACATGTTGTCTGTTTTTAAATTCCGCATATTGAAATGATTGCCTGCAGAACAACCGGATTGAACCAGAGTTCTGTCACAGAGCCGGCAAATAACAGAAGAAGCAGAACCGCAAATCCGGGCAGATGAGTTTTCTCCTGTCCTGCCATTGCCCAGGAAAGCAGAACCGCAGCCACCGGAACATATAACAGCCACTGCGGCAGCAGAGAAGCAACAAAGACAGGAAGACCTCCCGCTCCCCACTGAACAGTCATGCAGGATATGAGAAACGCCATGGAAAATCCTGTGCCGGCCGCTAAAACACAGATTGCCGGCCGGGCCAGAAGTGTCATCCCGATAAGCCAGCCTGCTGCTGCTGCCAATGCACGCCGCAGAAAAACCTCCGCCAGCATTTCGGTACCCAATTCGCCCAAATATTCTCCTGAAATACAGACCTGAGTGTATGCCCCTATCTGTTCCCGAAGTTCCGCCCCCATTCCGTTAGCCCACACGGTTCCTGTCACACTTCCGGCGAAAAGACAAATCGCCGCCAGTCGAAGTATATCTGTTTTCTGAAAAACAACAGCTTCTTTCATCTGTACTCCCGGCTTTTTTTAATCTTTATGCCGTGCCTCTTCTCTCTATGACACATCGGCCTCAACTTCTTATTTACTGTTTCCATATTTGCAGGCATATGCAAGAATTGACGCTACAGTTTTCCCGTCTGTCATCTTTCCGGTATAAATAAGGTCCAGAAGATCCGAAAGCTCCCACTCCTCCACTTCAATCTCCTCGTCCGGATCAAGATGCTGTGCCGACGGTTTTAAATCCCTGGCCAGAAAGATATCTATCGCTTCATCGCAGAAAGCAATCGTCGTATTAACACTCAGAAGATACTCCAGATTTTCTGAATAAAATCCCGTCTCTTCCTCAAGTTCCCTGTATGCGCATTTTATTTTCGGCTCATCAGGCTCATCCAGCTTTCCTGCCGGAATCTCCAGAGTATAGCGATCCAGTGCATTCCGGTACTGACGGACCATCAGTATTTTCCCCTCATCTGTAACGGGTACAACCGCAGCTGCACCGTCATGATGAATAAAGTCCCATTTCGCCTCATGTCCGTTAACCTGAACCGTATCCTCATATACTTTCAGTATGGCTCCCTGATATTTCAGATTTCTGGACAGACGCTTAACAGGAATATTTTTTTCTGCTCTCTCCCCGTTTTCTCTCATGACAACTTATTCCCCCCGCCTTTACATGTCAATACATTTTTCATAACAGGCATCACATGCCTTGATTACTGCATTACGCAGACCGTACTCCTCCAGCATGGCAACCGCATAAATAGTAGTTCCTCCCGGAGAGCATACATCATCTTTAAGAGCGCCGGGATGCTTTCCTGTCTCCAGCACCATCTTTGCACTTCCCACTACACCCTGAGCAGCCATGCGATACGCCATATCACGCGGCATGCCATACTTTACACCGGCATCAGCCAGCGCCTCTATAAACATATAAATGTATGCCGGCGCACTGGCACTTATGCAGACAACCGCATTCATAAGATATTCCGGAAGCACCTCCATTTTTCCGAAAGACTCAAAAAATTTGGTAATCATCTGCTTTTCCACTTCCTCAAAAAGCTTCGGATCATAGCAGACTCCTGTCATTCCTTCTCCCAAAAGGGCAGGTGTGTTCGGCATGGCACGAACAATCCTGCGATCGCCGCCCAGTTTTTCATTCACACTGTCAATGCTGACACCCGGAGCAATTGAAATAATAATATTTTCTTTTGTTACTGTATCTTTAATATCAGCCAGCACCGCATCATAAAACTGCGGTTTTACCGCAAGCACAATATATTTTGCTGCGGCTGCGCATTCCTGATTGCTGCCCACCGCCTTTATTCCCGTTTCACGCTCAACCTGAGCCACTTTCCGTTTGTTTAAATCGGTAAAAGTCAAATCCTCTCTGTCATACACTGTTAAAAGGCTGCGGAGAATCGCATACCCGATATTTCCCATTCCAATAAAACCGATTTTAGCCATTTTTCCTCACTTCCTGCCGGATTTCCGTTTTTAGTCTGTTCCGGCATCATTACATTTTCGCATGGTTCTTTATCCTGCTATAATAACCGGCTTACAGTTTTATTGCAAGCAAAATAATTAACAAACTTTCATTGAGATACACTCAAAAAAACAGCATATATTTTTATCATGGAAAAACAGCCCCTGAATACGCTGAAAGCCCGGAGAATAACAGAATTCATATTCTTTGAAATTCTGTTATTCTCCGGGCTTCTGCTATCTGCGGTACCTGACTCAGCTGCAAGGAACCGCCCGATCATAAACCGCTGCCGTTTGTTCTCTCCGGAAAGCTATTTTGCATATTCCGTAACTCTTGACTCGCGGATTACATTCACTTTTATCTGGCCGGGGTACTGAAGCTCTTCCTGAATTCTCTTGGAAATTTCCCTCGCCATCAATACCATATCGTCATCGCTGATCTGCTCCGGTACGACCATAATCCGTACCTCTCGTCCAGCCTGCATCGCGAACGACTTTTCTACTCCTTTATAGGAATTGGTAATATCTTCCAGCTGTTTTAACCGGTTTGTATATGTCTCCAGAGTCTCTCTTCTTGCGCCCGGTCTCGCCGCCGAAATCGTATCCGCCGCCTGTACCAGACATGCGATCAGACTCTGCGCTTCCGCATCGCCGTGATGCGACTCAACTGCGTTAATAACTGTCGCTGACTCCTTAAACTTTCTGCAGAGAGCAACACCCAATTCAACATGGGTTCCCTCCTGCTCGTGATCTACTGCTTTACCAATATCATGTAATAAACCTGCACGTTTTGCTGTCCGCACATCAACTCCTACTTCCGCAGCGAGAAGACCTGCCAGCTGTGCAACCTCAATGGAATGCTTAAGTGCGTTCTGTCCATAACTTGTCCGGAACTTCATCTTTCCGAGAAGTTTGACAAGCTCAGGATGAATTCCGTGAATACCAACCTCCAGAAGAGCTGCTTCCCCTTCTTCACGCATCATGGTCTCCACTTCCTTCTGCGCCTTCTCAACCATCTCCTCAATTCTGGCCGGATGAATCCTTCCATCCACAATCAGACGCTCAAGTGCAATTCTGGCTACCTCTCTGCGAATCGGATCAAAACCGGAAAGTACTACCGCCTCCGGTGTATCATCAATGATGAGTTCCACACCTGTCAGTGTTTCCAGAGTCCGGATATTTCGTCCCTCACGTCCGATGATACGTCCCTTCATCTCATCGTTGGGGAGCTGTACCACCGAAACTGTCGTCTCCGCCACATGATCCGCAGCGCAGCGCTGAATTGCGGTAACCACATAATCTTTGGCCTTTTTATCCGCTTCTTCCTTCGCCTTCGTCTCCAGATCCTTGATAAGCTTTGCCGTGTCGTGCTTTACTTCTTCCTCAACGGAACGCAGCAGATATTCCTTGGCCTGTTCGGATGTAAGCCCGGAGATCTTCTCCAGTTCCTGCATTCCCTTCTCATACAGTGCCTCTACCTCGGCAGTCTTCCGTCTGAGGGATTCCTCCTTGGCATTCATACCCGCTTCCCGTTTTTCCATTGCTTCTGCTTTCTTGTCCAGGTTTTCCTCTTTGCTCAGCACACGCCGTTCATAGCGCTGAAGCTCCGCTCTTCTTTCCTTTGTTTCTTTTTCAAGCTCATTCTTCGTCTTTAAGGACTCTTCCTTCGCTTCAAGGAGAGCTTCTCGCTTCTTAGTCTCAGCAACTTTTAAGGCTTCATCTATTATTTCCCTTGACCGCTCTTCCGCACTTCCAATTTTCGCTTCATATTTCTTCTGGCGATACTGGATTGCCGCGAACCAAGTAATAGCTGCTACAATAATACCTGTTAAGATCGGAATTATTACTTGTGACACAGGAGCACCTCCTTATTTAGTTTTCATTGTACAAGAATACAACGATATAATTTTAAACTGTTTTATACATTATGTCAAGTATAATAAACCTCCCGCGCGCCGTTTCGGTTATATTTCACAGAGGCATGCACGGATATCTTCCCAGGAAAATCCGCGCCGCAAAAGGTATGCCGCCGTCTTTTCCCGCTCCTCCCTGGAGCAATCCGAAGCCGTGTATCCACGTTTTTGAAGCAGTTTTTCAATCGCTTCCCTCGAATCCGTTTCCCGGCAGTATTCTCCTGCCAGACTTCTGCTGATTCCCTTTCTGCACAGTCCCTGAATCAGCTCAGCCCTGCTCTTCTTTTTTCCATAAATTTCGATGTAATTCTGAATATATTTTCTGTCATCCAGAAAACCGTACTCTTTCAGAAATGCAATGACCGCCTCTTCCGTCTTCTCCCCGCAGAAAGCGGCTCTCAGCTTCCGGCGAATTTCCCACTCCGTTCGTGATCTCGTCTCCAGCAGGCGCAAAGCTTTCTCCCGTGCTCTGACATATACCACTGAAGCTGCCTCCTCATATATGGACGGCTCCAGACTTTTTCCTTCCTCTATACCAAATTTTTTTAATTCCCCGGCATATAAAACAAAGGCAAAGTCTCCGTCAACGAAGACTTTGCTCTTCTGCCTGTCCAGGGACTCTATTCTGTCCACTGTCATACTGTCACACCTTACTCCTGTGCGTCCTCAGATCCCTGTACTGTTTCATTCATATTTACCGCGGGAGAGCTGCCGTCTCCCAGTCCGTATTTCTCACGAACCCTGCTTTCAATCTCACGGCAGAGTTCCGGGTTGGACTGAAGAAAGTTTTTCGCATTTTCACGGCCCTGACCTATCTTATTTCCCTCATAGGCATACCAGGCACCACTTTTCTCCACAATGTTTTCTCTGGCAGCCAGGTCAAGTATATCTCCCTCTCTGGAAATGCCCTTTCCGAACATAATATCAAATTCGGCTTCCTTAAATGGAGGCGCAATCTTATTTTTAACAACCTTGATCCGGACACGGTTTCCGATTATCTCGCCTCCCAGCTTAAGCGCCTCAACTCTTCTGACATCCATGCGGACTGACGAATAGAACTTAAGAGCCCTTCCTCCTGTCGTAACCTCCGGATTTCCAAACATAACGCCAACCTTTTCACGAAGCTGATTGATGAAAATAACAATGCAGTTGGAACGGCTGATAGCCGCTGTAAGCTTACGGAGCGCCTGAGACATCAGACGGGCCTGCAGACCCACATGGGAATCTCCCATCTCGCCGTCAATCTCGGCCTTGGGAACAAGTGCTGCCACAGAGTCAACAATAACAATATCTATCGCGCCGGATCTTACCATCGTCTCAGTAATCTCCAGAGCCTGCTCTCCGTTGTCCGGCTGAGATATATAAAGGTTGTCGATATCAACACCAATATTTCTCGCATAAACCGGGTCAAGAGCATGCTCTGCATCTATAAATCCGGCGATTCCGCCTCTCTTCTGAACTTCGGCTACCATGTGAAGTGCTACCGTTGTCTTTCCGCTGGACTCCGGACCATACACTTCTATGATTCTTCCTTTTGGCACACCCCCAAGCCCCAGGGCAATATCCAGGCTCAGTGAACCGGTGGGCACCGTCTCTATGTTCATATTGGCTCCGGAATCCCCCAGTTTCATCACTGAGCCTTTTCCATATGCCTTTTCTATCTGTGTCAGTGCGGCATCAAGTGCCTTCAGTTTATCATCTCTGTTCATCTTCTCCTCCATCATCCCTCAGATGCGAACAAATGTTCTGTTCTGATTCTTATCATAGTATACACATCCGGAAATGTCAACCTTTATTTACAGAACCGAAAAGCTCTGACAATCTCCGGAAAAATTACCTTTCTGCGCAGAAATACAGTCATCTGCGGACAGCAACCAAAAAGAAATATAAAATAACTACTGGACAAATACAGGGAAATAGTTTGAAAATTTACCGGTTCAACGCCGGCAGATGTGCAAAACAGAATGTCTTTTATTATTATACTATATTTAGATTCTGTTGAACAGACTTTTTTACCCTGTTTTAGCGGTTCAATGCGTTGACATATACGCCGGAGCCTTATATAATTGGATATACTTTTAACAGATCTTTTTGTGGTTTTTCCCTGCTTGGAAAAGCCTGCTTAAAATATACGGCGGCCACAGCCGACAGCTGGCGCCGGATTTCGGGAGAATATATCAGATGTTTGGAAAACAAATGCGGGAACTCACTCCCGCCAAAATAATTCTGGGCGGTTTTTTTCTTATGATTCTGGCCGGAGCTGTTCTTCTGTGCCTGCCTGTTTCTTCAAAAAGCGGAGAAGCCACACCTTTTATCGATGCTTTTTTTACCTCAGCCTCAGCCACATGTGTGACAGGCCTGGTTGTCTATGATACATGCAGTCACTGGTCTTTCTTCGGACAGGCGGTTATTCTCCTCCTTATTCAGACAGGCGGAATGGGTGTCGTGACACTTGCCATTGCCATCGCCATTCTGTCAGGGAAAAAAATAGGACTCAAACAGCGCTATGTAATGCAGGAGTCTATCTCGGCTCCTCAGGTGGGCGGAATCCTGCGAATGACTAATTTTATAGTAAAAGGAACTCTTCTTTTTGAAGCTCTCGGTGCGCTCTTTCTGGCATTTCAGTTTGTGCCGCAGATGGGACTGGCGAAAGGAATCTGGTTTTCCATCTTCCATTCCATATCCTCATTCTGCAACGCCGGCTTTGATCTTATGGGAGAAACCAGCGGACCGTGCTCTTCACTTACCTCTTTTACCGGCAACGCTCTCATAAATCTCCCTGTTATTTTTCTGATTATTGTCGGCGGACTCGGATTTTTTGTCTGGGATGATGTGAAGGAACACCGTTTTCAGCATGGGTTCTACCATCTGCAGACCAAACTGGTTCTCTTTACAACATTGCTTCTCATACTGGGGCCCTTCGTTTTTCTGTTTCTTTTTGAATTCTCAAGAGACTGCTGGGGATTTTTATCGCTGAGAGAACGTTTTCTTGCGGCGCTGTTTCAGGCCGTCACTCCCAGAACAGCCGGTTATAATACGGTAGATCTCACACTTTTGTCCGAGCCGTCACAGTTTCTGACAATTCTTCTTATGATAATCGGAGGTTCTCCCGGCTCTACGGCGGGCGGAATCAAGACCACCACTTTTGCAATTGCCCTGCTGTGCATCCGCTCTGCCTTCCGCAATCAGGACGGAATTCAGTGTTTTCAGCGCCGGATTCCATATGACATTCTCCGAAATGCCACAGCCATTGTAGCTATGTACTTATCACTTCTGTTCACAGCCTCATTTCTCATTGCATGGCTGGAAAATGTAAATCTGATGAAAGCCGTTTTTGAGTCCGCCTCTGCCATTGCTACCGTCGGTCTCTCTCTCGGCATTACCGGCAGCCTCAGCACTGCCTCGAAGATTATCTTAATTCTGCTGATGTATTTCGGCCGCGTCGGAGGTCTTACAATGCTCTACGCACTCACGCGCCGCGGCAAATTTCCCGCCCTTCTCCCGCAGGAACGGGTAACGGTCGGATAAAATTTTTATTATGGAGGAATTAATCATGAAAACGATTTTACTGATCGGGCTGGGCCGTTTCGGCTCAAAAATGGCGATGAAGCTTCATGAGCTTGGACACGAAGTTATGGCTATTGACACTTCAGAAGAACGAATCAATTCGGTGCTCCCCTACGTTACAAGTGCACAGATTGGGGACTGCACCAATGAAACATATATGAAATCTCTGGGAATCCGCAATTTTGATGTCTGCGTTGTGGCTATTGGAGACAACTTCCAGAGTTCCCTGGAAACGACCTCCCTTCTTAAAGATCTGGGAGCCCGTTTTGTTGTTTCCCGGGCAAGCAGAGATATCCACGCCAAATTTCTGCTCAGAAACGGGGCAGATGAAGTTGTCTACCCTGAAGAAGAGGCCGCCGTTCGCGCTGCAGTCCGGTACAGTTCCGATCACATTTTTGACTATATTGAGCTCACCCCGGATCATTCAATTTTTGAAATTCCCGTTCCCGCCAGCTGGATTGGAAACACAATCGTAGGTGTAAACGTGAGGAAAAAATATAACATCGAAGTTCTGGCTATTAAATGTGATGATATTCTCTCTCCTCTTCCAAATGCCGATTATACATTTAAAAAAGAAGATGTTCTCATTATACTCGGGGCAAACCGTGATATTAACCGGCTTCTGCGCTGAAAGTCCCACATCTAAAACATTAAATAATCCGGCCTATGTTAAATCGACAGGAGGTCGGAACTGCCGCAGCAGTTCCGACCTCCATTACTATTCCACAAGTTTTCCCACATCCAGAAGTCCCCACCCCTGCTGGTTTCTCGGCAGTCCCAGATCAACCGCTCTCTCTCTGAGACGCAGCTTCACATCACGGTTTGTGAGATCCGGATATCTCTCCAGCAAAAGGGCAATGGCTCCGGAGACAAGGGGAGTGGACATGGAAGTCCCGCTCTTGACACGGTATCCGCTCTGACGGGCGCCGCAGCTGACAATGCGGGAACCTGGGGCTACTATATCCGGCTTGCAGATACAGGCACTGGTCGGCCCCCTGCCCGAGTAATCGATCATGCGGTTTCCGGCCACGTCCACTTCCTTATCATCATCAGAACAGCCGACAGTAATTACTTTCCGGCTTATACCGGGTGTGGTAATTGTACGGCTGCCGGGACCATTGTTTCCCGCCGCCACAACCACCACAAATCCGGCATCCCAGGCCGCATCCACGCCTCTTACCAGGGCTGAATCCTCACTCATTCCTCTTTTATGAAAAGATCCCACCGATATATTGATAATCCTGACCCCATATTCTTTTCCGTGCTCCCTTATCCATCTCAGACCTGCAAGCACATCGGAAGCATATCCGTTTCCTCTATGATCAAGTACTTTAAGACTGATCACACTGCAGCCCGGGGCAACTCCCTGATATCTTCCCGATGAGGATGCTCCGCTGCCGCCTATGATACCGGCTATATGCGTCCCGTGTCCGTTATCATCATAAGGCAGAGCTCTTTTCTTCAGAATATCACGAAATACGGTAATTCTGTCATCAAAATCCCGGTGGGGAAAAATTCCGGTATCCAGAATGGCAACTCCGATTCCTTTTCCTGTCAGTCCCAGACTGTATGCATTATTGCAGTGAATCCATTCCCTTGCCTGGTTCACAGCGCACATCCTGCTTTCTATCCCGTTTCTATTAGAATATTCCGCAGATACCGGCAGGAGAATGTCCCCGGCTGCTCCACTTTTGTCAAAGCTCAGCGCGGAAAGCTGTAATAAACATTTTTGTCTGCCGCTCCTCCTCTGAATCTGGCCAGTTCACTGACAGTTACCAGCTGATATCCTCTCTCGGTCAGAGCCGGTATCAGTGCACATGCCGCATCCCCGGACTGTGTATACAGTTCATGCATCAAAATGATGTCCCCATCCTTTACCTGACTTAAAACAGTCTGAACCGTCTGAGCTGCATTTCTGGTTTTCCAGTCCAGTGTATCAATGTTCCACATTATGATTGGCTGAGTGATATTGGCAAGCACCGTACTGTTTTTATTGCCGCCGGGAAGACGGACCAGCCTCGGAACCTCGCCTGTCACAGCCGCGACAGCCTGATTGCATCCGTCAATCTGGCTGCGTATCTGCCCGGCATCCAGTCTGTTGAGATATTTATGTTCATATGTATGATTTCCTATCTCATGGCCGTTATCATGCATGCGCTTTATTTCAGCCTGATACGCATTTAGCCGATTTCCCACAACAAAAAAAGTCACACGGCCGCCGTACTGCTCCGCACAGTCCATAATACGGTTTCCTACCGGTGCATAGGGACCGTCATCAAACGTCAGGGCTACCATTGGTTTATTCGGATCCAGATATCTTCCTCCGCTGGCAATAAGCCCGTTCTGACTGCCTGAATCCTGCTGAGAACTTTCAGTCTGGCCGCCGGCGGCATTATCAGCAGTACCCTGTGTTCCGCTCCCATTATCTGAAAGTCCGGCATTTTCCTGTCCGCCACCCTGAACGGCATCTGACGCCCCCGAAGTGTTTTCCGCTTCCGCAGCGGAACCGGATACCTCCTCTTTCTGTACAACCTCTGTATCGGCAGCGGGACCGGACGGCACATCTGCATATACGGCTGACGAAGATGCCGCCATAAGGGCAGCTGCTGCCAAAATCAGAGTCATTTTCTTTATCTTATTCATTTTCAACCTCCTTATGTCAAACATGATCATCCCGCATACACTTTTACTTTATAAAATATGTCTCTCTGCACTGCAGGTTAATTACACTAAGTGTAACATCGTTCCCATACACCCACAACCGTCTAATTTCAGAAGATTTTATTACGAAATTTTTCGTTGACACGCCTTTTGGAAACTCGTCGTATTGCCTCATCCTTTTTCTGCCGGAATCTGTTTTTCGATATATTTGTCTATTGTCCGATCTATCAGAAATATGTTATGATAAAAACGTTGTCAAAATAACAGTACTTGAAAGGAAGTTAAAAATGGGCGGATTTTTTGGCGTTACATCAAAGACAAACTGCACGCTGGATCTGTTTTTCGGCGTAGACTACCACTCCCATCTCGGAACAAGACGCGGCGGCATGGCGGTATATGGGCCGAATGGCTTCAACCGTTCAATCCACAACATCGAAAATTCTCCATTCCGTACAAAATTTGAGCGCGATGTGGACGAGCTGGAGGGAAATATGGGAATTGGCTGTATCTCTGATATGGAACCTCAGCCTCTTCTGATTCAGTCCCATCTTGGCAGCTACGCCATCACAACGGTTGGGAAGATTGCCAATCAGGAGGAACTGGTACGGGAAGCATATGAAAAAGGCCATATTCATTTTCTGGAAATGAGCGGCGGAAAAATCAATGCCACCGAGCTGGTAGGAGCCATTATAAATCAGGCAGAATCAATTGTGGACGGGCTTCTGCTGGCACAGGAAAAAATACAGGGGTCCATGACGATCCTTCTTCTGACTCCGGAGGGTATTTACATTTCCCGCGATCGAATGGGGCGGACTCCCGCTGTAATCGGCCGGAAAGAAGGAGCCTACTGTGTCTCCTTTGAGAGTTTTGCCTATATCAATCTGGGCTACACAGATTACAGAGAACTGGGCCCCGGAGAAATTGTCCGCATGACAGCAGAAGGTGTGGAAACTCTGAGCCCCGCCAGACAGGAAATGAAAATCTGTTCTTTCCTGTGGGTTTATTACGGCTATCCGACCTCCTGCTATGAGGGAATCAATG
This sequence comes from uncultured Lachnospiraceae bacterium, assembly GCA_944384125.1. GTDB lineage: Bacteria > Bacillota > Clostridia > Lachnospirales > Lachnospiraceae > Otoolea. Next base: position 8,539 of record CALWSF010000017.1, on the reverse strand, counting down.
TGGAAGATATGCGTTATCGCTGCGGGCGAATGCTGGCAAAACGGGATCAGGCAGATGCAGATCTTGTGGCAGGAATCCCTGATTCCGGAATCGCACATGCGATCGGATACGCCAATGAGTCCGGCATTCCTTTTGCCCGTCCATTTATTAAATATACGCCCACATGGCCGCGTTCTTTCATGCCCACTAACCAGAGCCAGCGCAACCTTATTGCCCGCATGAAACTCATTCCTGTTGATACGCTTATCCGGAATAAAAGTCTGCTTTTAATAGATGATTCCATCGTACGCGGCACTCAGCTGGGAGAAACAACCGAATTCCTGTATCAGAGCGGAGCAAAGAAAGTTCATATCCGCCCGGCCTGTCCGCCGCTTCTTTTCGGATGTAAATACCTGAATTTTTCCCGCTCCAACTCTGAGCTGGATCTGATTACCCGGCGCATCATCCGGGATCGGGAGGGAGATAATGTATCTGACGAGCTTCTGGCAGACTATGCAAATCCTGACAGTGAAAATTACAAGGCAATGGTAGAAGAAATCCGCAAGCGCCTTAATTTTACAACGCTTCAGTTCCATCGGCTCGATGATCTGGTAGAATCAATCGGACTTTCCCCATGCAAACTCTGCACTTACTGCTGGAGCGGAAAAGAATAAAATATTCTGAGATCACAAAAACGGCAGGGAGCTTTCCTGCCGTTTTTATATATCAATTTCTTCATTCTGAAAAACGCTGCATGTCTGCCTTCTCCATCGCAAGCAGCCATATTTTTTTCTCGATCCCCCCTGCATATCCCGTCATCTTTCCGTCAGAGCCGACCACTCTGTGGCACGGAATAATAAGGGACACCGGATTATGGCCGACAGCACCGCCAACTGCCTGAGCCGACATCGTATCCTGTCCCCGCATTTTCGCTATCCGTGAAGCGATTTCCCCATAAGTCATTACGCATCCATATGGGATTTCAAGCAGAATTTCCCAGACAGTTCTGCGAAACTCTGAGCCATTCGCTGCAAGCGGCGGTGTGAAATCGGGAATTTTCCCTGCGAAATATGTGTCAAGCCAGCGTCTGGTATCTTCAAATACCGAGAGTTCCCGCTCTTCAGCTGCCTTAACAGCCTCTTTATCAAAATATTTCTGACCCTCAAACCACAATCCCGACAGCTTCTCGCCATCGCTTCCCAGAATAATCTGTCCCAGCGGCGACTGATATCTGCTGACATACCGCATTTCGTGCCCTCCTGCCTGTTTTATCTATTCCTGCCGGTACAGACGGCAAAAATACCTGTTTTATTTCTGCCCCGTTACCATCACATACCGGTTGCGTGCATCTTTAAGACATGCGATCAACGGCTTCTGCGTCAGTGCGAAATACCTCTCGCGAATTGCTCTCTCCATATCATCCAGTTCTGTTTTTATACTCTTTCCCAGAATCATTGATTTTACAAAATTAGCCGTAACATTGAGAATCGTGTTGCATTCCACATCCAGAATTTTCCCGCTCTCCCTCTCAACAACAAGGCTGACATAAAACTCGCCATGAAGATTGTAAATTGCATCCTCCCGGCTGGGCTTGGCCTGCCCCACTATCAGAATTGTATTTGCGGCATACATTGCTCTCCTGTCTCCTCCCTGCCTGAATTATAATTTATCTTTTGAAAATTATAACAGGATTCTGACTGTTTTTCCACAGTAAGTGTACTTATTCTGATTTCTGTTCTGCGTGTTTTTCCAAAACCGGGGTTGACAGTCTCCCTGATTTCCGTTAGAATAAAGTTACAGTTGAAAATGATTCTTTTATTTATCGGGACTCCTGCCCGGATGTTCCCACCATAAATAAGAGCCATGAATCTTAAGGGATACATGGCTCTTTTTATTTTCTGATTGTAATATACCAATACCCGGAGGAAAAATAATGAATTACTACGATGCTTTAGATACCATTATAAGACAGGATATCGGAGGAAGAGGTCTTCTCCCGTCTCTTCCGCCCTCTCCTCTGAGAGAAACCGCTGATTCATTAGCCAGAGCCAGACGGGTTATCTTTCTGACCGGTTTCCCGGTCCGCCTCGCAGATGGAAATGTGAGAGGAGAGACAGACGGACCTTCAGGAACAGCCAATCTGGCTGCGGCACTGACCGGTATAGGCTGCGGAGTCTCTGTAATAACAGACTGGATTTCCTATCCACTTATGGAAGCAGCTCTGCGTTTTCGGGCTCCACAGGCTATGCTCATACGCCTTCCCCGCCAAAATACAGATGATTTTATACAGTCATTTATGAAGGATGCAAATCCCACTCATCTAATCAGCCTGGAGCGTCCCGGAAAGGCACGGGATGGACATTATCACAACATGAGGGGAGAAATCATTGATGACATGCTCACTGATTCCTCAGCTTTTCTGCGTGAAGCAAGGAAAAACGGAACAGAAATTATATCCATTGGAGATGGAGGAAACGAAATGGGAATGGGAACATTTTCCCGTCAGATTCTGGAAAATGTTCCTTTCGGCGAAACTATCTGCGCAGCTGAGTGTGCTGATCTGACGCTGGCAGGAGGCGTTTCCAACTGGTGGGGATGGGGCCTTGCCTCCCTCCTTTCAGTCATGACCGGCCGTTTTCTTCTCCCCACCGAAAAAGAAGAGACACAGCTGCTTCAGAAGGTGGTATCCGCAGGAGGTGTTGACGGATGCACTAAACAGTCTGAACTCACTGTAGATCAGATTTCTCTTGAAGGCAACCTGGAGATTCTGAGATCCATTATAAAGCTGACTGCCGCCCGCACCGGCTTCTGCCCGTTTCATTCCGAAGATACTCCCGCACAGCAGCTGCTTAAAAACAAATAAACTTAAAGGCTCATTCCTGCCCGCAGATGTTCTGCATTCCGACAGGCAATGAGCCTTTCTGATATATTTGTTTTTAATGTTTTTGTTTATTTGCTGCGGATAAAACAACCCCGCTGAGAGCAACCAGGGCCAGGACGTTGGGAATGACCATCAGACCATTAAAGAAATCGGCCATGGACCACACCAGCTCCAGTTTTAATGTAGAACCAATAATAATGCAGACGATCACAATCAGAGAATAAATTTTCCCCGCCTTTTCCCCAAACAGATATTTTGCATTAATAAGACCGAAGAAATGCCAGCCCAGGATTGTGGAGAAGGCAAAGAACAGAAGACAAACTGCCACAAAAATAATTCCGAAGGAACCAAATCCGTTCATGAATGCCGCCTGTGTAAGTGCCGTTCCGTCTTTTCCTGTGCTCATGGCACCAGTCGTTAAAACTGAGAAAACGGTCAGATTCAGAATAATAAATGTATCAATAAATACGCTGATCATTGCACACAGCCCCTGCTGATGGGGAGTTTCCGCCTTTGCACGTGCATGGGCATGGGGAGTCGAACCCATTCCGGCCTCATTGGAAAAAAGACCTCTGGCAACTCCAAATCTGATGGCCTCCCTGACTGTAATGCCGGCTCCGGCACCAAGAACAGCAGAGGGATCAAATGCACTTTTAAATATCATCATAAAAGCAGCCGGAATCTGTGTCACGTGCATAAAAATGAGGATCAGACTTCCCACAATGTACACACCTGCCATCAGCGGCACAATTTTTTCCACAACAGAAGCGAGACGCTTTGTTCCTCCCAGAAAAATAAATGCTGCAAAGGCTGCCAGAATCAGGCCGACAACAACGGGCGGAATTTCCATTCCAAAAACATGGAATACCTCAACAAATGCAGCACCAATAGAGTTGGACTGCACCATGTTTCCCATAAATCCCAGTGCCAGAACAATAAATATGGCAAAAAGAGCCGCCAGCACTTTTCCGAATGTTCCGCGAAAAGCAGCTTTTATATAATAAACCGGACCGCCTGTAATTTCTCCATTTACCTCTGTCTTATAGGTCTGGGCCAGAACAGCTTCCGCATAAATCGTTGCCATTCCAAAAAAGGCACTGACCCACATCCAGAAAATAGCTCCCGGACCTCCGCCTATGAGAGCCGTAGCAGCACCTGTCAGATTTCCGGTCCCAACCTGTGCCGCTATCGCTGTCGCAATTGACTGAAAAGGACTCATTTCTCCCTTTTCATGCTTTTCTCCATGCAGAGAAAAATGCCCGAATACCTGTCTGCAGCCCTCGCCGAATTTTCTTACCTGAATGAATCTGAGACGGATCGTATAGTATATTCCCGTTCCGCACAACAGCACCAGCAGAAGAAAACTCCACAGAAAATCATTTCCTTTTGTTACCAGTTCCATAATCGTGTCCACTTTTTCATCCTCCTCTAAGTTTTATTGTTCCGGCCTGTGACATACTGTCTGCTTTCCTGAGAACCGGACTGAAATTTCTGCCGTTTTTCGGCAATAAAATAAGAGCTGATAAAAAACCAGCTCTCCAAAGAGTAGAACATCTGCATACAACGGGACTATTTTCCCATTGTGGTTTTCTGTATGCCCTGTCCTTTTGCCTGAGAGATCAACCGGTGCCATGGACCTGCACCCGTCTTACACCTTCGGCGCTCCTTTTTCGGAGACTCTCCAGAGTGTTTTACCGGCTTTGCATGAAACACAGGCAAAGCCGGTAAAATCATATTCACGTTCTACATACTATCACAGTTTACACTTACCTTCAACGTATTTTTACAAATTCATTGTTTTTATGGAAAATTTTTTCAATATCTCCTCCCTTTACTTCTCTTTCCATACACCCGTCTTTCCCCAGATAGTACCAAATGCCTTTCCATTCCTGCCAGCAATTCGTTTTTGCCTTCCCATGTGCATCAAAATAATACCATTCTCCATCTTCACAAATCCAGTTCTCCTGAGGCAGGCATCCATCCTTCTCCACATAATAAATTTTCTCTCCTTTCGGAAACCATCCAAATACCCTGCAGTCCTCCTCTGTGAAAACACCTCCTTCTATTTCTTCCGTCCCGGCCATCTCCACAGCCTGCCTTAGCCACCTGTCCTGGTTTTCGAGTACAGTACTCTTATCCAGTTTAATCTGTCCTGACTCTGTACTTTCTCCCTTCTTTCCCTTTTCCGTCAGCGGAAACACTTTAAAATAGTAAGTCCCCTCCTGCTGCATCAAAGGCAGAAAATCATAGGACAGTCCGGCTGTGCGGTGGGGCAGTCCTGTTCTCTCTCCGTTCCGGTAAAGCATTACCAGATACGTTTCTGTATTGGGGGCGGCCTCCCATCGCCCGGTCGTTCCCTCCATCCATGCATTTTTAATGCATCCCGTTATTTCTCCCGGTTCTTCCAGATAAAACGTAAGCACCAGAGTCTGTCCGCTGTCACGGCGCACAGCTTTTGTACATACAGCCTTTTCCCCGGAAAAACAGATATCCTCCTGTTCCATTACTGAAAAAAACTGTTCTTCCTGTGCCGACAGCCATACCTCATACTGGTATCTTCCCTCTGATTCCATCTCATTTCGCTCTTTCTCTCCTGCTGTTTCCCCACCTTTTTCTTCTCCGGCACGCCCCGGTCCTGCTGCTTTACCGCAGGTTCCTGTATTCCCGGCAAATCCCTGCGCAGCACTAATTTCCCATACTTCATACGCATCGTCTCCGCTTTCCGCATCCAGTACAGGCATGCCGCAGATATCAAAGTCCTCTGCACTGAGATGCACCTTTACCCTTTCAATTGATGAGGCCAGAGAAACTTCGCTCCATACGGTCACAAGTAAAATAGCTGATACCAGCATACCCAAAATCTTAACTTTTTTATTATTTCTGTTCCGGATCAATTGCTTCCCCCTTTCTTTATACATTTTTCATTTCTTTTTCCGCAGATGCAGAATCCACATAATAAATCTGCATTTCTTTCTCCGTTTTGCTGTTACCGCTGCGGACACATAGACCATGCAGACCCCGGCAAAAAGTACCCGATATAAAAATATTTTTGTACCGTCATACATACGGAAATCTCCCGTTGGAGGCAGCGGAGAAAGTTTTCTTTTCTCCAGTTCTATACGCCCGTGTCCTGACATTTCTCTATCTGCCCTGACAGTGATATAACCCTCCGTCGGATTTTCCGGCACAGGAGGTTTACCCTCAGGGGTCCTTTCTCCCACAGAAAGAAGAATATCATCCATCCTGACAGTCAAAATGCTTCCGTCATCAGGAACTGTAAAAGATACCGGATCCGCTTTTCCAAACCCGGCCGGTGCCTCTGCTTCTCTCAGAGTGTAGGTCTCCCCCGCATTCAGAAGGCCGATAAATAACTTTTCTTTGCCGTCCGTATACCAGTCCGCCACTTTTTTTCCATCTGAATCAAAAATCTGAAGCCTGGCCCCGGAAAGCAGCCCTATCTCTGTCTTCCCATCTTCTTTTAAACCGTATTTCCGAAATTTTACCTCCGTTTCTTTATCTCTCATTTCCACATGATCCACGATTCCGTCCAGAGAAACCGTAAAGGTTATCTCCTCGGCTGTCCAATACCCGTCCGGCGCTTTTATCTCCCGAAGCGTATAGGTCTTCCCGGCAATCAGTTTTCCCACAATGTGGTGGGGCTCCGTCCCGGATACCCAGCTCTCGATGAGTGCTCCGCTCTCGTCCCGAAGCTCCAGACGGGCACCCGGAAGTTCATCTTTACCGGTAAGCGCCTTCTTGGAGATCTCCACCTGAGTCGGCTTGTCCTGCATGGACACAGCATCCGGTGTCCCGTCCTCTGATACTGTAAAGGTTATCTCCTCTGCGTAAGCATATCCGTCCGGGGCCACTTCCTCATAAAGCGTGTAGCTTTCTCCCGGCTTCAGAACTCCCTCTATCACATGGGGCGTATCAGTGCTGTCCCACTCATCCACCACGTTTCCGTCTGCATCCTTTAAAACCAGGTGGGCTCCGGGAAGCTCTCTTCCTCCCAGATCCGTCTTTGTGATCGATACCTTTGTTTTCCGGTCCGCCACACCGATTCCGTCCAGGGATGCCTCTTCATTCAAGGTAAATCTCAGTACATTCGTAAGCTCCTCCCCGTCCTCTAAAAGCACCCGTTCTTCCAGGCGATAGCTCTCTCCTTTCTTTAAAAGTTCTCTCTCAGACAGATCGTTCCGATGCAGCGCGGCAATCACGCTGACACCCTCTCTTTTTGTGGTTCCGGAAAGATTTTTATAAACCGGCTCCGCATCCTCCGGGGCATCAACGGAAACCTCATACTGGCTGCCCCAGGCAAGACCGATAATGCTGATATACTCGCTGGCCTTCAGGGTAACGCTCTCTCCGCTCTTTATGGTTCCGGAATGACTTCCCACATAGGAAACGCTTCCGTAGAAGGGACTGCCATCCTTCTTCCGGATTGTGATATGGTAGGTAATCTCCTCTTCTTTCAGTGTCTCATCCGTTCCGGAAACAGTGCTCAAAACTGTGAGTGCCCCCTCCGGGACAGCCGGGTTGACTGCACATGCCTCCCGGCTTCCATCCGATACCACGCAGCTTAAAAACCCGGTAAACTGCGGCTCCACGCTGGCTGTTACCGTAAGGCTTCCCTCCTCTCCCGGCTCTGCATCCGGGATCGTAAAGTGTATGCGGCTTCCATCCTTCTCCGCTCCGGCCGAAGAATTGGCCGGCATAAAGGTAAGCCCGTCTGAAAGCTCTGCCGTTATAACCAGATCTTTTACCTCACGGTCGTCGTTTCGGTATGTAATCTCATAACGGATAATGGAATCTCCCTGTACGGCTGCCCCGTCCTTGCCGTTTTCCGATGTGACCAAAATCCGGACAGGACTCTCATACTCCTTATTTACAATCTCATGCCGGTAGCCATACCCTTCTGTGTTTTCCACGCTCCATTCCTCCACTACTGTTCCATCTGAAGAAACAAGCTTCAGCCGGGTTTCCTGCAGACGGCGAAGCGGAATGGGGAAGGTGCCGGATTCTCCGAAGGTCAGGCGGAAGATCATCTTCTCCAGCGGATAAATGCTTCCATCACTGAATATAATACGCTGCACCAGGGTGTAGCGGTGTCCCTCCGAAAGACCATCCTCACGGCTCAGCAGAGGTTCATGGCCGTCCGGAAGGATGGTTTCCTCTCCCGTGTCCCGATCCGTAAGCACCGCCTCCAGCCGGACGCCTTTTCTTCCCTGGATACTCAGACGCTCCACCGCATCATGCAGGCTGTCCGCCGTTTTAACCTCAATCACGTTTCTCTGATCGGTTACGGCACTTATCCTCCGGCCGTCCTCCGCAACGGTAAAAAGATACGGTTCCTGAAGCACATATCCATCCGGCGCGGAAAGTTCTTTTAACAGATACATATGTCCCGCCAGAAGCTTCCCTTCGATCACATGAGCCGTTCCGGTGCTGACCCAGCTCTCAACCGGATCCCCGTCGGGCACGTATGCACCGTCCTCCGTTTTTACCCGATAGACCGCCAGCTTTGCGCCCTTCACAAAAAGTCCCGATTCAAAATCCGTCTTGGAGATGGAAATCCGGGTCTTTTCATCCGTTACCGTCAGTTCGGTTCTTTCCAAAGTTAGTTGATTTGATAATAATACTCATTTAAAAGAATCTTTGCTTTTAATAAATGAAAGCTGT
>CALWSF010000016.1 GCA_944384125.1 uncultured Lachnospiraceae bacterium | reverse complement strand
TGCTACCTAATCCACCCTGTTTTATCCCGTCCATACAGTCCATATAGTCCACAATATCTGGTATAAACAGCACCAAACACCACTAAATATCACGCTAAGAAGGCTCGAACCCTAGTAGGATACAAAATACTCTACCGCGTTCTCAGGGAAGAACTCCTTAAACTCGCTGTAAAGCTGGGCTGCCAGAGTTTTATTGTGGGCAATGACCAGTGTGGGTTTCTGTAACTGCTCGATCACGTTGGCCATCGTAAACGTCTTTCCAGAACCCGTAACCCCCAGTAAAGTCTGAAATTGATTGCCTTCCCTGAACCCTTTTACAAGTGCCTCGATTGCCTGCGGCTGGTCGCCTGTGGGCTGATACGGGGCATTTAAAACAAATTTATCCATAGCAAAATCTTCTCCTTAGCTTTGCCCGTCTTTTCAGGGCATAATGGTATACCCGAAGGGTGCTCCTTTGTGACTTTTGATGCCGTGCATACAGAAAGAAACCGCCCGTGACAGTTTTCCTGTAATGTTCAATATCAGCCACTCTCAAAAAAATCATCCGTAACGAAAATGTCAAAATCAGAAAATGGTACTGCCCTATATTGGACTTTTCACAGTTTGTTCACGAAAAGTCATAAAATATTAATCGTAACGCAATGCAAAGTAATTTATCATATTTTGATCTAGACCTAATATGATTATAAAGTGTTATAATTTTCATTTGTATTTTTCTCCTTTATGCACTTAGCCTTTTTCCTCTAACCCTTCTAACTCATTTATACTATCCAAAAAATGTTGTTCTACTAAGGATAACCTACTTTCTTCTCTATTCTTATATTTCTCGTATTCTTCATGAGCTTTTTCAAGCGCCTGCTTATGTGTAACAGTCCCTTTAGTCCTAAGTATATCTCTTCTTGTCATTTTCAAATAGTCATCTATAGTTTCTATCCAGTCTTTCATATACATAGGCTCATGATTTAATGCATGTACCTCTGCAATATCCAGATAAGCGGTAACAATTTTATTTAATGCATCTAATTCATCCTTATTCAAATAATTTTTTGCCACTTCTACATCTGTCCGCTTTATTGATTTTCCTTGCCAGGAAGTTAATCCCATATATTCTTTCTCGGCATCCGCTCTCTGGTATATCACTTCTGCAGCTGTATGCTTATGTGCCGCCCAATGCATTTTGTTCTGTACCCGTTTAAAGAAAAGAATTGAACTTTCTGCTCTTGGATCATAATCAATACTCGTTGCATAAATTTCCAACACTTTTCTCCAAAATACCTTTTCTGATGATCGAATATCACGAATACGTTCTAATAACTCATCAAAATAGTTTCCGCCACCTAAGCGTTTTAAGCGATCATCATCTAAAACAAAACCTTTTTGCATATATTCTTTCAAGATATTCGTTGCCCATATTCTAAACTGAGTACCACGCAAAGATTTTACTCTATATCCCACAGATATAATCACATCCAGATTATAGTAATCCACTTGGTAGGTTTTTCCATCATCAGCAGTATGGGCAAATTTTGCCCATACTGATTCCTTGTTCAGTTCTCCCTCTTTAAAAATATTGCGTATATGTTTTCCTATAACACTTCTGTCTCTTTGAAACAGTTCAGCCATTTGCTCTATCGAAAGCCATACCGTGTCATTTACAAAGGTGGCCTCGATTTTTGTTAAACCATCTTCTGTAGTATACATTAGCAAATTCGATTTCTGCATCTATCTTACCTCTTTGTCTGCTTTTTATTCACTTCTATTTGCATTTCAAAATAATCCATGATTCTTCCTTTAGACTTACATGTCAAAAAGCACCTCAAAAGCATTATTACCTTTCCATACCCCCAAGTCACTACTTATTGTCAATTGGAGAAACAACATTTACCCAATTCCATCTCTAATGCTTCTGAACTACCGAGTTTTCCTCGGCAATTCAGATCTTATTTTATTTTTATATCTTTTCTTCTCATTACGAATTTTTCCCGCAAAAAGTCACAAAATCATTTTATCCGTCTGGTATCATCCAGTCCGTTTTGTCCTATTCTATCCACAAAATCTATACTAAACAGCACGAAAAAACACTAGATACACCTCATTTTCCGGCCCCGGTACACCAGGACACAAAATACTCCACCGCGTTATCAGAGAACATCTCCTTGAATTCTCCGTACAGCTGCGCAGCCAGTGTTTTATTGTGAGCGATTACCAGCGTAGGCTTGTTCATCACATTGGCCATCGTGAAAGTCTTTCCGGAACCCTTTTACAAGCGCCTCGATCGCCTGGGGCTGGTCGCCTGTGGGCTGATACGGGGATTTTAAAACGAATTTATCCATAGCAAAATCTTCTCCTTAGCTTTGCCCGTCTTTTCAGGGCATAATGGTATACCCGAAGGGTGCTCCTTTGTGACTTTTGATGCCATGCATACAGGGGGAAACTGCCAGTAACAGTTTTCCTGCAATGTTCAATATCAGCCACTCACAAAAAAATATCCGTAACGAAAATGTCAAAATCAGAAAAATACTCTGTCTAATATCCACATACTTTTATTCAAAATTTTTGTCTTCCAACAACTTTTGCAATTCTTCTTTACTTGGAAGTACTTTTTCGTATTTACATTTACATATCAGTTTTAAATTATCGTATGGCTTCCTGCTCAAGTTTCACATCTTTTTCCTGCATATACAAAAGTGTTTCCAGATTTCCTTCCTCTTTTTCCCTCTCTTTTTCTATCAGAAGACTCAGACCTTTCCTGTCATTGTCTGTCAGCTTCTTTGTATAGGCTTCATATATCTCCAGTTCCCGAATTCCCATATGATAGGTCCGGAACGGAATGCCTGTTTTCCTGCAGAGATCTCTGTAAATGCGAAACCCACCGACATCAATGTCGCCAAAGTGAAGATACCTGGCATCAGGGATCTCCTGATACACCATGCGCAGTAATTCTCTCCGCACAGAATTGTGATAGCCTCCTAGATAGATGATCAGGCTGCCCTCCTCTTTCCACCGGAAAAATGTCGTCAGATTTTCTATGGTAATAACTTTCTTTATGCTTTCTTTTCCACAGATCCCGATCCTTTTGATATCTGCCCCGGAAATCCCGATCCCCTGCTCAAAAAGCGGCAGCTCTATGAAAGGAACGTCATTTCCTGCTGATAAAAGCTTACCCTCTCCTTTGAAATACACATAGTCAGGCGTCCTGTAAATTCTATATTCGGAAAGAATGGCATCCGTATCCATATCGGCAAATTCCGGGCGGAAACGCCGCATGATCTTCCCAATCACGCCCGATGTCTCTTCAAATATTTTGGAGTCTCCAAAATGGCGGATAGAAAATTCCCGGATGTAGCAGGGTTCTTCATTGCTTTCAACCTTAAAAAGTGCTGACAGTATCTGCTCTGTCCTGTCCGGAGCCGACAGATCTATAAATTCTTTTACCGTTTTTCCTTCTTTTATCCTTTGTTTTAAGTAGGATACAAATGTGCCAAGCACCGGCATTTCTCTGCTTTTGGATGACCAGTTCTCCAGGATTTCCAGATGTCTGTTTTCATTCACTTTTTTAGGCGTCCTGTTCAGGTAAGCATAAACCGATTCTACAGAGTATGTATTTAACAAAACTTTCTCAATAATATGTCCTTCTCTTCCCTTTTTCCATACGATCGTCAGAAAACCTTTTTGTTCAGTTTCTTCCAGAACAGCATGGATTTCGTCGTAAGCAAGGGAGCTTTCATTGAAATACTCCGGCACTGTCCTTTTTGTAAAGGGAAACGCAATCTGAACCTTTACTTTATTTTCCCCTCGTGAAAGCACGCTTTTTTCATAGGAATCCAAAAGCGCATTCAGGATTTTCTCATCATACCGCGCCATTATAATACTCCTCCACATAGCTGACCTTTTCATCTGTCATCACAAGCAGTGTCTCCGACATAGCCGGGCCGATATACTGGATTTTGTCCGGAGGAGCCGCGATGATGATCTGGAGAGGAAGCCTTCTCAAAAACTCCAGCACGCCCCCGATCCGCTCATCATCCATGTTGTTAAAAGCTTCGTCAAACATCACAAGACCCGCCGCTTCGCCGCCGATATTGTTGCTGTAGAGCTGGACAAAGGAAGCTGCCACTGTCACATAAAACGGCGTCTGAGTCTCGCCACCGCTCTTTTCTTCGCATACCTTTGAATAATAAGAATAGGTTCCGTCATTGTGGATGATCCTGATGTCATAATCCATATAAGTCCGGTAATCCGTAAACTCATCTAATGTCTTTGCATTGTTTTCATTATTGATTGCCAGACGTTCAAACAGCTCTTCGATCACTTCTTTATGAGTTTCATGGAACATACCGCTGAAAATGGACTCCCCCTGCACGATATTAAAATCATCCATGATCATCTCATAATAATTCCGGTGCCGTTTGCTGGGCATATATAAAAATTCATACTTTTCATTGCTGAATGCAATATCTTTCAGCGCCTTATTCAGTTCTTTGAACTCACTCTGCGCCTGTTTCATATTTTCCTGCAGCTTTGCAAGAAACTGCTCCCTGAATTCTTCTTCCGCCGATGCTCTTGCTGATTCTACCTTTTCCTCATATTCTAATATTTCAGACGTACGGAGCCGGTCATAGATATCTGCAAACTCCGGAAATCCTTCCATTGTTGCCGCTGCACCAAAGCTATGCTCCGTTTTATATTCTACCATCAGGCTGCGCATCTTCTCTTCTTTGTTTTGCCGCACCGTCTCGTTTGCCTTCCGCGTTCTGGAGAAATTCTCCTTAAACTGACCGAAGGATTTATCTGATGTCTGCTTCTCATATTCTTTTTTCCACAGAATCAGATCCTCCCCCGCCTTAGCGGCAATCAGAGCGGCATACGCCTGTTTTTCCATCTGGTTTTCTGTTTCTCCGGCAATCTGTTCTTTTCTGATTTTGACCGCCTCAAGAATTCCGCCAATCTTCTGGTCAAGTTCTCTGACACGCTTTTCCAGATCTTTTCTGAGAGACTCCAATGCCTCAAGCTGCAATTGCTTCTGGATAAATGTGGCATTCTTTTCCAGTGTCCTGATGTTATCATCGCATTTTCTGATTCCTGTCCGGATACGGAAAATCTTCGGCAGAACCTCCAGTCTGTACTTCACATCCACATCATGCTCGGTAGAGAGCAAAGGCAACATGGACTCCAGTGTATCATACTTTTCATTTACCACTTTTATCTCCCGATCCAAGCATTCTTTCTGCGCCTTTGCCTGTTCAAGCTGAACCTTGAATGCATTTTTTCCGATAAAGGGCACGCTGAAAATCTCCGGCCTGATCGCACTTGCCACCCGGTTCTGGTACTTCATACATTCCTTTGTAATGGAAGTCTGATATTTTTTCAGGTCACTGTACCGCTCACACATGGTAACTTTTCCGAGTATCATATTAATGAACTGTTTGGCATATTTGCTTTTTGATACCACAACTGACGCCAGAGTTCCCTCCGGCGTTTTATCGTAGGCTTCCATATTCTGGGTGTTTATCAGCCCCACACCGTACGCTTTTTTCTCTCTGCGGAGTCTGTCATAAATCCCCAGCGCGATATCAAAGTTCTCCGGCTCCACCAGAATATAAAAACGCTGTGTATTCAGATAGCCCTCCACCGCATTTCTCCAGCTCTCATCTGTAATCTCCAGAGTTTCACACAGTATACGCGGTTCCGGCTTCCTCCCGATTCTTGCAAATTCTTCCCGGACTGCATCCAGCACACAGTTCACTGCAGGCGGATAGGTTAATTTCTTTCGCTCTAACCGTTCAATTTTATTTTTCAGTTCCTGTTTTTCTTCCTGCAGTCTCTCCTGCGCAGTCTTTACCTCTGCCAGCTTTCCCTGTACCCTGCCATACATCTCTCCCTTATACCTGATAACACGTTCTGTGATTTCTTTTATCCGGACTATATCATGTGCCTTATCCAGGTTCGCAAGTTCATGCTCATATTCTTTAATACATGCGTCTGCATCCTTTACCTCCAGCAGCCGGTAAGCTGCATTCAAAGCCTTTTTCACACTGTTCTGCAATTCTCTTTTTTCTGCAATCGCCTGTTTTTCTTCCTCCTGCAAACGCTCTTTTTCTTTTTTCTGCTCTTCTAAGGCGATAAACTCCTGATTCTGCTTCAGCTCCAGCCGCAGATTTGTTTCCATCCGGAATTTTTCGTCTTTTTCTGCTGTTACAGAAAGAAGTTCTTTTTCTGCATCTGCTTTCCGGTGTTCCTCTGTCCTTATCTCTCTTTCCAGACTTTGAATACGCTCTCTGGAAATGTCCACATCCGCCTGCGATAAGTAAAATTCATACATGCTGTCTTTTCTCATACATTCTTCCACCTCACTATGCAGGTGGTCAATCTTTTCCAGCTTCTCCATCCTCTTCTTTACAGATTCCAGGGTTCTTTTCAGATCCTGATAGGTACGCACATTTTCCCGGAGGACTTCTATATTTACTTCTTTTTCATCCAGCACATAAGAATATACAAAATCCTTGATATCATCAATAGGTTTAAATGCCAGTGCCTTCGGGATCAGGCTGAAGAATTTGTCTTCGATCCTTCCAAACCTTGATTTTATCATTTTCTTTGCTTCTATCTGTGTCTTGCACCACTGGCGTATGGACTGGTTGGCGGCGCGGAATTCCGAGATTGACCGGGGAGTGTTTCCCTTAAAGAACATCTCCTCTGTTATCCTTTTATTATCGATCAGATATCTGACTGTCGTTTCCTGGCCTTCGGAAGCGGAGTCCACAACTGCCCCTACAATAAAATACCGTTCTTTACTTTCCTCGTAAAACTCAAGGGCAATATGTGCGCTGATCTGTCCGGTACGCTCATAAGGCCTGCTCTCCCTTCCCGTTTTACAACGCACATAGCCCGTCAGTTTTCTCTTGCCATTTTCGTGCGCCGCCTTATTAAACGCATTGGCAGAACAGGTAATCACAAATTGGATGGCGTCCAGAAGAGTAGATTTTCCAGCCCCGTTTTCGCCGGAGATCAGCGTAGAATCCCCAAAATCGATGGTACAGTTTTCAAAGCGGTGCCAGTTAATCAGCTTCATTCTCGTCAGTTTCTTCATCCGCTTTCTTCCCCTTTCTGTACAGCTCAAGCTTTTCGTAAGCCTGCCTGATATCCTCGATCCTGACTGCCATCATGATCGAATCATAAATGAGAACTCTGGATTCTTCATTTCCCAGATCCCGGTCAAGAATCTCAATTAACTGAAATCTGCGGAATATGGTCAGTGTATTTCTCATGGTTGTCTTATCGATCATCTTATCCCGGATCCGAAGGCTTAAAAACTTGTCCTGAATATCCCCCAGATTAATGATTGCCTCATCACTGGCGGACAGTTCCCGTTTCTTCTCGTCATAGAGAATCCTTAAGATAAGCAGAATAATGGATTCATACAATTTCAGATTCAGCCGGTTATAATTCTGCGGATTGGTAAGCTGAATTACCCCGTCCTCTTCATTGATTTCAAGGCGATACCCCAGCACAGACAGATACTCCCGGAATTCACTCCGGTATTTGAGTACGAAATAATAATCCGCTTTGTTTGTCATATTCCCCCTGCACAGAAAGCAATGACCAAGGAGCCGGTTGCATATCCGCTTAAATTCATCTTTATCCTTTTGCAGCATATTTTCCAATAATTCCACTACTGTTTCCTCCAGATCCTGAAATCCCTGAACCGGAATCCGTTTACCTCTTTTTCTTCTCCGGCCTCCACTCCATACCTCATATTCTTCCGCTGGCCGTACAGCCGCACATAGATAATCTTGACAAAATCCTCCACGTCAGACAGCGGCAGCTCTGTGGCAAATATTTCTTTCCTCTCGCCCATACACTCGTCCACGTAACGTCCAATCTTTTCAGCGCTTAAGATTTTCTGCATCTTCTCTACCATGTGGCGCATTTTCTCCTGGCGCAGCATGCTGTCCGGCTCCCGGTTTATGATCTGCTGAGGTTCAAACGCCTTCTTTCCCTCTATCGGCGAAAACAGGGAGCTCTCATCCAGGAATCCGCAGCTGTAGATCCGCACAAGATTATCAAGGAATCCAATCTCATAGATACCCCCAGGCTCCATTTTCTCTTCGTTCATCACTTCGTTGATTCCAAGCAGGAGTTCCTTGAGCTGTCCGCGGATATCTTCATTCCCTGACAGAAGGAATCTGGCTCTGTTTATCGCCGCCCGCTGGTACTGTGTATTTTTCTGATTGATCTCATTTAAAATATCGTCCATATTGCGGAATGCCTCGATAATCTCATGAAGATACCGGTAGACATTCTCCCTTGCCGTATCCACATCCGTCTCCTGTAACCCCGCAAGCTCTGACGCAGTCTTTTCTATATAAGATCTGCTTTTGCTCCTGCTCTCCAGCCTTTCAATAATCTCCGGACGGAATTTCGATACATTGTCAGAGGTAAGAAGCCTGTGATACGCTTTATCCACGATATTGGTAATATAGTCGTTAAATAGGGCATTCATGATCTCTGCCACGGTACTGTGTTTCGTAAGTTCATCTATATAATGCTTAATATTTGAATTCAGATTCTTAAGCCCGGTAATCAGAAGATCTGTATTCTCCATGATCTGAAGCAGGACGACTCCGGGATTGTCTGTATTTCCTCTTATCAGACTATATATCGTATAAATATATCCCTGGTACTCAATCTGCTTTCCGTCTTCAATCTCCAGCAGTGTCTTCATCACACGTACGGCATATTCTTTAAAATTAACCCGCTGCACATAACTTTTGTCTGTCTCAATTTCAATCCACCCGTAGTATTCCAGTTTTCGCAGAATCCCGTTTGCCTTCCCCCTGCTGTCGGCCCCCGAGAAATCCTCCTCTACGATTTCCGCCGCTGTGGACTGTTCAAAATAATACTGCAGTTCATCCGCAACCACTTCTCTCTCTATACCAAATGAAAGCTGATAGTCCATGACAGAAAACAGCTTACAGATACACTCCCAATATACAATTTTATTCGGTGATGCAAGAGGAACAAAAAAGTTCCCCGGAAGGACATGAAACATAATTTAATTTCCTTTTCCGTATGATATTGCCCACAGCATTTTTTACCGCTGTTACAGGGATATGGAGCATTTCTTTCAATCTTTTTTACAGCCCTGGTGTTTGTTTACTCTTCCTGACTCTTATCTCAGGAAGTCTGAAAAATTCATTAAATACAGCGTTTCTGTCAGTCAGGCAAATTATATCACGGCCAGATAAAAAAGTATAGCCGCAGTTCAGAACATCCGTTCTTTTTTCTGCAATATATTTTCCTCTGTATCAAATAAACATTTGCAGAAATGCTTCCTCCTGTATTCTGGCTCCCCTGACCCCCAGCGTCACAGTACCAGCCGGAACCGAAACCTGCCATCTGTCAGATCAAACTGGCAGACGGCTCCGTTTTTGCGGCAAAAAGCGGAGATAGACTGAACCCCCAGACCGTGACCTTCTCTCTGCCCCACCGGCAGGCCGTTGCTGTCAAAGGAAACATTTTGGGCACATGGATTGGAAATTTCCAGCATGACACCGGGAGATCCCATCATCTTACAGAAAATCTCCCGCTGATTCGGAGGCAAATCCAGATTGGCATGGATGGCGTTTTCCAGGGCATTGGCCAGAACAATGGCCAGTTCCCCCTCTTCCACTGAGAGACTGTCAGATATGGCAATCTTCGCATCCACCCGAATACCCTGATTTTCAGCCCTGGAAAAGTAAGCACAAAACACTGCATCCAGCACCGGCAGGCGGCACCAGCGAATTTCCTTACGCTCATTCAGCCGTTTTTGCGCAGCATCCAGAAAATCCAGAGCTGCATCACTGTCTCCCCGCAATACAAGCTCCCTGGCAGTCTCAAACTGATGACGCAGATCATGCCGCTGGATTCTCAGGCCTTCCTCTACTTCCTTTACATTCTGCAATTTTTCTTTCAGGGCTGAAATCTGCATCCTCAGCAATGCGGCGCTCTGCCGCTCCATCTGAATGCGATACTGACCAAAAAGGCTTTTGAACACAGCAATATATACAATAATCAGCGGAATAACCGCAGCATAGACATATACTCTCTGCAGCCTGTTTTCAAGATAACTGCCCGGCCAGGAAGCCACAAAAATCAGATAGGCACAGAACACGCATGGTATTAAAGTAAGTACGCCCCAGTGAGCCGGTATTACCCTGATCAGCAAACGGAAGGGCCGTCGCAGGAAACGCCACTCAAGATATATTACTGTCCCATAGAATACCCCCATCAGCAGGATATTTGCCAAAGCGGACAGATCAAAAGCCTCCGTCAGCAGGCGAATCAAAGAAACCGCCAGTATTGACAGCAAAATCTGTGTCATGTAGTTGAAAACCGCCTGTGCAGGAGTATCATTGGCCGCCCAGTATGTGAGAAAAGTAGCCGGAATTGAGATGGTAAGAAAGAACAGACGGAGCAGCAGCAGTTCTCCGCCAATCCACAGTAAAACCAGGCTCGAAGCAACCACCCAGATACTGTAAACCGCCATAATGCACAAAAGCTTCCATCGTTCAAAACGAAATTCCGTCATGCATGCCATCATTCCCACAGTCATAGCTGTAATTAAAAAGGCACGGAAGACAAGAAAAAATACATTTGTCATCATAAATTTACCCCCGGTAAACAATCATCCCAGTCTCTTTTTAACTCCGACGCCGCGTTCTGGCCCTGTCCTCTTGCCTGTATCGGACCCATTGTCGGAAATTTTGTCCTGCACAAGTGCCATCAGCTTATCCTGAAGGGCCAGTCCCTGCCGGTAAAGCTCTGACAGCTGCTCTGCCGTAAATCGCTTTTTTATTTCCCGGTCTGCATTATTATTTAATTTTACAGGATCCAGCCCTCCAAAGTGCCTGCACTCTTTAAAATTGTTGCTGCAATAATTTGTAAAATAGTGATTAAATTCAGGGCCATAAACACGTTTCCCTGTTTTCAGAGAATACCCGCTGACAGTAAGCTCAATTTCCATATCATAATAATCTCTTTTATCCGGCCGGGCACAATTTATCTTTAAAGGAGGATGGTTCAGATGAGCTTTGAAAAGCTGAAACTCTGTGACGATCCTCTGTACTTCCTCACTGCCTCCCCAGGTTGGCGCTGTTTTTATGCATTCCGTTTCCTGTGCATACTGGTCAAAGCCATTATAAAAATACCAGCGCCCCCCTGTCTGATCCGTCAGAATCAGCACAGGATCATATACTCCTTCCGCATAATTAATGAGCGCAGAATCATCCTCATCGCTCATATCGCCGCTCAAAGGATCAAACACACCGATCTGATATCCCCAGCTTTCAATTTCTTTCCGATAATCGGAAAGATTTTCGATAACAGACTGGATGGAAGAATACTCCTTTGAAGGCCACGTAAATTTCAAAATCAGAAGAATGACAGTGAAAACAGTCAGTGCCCCCACAGTAAACCATAAATGTGATTTGAAATCCTGTATCTTCATGCTGTCTGCCTCCGATTTTGATATTTATAGTTTCCGGCAATCAGTCCATACTCCATTTTTCCATATATCAATCAGATAATTATATTCATCACGGGAATCAGAGGACAGTTCCAAAATTCGGCTCAAATCTGTCTCCGCCAGCAAAAAACCGATTACACCCCCGCCAAAATTACACAATGACTGAACAGCAGACTGCAAACTGAATATTTTTATTCGGGCCCAGACTCCGCAATAGCAGAAGTATTCCCGCCCTTCTTTTAATCCCATAGTGTCAATGATCCAGGAATATATCTGTGGTTCAGGGGTCTTTTCCGACAGTCTGCTGTATGGCACAGCATCTTTTTTACATACATCTGACACATAAGAAGAGTACATATTATTCAGTTCCTGATTTTCATTTTTTTCGTAGACTTCAATTATCCGTATTCCGTTTAGACGCATCAGACTCCGTTTCGCTGCCAATAAATTTCTCTTTTCCTCTATTAGCCTCTGGCGCTCTGTCATTTAACTGTTTCCTCCCCGTGTCTGGCAATGGTATTATATTCTCTCGCAGACATCCCGGCCATACCCCGTTTTCATTTTAGCATTTCTGTCTCAAAATGAAAAGCCATCCGGAAAACAGTCAGATACTTTCACTTTTTACAGAATCGCTGTAAAATGAAGAAAAACAAATAAGAAACAAAATTTACGGAAAGGTTAAATTAATATGAAAGAATACAATGATGAGCTTGTTGAAGCTTTTATAGATGCCTTAAAAAACTCTTTTTCTTCTTTGAGACAAACTCATAACGAACACTTCTATTATTACGCGTTTATATTTGATGAGGGACTGCACCCCTATATTTCGGCATGGTCCCATGAATCACTGGAAAAATCAATTACCGATAATAAGATAAACAATGAAGATAAAGACTGGTGGAAATGGAATTATTCAGACTCTCCGTATGCTGTCTGCGGATACGATGAATTTTTTAAAGAAGTTAATATGCTGCTTGATAAAAGGAGAACCGGATTATCTGTTGATGAACTTTATGATAATGAATGGAAAATACGGGTCTGTTCGATGGAAGAAGCAATGAAAAGGCTTGACCGCACCGGTTTTTTCGGCACCGGCTATGAACGGGAAAATGTAGTTATCAATGTAGAAACTGCACCGCCGGACGGAGATGAATATTACAGAGCGTTACGCTTAAATCCTGAATCTCCTTTGTTAAATGAATATTTAAATTACTGTGAACAGCCCTAAAAACTCAGAAACCGCATCACTGCCTCTGTCGATTGCCTGCAGCGTTTCCCCAACCGGGGTATTCCTTGACAAAGCCGACATCCCGGACAACACAACAGACGGCTATGGCATTTATCTTAAACATCTCAGACTGAATTATAAAAAGCTGGCTGATGAAGAGAAGTGGCTGAAAAAGATTGCTGAAAAGCCGGACTTGCTGAAAAATTTGAACCCACATCGGGAAAGAAAGTACGAGCAGAATAAATCAACGTACATTGGAGGGTTGACTATGAAGAAAAAAGTACTAATAGCTTTAACAATTGTTCTTTGCATTGCCGCCGTTTGTCCATATTTCTTTAATTCAGCTCCAAAAGGAGATACCATTACGAGCAGAGAGCACATATTGAACAACGCGATTTCAAAGGGAAATGAATGGACTATTGCCAAAGAACTGGAACTTGAAGGGTACATCATAAGCGGAGCATATAGTACGGATCATAAATCCACACTTGCTGTTTTTGAACCAGCAGGAGATGGAAATTATATATTTAAGAACTCAACAAACCGAAATGCTGAGGAAATTATTATTAGTGGAGCTGTTATAAACAGAGCGTGGTATGATTTAATTTGGTTTAATGGTGCTAAAACAGAATATGCAGAAATCACTTATACGATAAACGGACAAGTAAAAGATACATTGAAATATGACACGGATAATATGGATATTATCTCAATTAAAAACCCGGAAAAAGAATATTCCATCCATGTGATTTACTATGACAAGGATGGCAATAAGTACGAATAGTTTCCCTGAGTGGGGGCGGAGATTTTCCTGGACGAGACGGCAGATTTTATAGTTACTGCTGCATTCTGCGCTGTCATTACACACGCCTTTTTCTGTTTTCGGACTTCCAGACAGAAGCTAAAATATCCTTCAGAACCAGAAGTGCATCCAAATCATTATAGCCATATCGTTTCTGCAAATCATCAAGTAACCGCTTCAATTCCCCGGCATATATTTCTGTCTGTACTTTACTCTGATAGGTCGCAAGCACAGGGTATTTTTTACTCCAGGCTTTTGTCCAGTCAATCTTTTCAGAAACATCATCACTAATTCTGTCAATCGCATCCTGTATCTCTTTTACCTCAATATCAAAATCAACAAGCTCATCTAATGTAAGATGATAAAGGCCAGAGAGTTGTTTTGACTGGCGAATATCAGGAAGGGTTTCGTCCAATTCCCATTTAGAGACAGTCTGCCTGCTCACACCTAATTTTCCGGCCACTTCTTCCTGGGACATTCCGCTTTTTTTCCTTGCATTATAAAGACTCTGGCCTAAACTCATATTTATTGCCTCCCTGCAGTTGATATATTTGATACAATAGTATTATAAAAAATAAATGTACGAAAATCTACCAGCATACATTTGCATTTTTGCCCGTTATCTTAACAGAATGAGTCAGATGAACCTGTAAAACCTCATAAAGAGTATTCCTCTGTAAACAGGCATGCAGCCCTCCTTTTCATTCACAGAAAGTTTTATCTCATAAAATAGTCTGCTTTCTCATCCAGCCGCTGCAAAAATTCATAAAGAGAATTTGCTATCTTACGTGCGGGAGAAAGATAATATATTCCCCCATCAGCGGTTCCTATATAAAGCAGACTGTCTTCCTCCCCAAAAAGACAAAAGGCAAGAAGTCCATTGTTCTCTAATTTTTCCCATGCATTTTCACGGTAAGTTATGAATTCATCTGATACTCCTTCTTCCTCCGGCTCAAAATACAAATCCAGAATCTCTTCCGGAGAGAGAATCCTGTAAATACCCTTCTTCGTTCTGAGACCGAACCATAAAAATCCAAAACCAATATTATGATAAAACCGTTTTAACTCTTCCGGAATATCCGTTTCCAGCTGATACTGTATTTCTGCAAAATCATTTTCCGGATTGTCATCTATTTTGCAGAAGTAATATTTGTCACTTCGGCATTTAGGGACTTCCTCCCAATTTTGATGTACATATTTTTTTAAAATTTCGTCCATACAACTGTACCTTTTTACGTTTTCCCCGGCTTCTTAATAGCTATGTTTCATATAGGACAGATAATCCGTACCTACATAAACCACACGATTATTGTTTATGAAAAAGCCGATATTTTCGCCCCACTCTCCTTCCCCTTCAACAGCATAGGCAATTTCGCCGTCTATACTCTCCATGTCCACATACAGGGCTACAAACCAGCAATAATTAAGTATTTCAGCAGGGTTACCAAGTGAAGGCAGTTCAAACTCTCCATTTTCTTCAGCACAGCCAATGAGTCCGTTACATATTTCATTTATTACCGTGTCGGAAAGATGATTGAATGCTTCCGCACACTTTTCGGCACACTCCTTAAAATCAGTATTATCACTGTCTGCATAAATGATGAACTCATCCGTATTTTCATCATTGCGAAAAAAACTGCTTTTAAAGTGACCTTCCCCCTTTTCATTCTGCAGCCAATTAATCATAAGATTGCTCCTCCTCATATTGTTTTTTATCCCGTTTTTATTCCTGCATCTGCAGCCGTCTTTCTTCCGCATTCCATAACCGGCGCGCCCTGTCACTGGTAATCTCCGGCCCAATTGTTTCCAGCAGTGTACGGGCTTCTTCCACCCTGCCTGCCAGGCGCAGATTGTTGATTTTCAGCAGGGCAATGTAATGTCCGGCCGGAATACCCGAAAGTGTAAATTTTTCAACTCCCGGCATATTACTGCATTCATCCAGTTCTCTCAGATAGCCTTCTGTGTTCTGAGTAACCCAGTACTTAAATCCGGCTTCATCAAACCGCATCATAAAACGACGAAATCGCACTGCCATATACATCCTCCATGCAAATATCAGCACAGCACATACAAGGAGCAGAATCCAAAATACAGGCAGTCTGACTCCCGTTTCCTCCATATACAGGCGGGCTGCGACTGCTATAATGACCGTCCACAATAATACAGAAATAATACCCAGCACAGATTTCTTTTTATTCATCCCGGCCCCCCCCCCATCTTATTTTTCCCTTTATTTTTTTCTCTGACGCTTTCCTCCATCCGGCTATTTCGTCCGGACATATTCTGTAAGAATGATAAACGCCACCAGAAAAACCATATAGCCCAGCCAGAACAGGGCAGTTGGTTTTTTTTCGGTCTGATTTTCCAGATTTCCTGAAATACTGTTCCAATCCGATTCTGCGGCTTTTCCTTTCAGATATTCGCACACCATCTGATCAAAGCGTTCTGCGTTTTCCATCTCCCCAGATACAATTCGAATCAGCTTCTTCTTCCCTTTATAATATGTGTATTCCCATGCGCAGGATTTTGGTAAACCAGTCATTTTCCTTTTAGATAACTGATCATAAAAAATATACCCCGGTATACCGCCCCATGTGGATACGGCTGACGATATGATCTGCTGATCCGTATAGTCTGCCTTTACCTTCCGGGACGTAATATCATATTTTGTCATCCGAATTGCCCTGCCAAAAACGGGATAAACTGTAATGATACTGCCCTCTACAAGAATACGGGGACGCCTTTGAAAATAAAAGGACAGCAGAAGGAAACAGACAAATACCCCTGTCAAACCAGCCAGAAGCCAGTAAGCACTGCTTCCTTCCCCAAAGCAGAAAGTGAGAGACCACCCCATTGCCGCGATCATCAGAATGCAAAGGATCTGTCCAAACAATATTTTTCTTTTTCTTCTTTTATTGATATGAACTTCAAAAGTCATACAGACTCCCTCCTTCATTCATGAAAACCAGTAAATGGGAGGTTATACCAGATTATGAATATCCTCTGTTTTTTCTTATATCTGTACTCAAATCCTCTTCTTTATCCTCTTTCGTACCTGTATTATGTACTGGCACAGTCATTTTCCTGTTTCAGCTGCTTTTTCTGTCGGTCCCTCGCTCTACCACTCTTTGCATTCATTACTGTAAAACATATCAACCGCAGCGGCGGCATCATATAAATTCTGTATCGATGCCAGACTGTTATACCACACAATGTGCTTTGTTGTACCCATTTCCCTTCCCCCGGAAGGTGGCAGAGTCCCATCTTCTAATTTATGCAGTATGTTTTCCGTCCGTATTCTGCACTGATTAAGGCAAGCGGACTCAAACCTGGAAACAGTTACATCAGCTTTATCAATTTCACGCAAAAAATTCAGAAGTCTGTCCTGCAGCACCCTTTTTTTGTTTCGCCGGTATTCAGCCTGCATATAAAACTTTAATACCTCATTCTGTTTTGGTGTGTTTTCAGACGGATATTGGGAAAAGAAAAATTTAGGATGACGGGTATTCTGAACATAACACTCCTGATTCAGAGCAATCAGTTTTTCCATATCATATTCAAACCACTTATATTCGTCTTTACTGATTTTGAAATACCTGTCGTAATATCCCATATATGTTACAACCTGTACAAGCATATAACTTTTACTGATGGGATCGTACCCGACAGAAAAATAATATTGTTGATTGATTTTCTGAGAAATTAACTTCATCTTAGCTTTTCTTTCACTGCAAATACACTTGCCGTAACTTATTCCCCCGTTTTCATATCCACATATGTCTGATAAAACTGTTGAAAAGAAGGAATCGCAAGATCCGTGTGAGCATCACAGTTATCCTGCTTAAGGCTCAGAGCTTTCCATAGCCGACAGAATCTGTAATGAATTTATTTTAATATTTCAGATAGTCGGCTGCCAGTTCTTCCGGCAGAATTGAACACTGCCTGTACTCATTTTTCAGGCTCCCGTAGTCTTCTCTTTTTGCAGCCAGAGCATCTTTCAGGCTTTTCTGGACTTTGCACACAACTGACTGAAAAAGCGGTGTCTGATAAACCTCCTCTATGGCCTTTAAAACATCCTTTGCCATACAGGAAGGACAGGAAACGCCCGCAAAATCGATACAGGCATCACTCAGGCCATTGAGCATTTCATCAATCTGGACAAAATCAATAAAGTCATACTCTTCAAATTCATCAAAGTCCAGTCTTCCTCCGTGAATTGCCGTCAGTTCCAGAAGCAGATAAGACGCCCAGCTTAAAATTTCCCACTGAAGTGAATTTACGGTCTCATCAGGAAAATTTTTATTATAAAAATCTGACTGTTCATCCGTCAATTCCTCCCCCACCATATATTCCAGCACACAGGCATAAAGATTGTTCGCAAAATCTTCAAAATCAGAGGGCTTTATCTCTCCATACAGATAATCCCAGAGCATACTGACAGCCCTGTACGCAACGGCCAGAGGCTTTTCATTGTTTTGACGCAGTCCCAGCTCCAGTGTATGAAAATACTGTTCAAGCACAAGGAGATTCCCCAGAAGGCGCGTTTTATTGCTGCTGTTTTTTAATGCTTCATCTGCCAGTTTACTGCAATCCGCCACCCAGCTGCCGGCATCTTTTCTGTTCAGCGCTGAAAAGTCCGAAAAAAACGTGCATTTACTCATAACCGCATTTCATTTTCCTTTCTGTTCCCGTTTTCAATATGTATCAGAATCTCTCTCGCCTTCTGTATAATCTCTGTGGCCATGACAATGTTTTTGCTCTGTTCTTCAATGGGCATATCCACAATCGCATCAAAGGGATTGCGCATCTGTTCGCACCCGACATACATATCGGAACCGGAAAATGCCAGATAGACATTGTTATTTATGATTCTGCCAAACTCCATGATATCCTCCATTACCTGAGGCGTCAGAATATAAAAGGCATTATGTCCGTCTTCTGCACAGACGGAAAACATATCATTGAAAGCTTCACTTTCTGTCTCAACTCTTTCCGGAAATGTCAGCCCTTTCATCTTTTTGCTTTCTTTCCTGGGAAAGATCTGAATAACCGTTTCACTGATTTTAAATTCATGAAACAAAGAAAAAACGATTACCTGCCCGCTGAATACTGACAGAGACGAATTATTTGATTCATACGTCTCAACACTGCCGGCACGGAAACGGATTGTCTCATAGGCTCCCTCAAAATAATCCTTTGATTCAAAAAATGCTCTTGTTCTTCCCGGAAGGAGACTGACTTTCGATAATTCATCAAAAGAAATCCCCTTTTGCGGCAGGTATTTCAAATCTGAAAAACCCGGAACCTCTCTCATCTTCAGAAGCACATACTTATTTTTATAGTTATCATTGAAAATATCATACGTTTTTTTCCAGAATGCTAAAAGATAAATCCCCAACGCTGCCGCTGCCACGCATAATGACATCATGATACCGCCGATAATCATAAAACTGCCGCCCAGTATGGAATCCCCACTCATTTCGTAACCGCTTATAATCAAAATAAAAAAATACCGGTTTACAAACAGTGTCAGAAGCACACCGACACAAAAGACCCCTATCGGCAGCCTCTTTAAAAATTTTGTTTTCTTTTCGGCTTTCCGGCGCAGCTTTTCCAGCTTCACGCCGCTGATGTTCTGTTCAATCATTGCCATATTATTTTCCTGCCATTTTTATTTTTCTTATTCCTTCCTGTAATACTTCTGGTATTCAGGCATAATTCCATATCGATCTGTAATTATCTCTCTGGACAGGGGTGTGTCAAAGGCGATGGTCGTGTACGGAATTTTTTTATACGGTTTTTTGCCCTTCCAGAGAGCCTCATATATTTTCCATCGTTCTGCTGTCATGGAATCGGGATCCGACGCATCCTCCCTCTGCCAGTACTGTCCGCCCAGAAGATAGCTCTCCATCATTTCCTCCCAGTTCTGAAAATATTTCTGAGCCATTTTACCGGCTTCCACGCCTATTTCCAGAACCTCCTCCATGGAAACATATCCAACAAAATAGCACCACTGTATGATATAGGCGGCACGCCCCGCATCCCAGCCAAGCAGCGCATTTTCCCCGTACCTTCTGTATGCCATAATCATTTTTGGCAGAAAACTGTCCTCATCCGCTTTGGGGTTTTCCTGTCTGGCCACTTCAATCAGCTCTTCTTCCGAATACCCGTGGTACACGGTTTCAAGCTTTTGCATTTCTTCCCCATACCACCTTCTCATGCCGGAACGCACAAGGCGTGTCATCGTATCCATGGCACTTTCATGCCCCTGTATTTCCCAGTAGTCCCAGAGCGATCTTTTAATTGAGTCCACGCTCTCCTGTTTATTTTCATTTCCGGGATAAAAAACACCCCCCATATAGCGAAAACTATGCTTATTAGTGGCAAGCAGGATGGCCCCCGCCGTATTCATCCACTGAAGTGTGGGCGACAGCGGCGTGTATGTGTCGCGCCTCGCCTCCCTCGGCCTCTGGACATGGATACAGACGGCACGTAAAATCAGAATAAAAGCCAGCGCTCCTCCGATAGAAATAAGCAGCGGTGCCAGCGCTTCCAGCACATATTTCATACTCCCCAGCTCCTCTTTGGTATTTTATTCTTCATTTATCCTTTTTCTATGACAGAACAAGGATCTCGCCGGCTCTCTGTATAAAGTCAGCATCTTCTGCAATCCTTCCCGTCTGTTCTGAAACAGGCTCCTCCAGACTCGCATCAAACATACTGTCTCCTTTAACCGCAACAAACAGATTTTCCTCATTAAAAACAAGTGATACCTGTCCATCAACAGCATCTGCGAAACGGATTATTTCTTCCATTCGCTGTGGTGTCAGAATATAGTAGGCATTATGTTCATCACTGGCATAGACAAGAAAACGATTGTTGAACACTTCATTTTCTGTATGTATTTCATACGGGGCTTTCCAGCCTCTTGTATCAGACAGAAATTCCCTTTCAAAAATCTGCAGATATCCTTTACTTACTTTTAATTCATCAAATCGATAAAGACAGATCAGCTGACCGCTGAATATTTCTTCAACCCGATTTTTTTTGTCTCTGCGGACCATTTTTTTTGTTGTTACATCACTGATCTGAAATCTGATATCTCTGTATTCTCCTGTGAGCATGTCTTCGCTCTCAAAATATCTCTTATCACCGCAGTTCAGAATAGCAGCGTTTTTCACATCATCCCATGAAAAACCCTTTTTAGGAATATACTCTAACCGGGCAAATCCGGGAATCTGGCCTATAATCTGCAGCACATATTCCGACTTGAAATTACCGTTAAATTTATCGTATGCCGGCTTAACAACGATATACCATAATATAACCATTGTGCCAAGGGCAGCGACTGCCGCCACTATCGTTACCTTCACAATAAAAAGAAGCGACATGAGATCCTCTTCCTTCATTGCCAGATAAAACAGCCAGCCATAAAACAGAAATGAAATGCATGCGGCTATACATACAATTCTTTCCCTTTTTTTAGCTTTGACGCGCATCTTCTCCAGTTCTTCTTCTCTCATCTTTTTCCCACCATTTCCAATTCAGATATTTTATTTTTTCTTTTCAGGATTTTATACAGATATCAAAAACAGTTATGCCAGCAAAGCAGCACATCATCAAACCTGGCACGGACCAAATCCTCCGGCCTGATAAAAAACTGAAATACATCTGCCTCCATATCGCTTTTTGTCGCAAAGTCATACTGGAACAGAAGAGACGTATACTTTCCTCCATCTTCCAGATCGGCACGGCTGTCTGCCTGATGGACGGCCGGATGCCCTCCGATTTTCGTTCCCCAGTTGCCAAAATCCCAGCAAAGGGCATCTGCGGCGGATTCATTATTTTCAAGGTCATACCCTGACTGCCTGATAACAAGATCCGGAGTAACTTTACTGCTGCACACATCTTCATATCCCAAATCCGACACCAGACCATCCATGCCCACGTACACAGTGGCAACCTCCGCGGCAGACCGGAATGCCATTTTCCCGTCAAGCCATGGGAGATCCAGATGCCCCGGAATCCTCTCTGTGTGAAATTTCGCCTCACTTCTCAATCGGGACAGCTCAGATGGGACATATGGCGGCAGAGGCTTTCCTTCCATCATGGAGAGAAAAATGCTTACCGGCTTTCCCTCCTTTTCCTTCGCCTCCCGCAGTCTTTTCTCATATTCCTCCATAGGAATGGTTTCTCCATGGAGCGTTACGGTAGTGATTGTCTGTGCAGGCATAAACCGCTGTATTTCCACATCCTGCTGCAGGCGCACATCCGGTTCCGGATAATAACGCACGGCGTAGAGCTGACGCACACGTTCGGGATCATCTATTTTTTCTTCAAAACGCATTTCATCTGTATCGAGAAAGAACTGAAGCAGCCCCTTTTCAGGAAATCCGTCCAGATGCGGTATTTTGGCAAAATTGATCTGTGCCAGGAACTGCATTGCTTCTCCTTCAGGACAGGCAGGGACACTTTCTCCATGCGGAAGATAAAAAACACCGCCAAATCTGCTGTCTGTACAGCCAGCGGGTTTGTCTGAAACAGAAATATGCAAAGAAGAAAGCTCTGTCTCTTCCAGCGCAGACTGTATAACTTTTTTTGTTCTCATGCAAAAACCTCCTGATTATCTTCTGCCCTATATGGAATATCGGCGATTTTCCGGCAGAGTTTACATGAACCCAGAAAAAAGAGCCTGCAAAAAGCAGACTCCAAAGTTCTGTAACGACAAATCACGACACCTCTTATTTTATCGTGCAGCCTGAAAATAAGATTTCCGACAGAGGAATACTTCCTGCCCTTAGTCAAAATTCACTTTATATTCTCTTTTCTTTTCATCAACCTCATAAAAATCAGCCTTGCGCATGCCATGTATACCCGCAATTATGGAATACGGAAACATAACTATCTTCTGGTTATACAGTGATACATTGGAATTATAAAGTCTTCTTGCCGCCTGCAGATGTTCTTCTGCATCGTAAATGGTTTTCTGGAAATAGTCCATGGACACATAGGAATACAGAACGGGATACTGCTCTGATAAAGCATCAATCGCTGCACCGACTCCGCCGAGTCCCTGCTGCACGGAAGAAAGTATGCCTATTTTCTGATTAATGTTCATTTTCTGCTCGGCAGCACTTTTTTCATAGGCTTCTCTTTTTCCCTCTTTTCCCTTCTTCTGTTTCTCCAGTTTTCTCTTAATGCGCTCCATCTGCTCCTGCTGCGCTTTTATGGTTTCGTCAATTGTCTTTAACGCTTCTTCTGAAATGGCCTTTTTCTCCCTGAATGCTTCTTCCTCCAGTTCTTTGCCGGCACGGACAGAAGTTACAGCCATATATGTATCATACTCATGTTTCAGAAACTTTTTAACTGCTTCAATTTCTTCTGACAGCATATCATATCGCTTCTCCAGCGCCACGTCTATTCCCGCACTCCCCTCCTCAACCTTGACAGACAGACGACGAAGCGTATTGTAGACAGAAACATACAAAACAACAAGTACAACAATCGGCACTAAAATAATATAAACCGGCATTTAAAAACCTCCTCGGCAGTAAAAATTTATTATTGGAAATCCGGCTTCCTGCCCGGATTCCGACTTCATTATACAGTAACAGACCATTATTCGCTACAAAAAACGCTTTTTATTTTTGACTTCTTTCTGC
Source organism: uncultured Lachnospiraceae bacterium (assembly GCA_944384125.1). Lineage (GTDB taxonomy): Bacteria > Bacillota > Clostridia > Lachnospirales > Lachnospiraceae > Otoolea. The sequence continues at coordinate 44,515 of CALWSF010000016.1, read as the reverse complement.
AAGCCATCAGAAATACTCCGGATTCATAAATGGAACTGCCAGCTCCGAAATTTCGCCGGTTCTGTCAAATCCCCAGTAGCCACTGTAGATTCCGTCGCCCATCCCGCTTGAAAACATGGCAATCCGTCCGCCGTCCCCCGGCATATTCCAGAGAAGAAAATTGCCGGATTCTGTCTGCATTTTCTGATGTTTTTCAGAATTTTGCCTGAAAAGCCCTGAAAAATAGTCGGTATAAATGTTTTTTCCGGGATTTTCTCTGTGCCAGACCTCTGTAAATTTTGCGTATTTTTCTGCCAGACTCTCATCAGCGAAGCACGCAAGCCCCGCATCCACACCAAAAAATGAGAAAACCCCCGGTTTGCCAAGATCTTCGACGCAGAATCCGCGCGGCATGGCAAGCTCATACCTTACCGGACTCTCCTCTTTTATTTTAAGCCTTGCTGCCGCAATTCTGATTCCGGTCAGAGCAGAATTAATAACAGACAGTTCCACATTAAAGCTCCCCTGCGGAATACATTTTTCCAGCACAGTCTGGTACTTTACATTCCCCAGATAAACCAGGGGATCGGCCAGAACAATACGGCCGGTCGGAAAATCTGCTTCCCCGATTCTGAACACTTTAAGCCTGTCTGTTTCTCTGAAAAGATTATGAAAAAAAGTAATATCATAATTTTCTTTATTCAGAAACTTTAAATTCTTCTCAAAGGCAATACGGGCGGGATGTTTTACTGCCTGCCTTATTTCTTCCCCCGTTTTCGTATCTGTAAAATATTTCCCGCTTTCATCCTGACATAACTCCAAATCCGAGCCGACCGGCATGAAAAAAATATTCCGCACACAGGGTTCTATCCCCACAAGCGTACTGAAATCAACTACGGCAAAGTTTTCCGCTTTATCAATATATTCCTGACTGTCCGTATCGCCCAGAGCAACCCACCCGGTTCCAATACCATTATTTTCTCTGAAAATCCATTTCAGAGAAGCCGTCCTGTTTAAAATAGATTTCGTGACAACACAGGCTCCCAGCCCATGTGCATATTCCTTTTTCTCTGCTTTTTCTTCTGCTGTCATGCTCTTTTTCCTCCCTGTCATTATTTTTACTGTTTATTTTGAACACATATTTCTACACATTTCCGGCATACACATACCGGCATGATATTCCCTCCTTCTTCTGCCCCGACCGGTACAGCTTCTGTACCGCACATTCGTATATAATATTATAATATATAACCGAAAAATAGCGAACTTTTAATTACTCCCTTTTGTTCTCTGCTTTTCTGAAAAACAAAATCTGCCTGCATTGCAGGGTGTTTTTTATTTAAAAATACCCTGTATTACAGACAGATCCCTATGTACATTATTAACATTTATAATCCGGGCACAAAAAGCAACGCTGCCAGACGGAACAGAAAAGCAAATATCCATGCAATCACACACTGGCCAAATGCCATCCCCGCCGCCCATTTTCCTCCCAGCTCCCGGCGAACGGCCGAAATAGCAGCGATACAGGGGGTATAGAGGAGACAGAATACCAGCAGGCTTCCAGCTTCCACCGGAGTCAGTGTTCCTACCAGATTCGCAGTAGAGCCAAAAAGAACGGACAGAGTGGAAACCACACTCTCTTTCGCCATGAATCCGCTGATAAGAGCAGTGGATATCCTCCAGTCTCCCAGCCCCAGAGGCGCAAAGAGAGGTGCCAGCCAGCCTGACAGAACCGCCAGAATACTCGTCCGGGAATCCTGTACCACATTCAGACCCAGATCAAAAGTCTGCAGGAACCATATGATTATCGTCGCTACAAAGATTACTGTAAATGCTCTCTGAAGAAAATCCTTTGCCTTTTCCCACAAAAGCTGTCCCACATTCTTCATACCCGGCATCCGGTAATTGGGCAGCTCCATGACAAACGGAACGGCTTCTCCCTTAAATGCCGTTACCTTGAGAAGGAGGGCCATAAGAATCCCCACGGCAATTCCCAGCAGATAGAGTCCTATCATAATAAACGCCCCGTGTCCCGGGAAGAAAACAGCCGTAAAAAACGCATAAATTGATATCTTTGCAGAACAGCTCATAAACGGAGTGAGCAGTATGGTCATTTTACGATCTCTCTCTGAAGAAAGCGTACGGCTTGCCATAACTCCGGGAACCGTACAGCCGAAGCCCACCAGCATGGGAACGATACTTCTTCCGGACAGTCCTATTTTTCTGAGCAGCTTATCCATAACAAAGGCAACCCTTGCCATATATCCGCTGTCTTCCAGAATAGACAGAAAGAAAAACAGAGTAACAATCGTCGGAAGAAAGCTGAGAACACTTCCCACGCCATTAAATATACCATCCACAATCAGAGACTGAAGCACCGGACTTACTCCCATTGCCTCCAGCCCTCCTGCAGCCGACTCTGTAAACCATCCGATTACCGTTTCAAGCGCTCCCGAAAGCCATGCTCCAATCACATTGAATGTCAGCCAGAACACAAGTGCCATAATCCCGATAAATGAGGGAATAGCTGTGTATTTTCCTGTCAGAATCCGGTCGAGCATAACACTTCTGGCATGCTCTCTGCTCTCATGCGGCTTAACAACAGTTTCCCGGCATATCTTCTCAATGAAGCCAAAACGCATATCAGCAATGGCTGCCGCCCGGTCGAGACCGCGCTCTGTCTCCATCTGCTTTATGATGTGCTCCAGCGTTTCCCGTTCATTCTGATCCAGCTTAAGCTTCTCCTCGATCTGTCGATCGCCCTCAGCCAGTTTGGAAGCCGCAAAACGCAGCGGGATATTCTCCTTCTCAGCATGGTCTTCTATGAGATGCATGATACTGTGAAGACACCTGTGTACCGCACCTCCATTGGCATTTGCATCACAGAAATCCTGACGTCCCGGCCTCTCCTGATAGCGCGCCACATGAATAGCATGATCCACAAGCTCCCGTATTCCCTCGTTTTTAGCTGCTGCAATCGGGACAACAGGAATCCCCAGAAGGGCCTCCAGTTCATTGATCCGGATCGAACCGCCGTTTTCTCTTACCTCATCCATCATATTCAGTGCCAGAACCATGGGAATGTCCAGTTCAATCAGCTGCATGGTCAGATAAAGATTTCTCTCAATATTTGTCGCATCCACAATATTGATAATCCCTTTGGGGTGTTCATCAAGGACAAACCTCCTGGTAACCAGCTCTTCACTGGAATAGGGTGACATGGAATAAATTCCCGGCAAATCCGTTACAAGCGTATCAGCATGTCCCCGTATCGCTCCGTCCTTTCGATCCACCGTAACTCCGGGAAAGTTGCCCACATGCTGATTAGAACCGGTCATCTGGTTAAAAAGTGTTGTTTTTCCGCAGTTCTGATTCCCTGCCAGCGCAAAGGTAAGTATTTCTCCATCCGGAAGCGGATTTTCCCCGGCCTTCACATGATACTTTCCGCCTTCTCCCAGGCCGGGATGTGAGATTCGTTTCCGGCTGCGCGCTCTTTCCTCCTCTGTTTCAACATCCCGTATATTATCTATCTCTATTTTCTCCGCATCCGCCAGACGCAGAGTCAGCTCATAGCTGTGTATCCGAACCTCCACCGGATCTCCCATCGGCGCATACTTAACCATCGTAACATCTGCCGTTGGAATCAGCCCCATATCCAGAAAATGCTGTCTGAGTGCGCCTTCTCCCCCCACCGAACGGACTGTTGCCATTTTTCCTATCGGTAAATCCTTTAATGTCACTTCAATACCTCCCAAAGTCTTTTCCTTTTGTTGTCCATTTATTCCCTGATTAATATTTTTCTCAATTACTTATGCTTTTGAGTAAGTCTATGTGAATCGCTGCTGTTTGTCAATATTCATTTTGACGAAATCCTCCGTTAATCATCACTCTGTGACATATCAGCTTCATACAAAGTTCAGATGATAAATTTTATCCGTTAATTCTCCTTTTCCTGCCTCCCGTTGTATTTCAAAACCTTCATTATTTCTTGTATTTCACTGGCCGTTATGCTAGAATATCTCATACCAAATAACTGTACGGCTGCCAGAATCTGTACAGTACAATCCATGCAGAATCACAATCATATCAGAGGGAGATGTTACTTAATGTTCAAGCTTTTTCAAGAAACGGACGAAAACAAATTTACATGGGATTCTATCGGAGATGTAATTGACGGAAGGAAAAATCTGGGCGAAGACATGCCGGTATTTATTTACCGTCTGTTCCAGTTTACAATCAAAGATGAGTTAGCCCGGAGATTCGGCAATGAAACTACCATAGATATTTTCAGAAAGGCCGGAGAGCTGGCAGGAAAAGAGTTTGCCAACCATCTTCTGAATCTGGATCTTCCCGTAGACGAATTTCTTGCCCATCTCAGAACCGTTATGGAAGAAAGCCGAATCGGTATTCTGCGCATTGAAAAATTTGATACAGAAACCGGAAATGCTGTGCTGACAATCGGAGAAGATTTGGACTGTTCCGGCCTTCCGGTAACAGGAGAAACTGTATGTAACTATGATGAGGGATTTATCGCAGGCATTCTCAAGGTATACACAAAACAGGATTACGTTGTTACAGAGGTAGACTGCTGGGCCACAGGCTCCCGTGTATGCCGTTTTGAAGCCAATGTCAGACACTCAGACGGAGACAGCAAATGAACAGGAATGACATTGATCTGCTCGTAGAACAGATTCGAAACATAATACTCAATAAACCAATTTCAGAAGACTTAAAAAGTGAATCCGAAGAGCTTGCAGATCTGCAGGAGGCCGTATTTTATCTTTCCAACTGCCTGACAGAGGCCAATGAATTTCTGCGCCATCTGCGAAACGGAGAGCTGGATGCCAAGCCGCCAAGCCGCCACAATTTTCTTGCAGGAAATCTGAAGGAACTCCACTCAGCCTTAAAGCATCTGACATGGCAGGCTGACCAGGTGGCTCACGGAGATTATAAACAGACCGTTGATTTCCTGGGAGATTTTTCCACTTCTTTTAATGAAATGATACATCAGCTGGCAGACAGAGAAGCCAGGCTGAAGTCACAGTCTGAAATGCTGTCAGAAAACATAACCCTGATGAAATCTATCATGGACGGACTCCAGGAGTGGATTATTGTTACCTCCCAAGACAGCGGAGAAGTCATTTACACCAATGAATCGGCAAAACAGTTTTTCTATAAAAATCAGACCGACAAGGAATGCTGTGCCAGTTACCAGGAATTTCTGGCTTATATCACGCATTACAGACAGAATAACGCCGGAAACTGTATATTTGAATATAAATGCGATTTCCGGAAAAAAATTTTTCAGATCCGATCCTATGCAATCCAGTGGAATGAAAATCTGGCTTATGTGCACTTTATTACAGACATTACAAATGAAAAAGCATATCAGGAGCAAATGGAAGGTCTGGCTTACATAGATGAGCTTACAGGGCTTCATAACCGTCGGTTCTGTCTGGATAATCTGAAAAAACTTCTGAAACTGGAAACAGATTTTACCTTTTGTATGGTAGACCTGGATGGTCTTAAATATGCCAATGATAATTTTGGCCATGCTGCAGGAGATTACTATCTTAAAACAGTGGCAGAGCAAATGCTGAACATTTCACGTACCACCGACATTGTCTGCAGAATCGGAGGGGATGAATTTGCCCTTATTTTCCCCAACTGCAAAGCACAGATCGTACTTGAAAAAATGGAGCAGATTGATCAGTCACTGGCTGCAGCCACAAAAGACTTTTCCATGTCGATAAGCTATGGTGTAATCCATGTAGACAACTCATCCCATCTTGACATCGAAGAGATCATTCAGCAGGCAGACGAAAAAATGTACATTCTGAAAAAGCTGAAAAAAGCAACTCAGAACAGCCAGAGCGGATTTGTTTTAACATTTACATGGACAAATGATCTTGCAACAGGTAATGCCCAGATTGATGCGGAACACAAAGAATTGATACGGGCCAGCAATAACCTGCTGACTGCCTGTGCATCCGGAATAGGCGGCAGCGAACTGGAACAGACCGTGGAATTCCTCAATCAGTACACAAAAACGCACTTTCAGCATGAGGAAGCATTACAGCTTGAATACCAATATCCCGACTATATCAATCATAAGAGATATCATGAATCTTTCATAAGAGTTGTAAATGATTTCTCCTACAGACTGATAACAGACGGGCCCACTCCTCAGCTGGTAAGTGAAATAAACCGGAAACTGGGCGGATGGCTTATCAATCATATCAAAACAGAGGATGTAAAAGTTGCCAGACATATTATAAATCAGAAAAAAACCGGTCTCCCTGATTCCACTGCACAGTGAGGAGACCGGTGGGCATCAGCCCAGCTGTAAAAAAATGCGGGAACTTTCAGAAATATATCTGAAAGCTCCCGCACTTTTTTATAGCTGGGCCACAAGGATTCGAACCTTGAAAATGACGGAGTCAGAGTCCGTTGCCTTACCATTTGGCGATGGCCCAATACCGCGTTCTTTCGAACTGCGGTATTTATTATACCACGTTTACAAAATTCGTCAAGCTTTTTTGCAAAGTTTGTATAATAAATTTAATTTAACTCTGAGACGCAGATACCGATGTCTGCACAGCATCCGTTGCATTTGTCTCAGTCTCATTTGAGCTGCTTTCCGGAGAGGACGGCTCCGTCTCTGCAGGAATCTGCCCTGCAGATTCCTGCGGCAATGAAATATCTTCCATCGATTCCTCCGGGCTTTCACCCTCTGGTTCCGTTGTCTCTTCAGTCTCCTCCGGCTCGAGCTCTTCGGCTATATCAGGTGTTTCAAAATATCCCCTGACGCTTCCAAACGAACCGTCTCCTTTTAAGCCGACTCCTGCCAGAGAAAAGCTGCACTCCATACCTCCCGGCAATCCGCTTATCTCAATCTCACAGGAATCTGAACCTCTGTCACTTATCTTTGCTGCGTAACTCTGACCGTCCTCATCCCAGACAGAGACAGAAGCATTTTTCCACTTTACTTTTTCCTTAAACACTACATTCAGAATTCCGCTTTCATAATCAACGTAATCAATACGAACTCTTCCTGCAGATTCTTCTTCTTTCTCAGAATCGGCAGTCTCGGCAACTGTCTCAGCAGGTCTCGTCTCGGAAGGCGATGTCGCAGCCGCTGATGTCCCGGTTTCTGCTGTTGCCTCACTCTCATTCTGAGTCTCTGTTTCAGAATAAGTCTGCTCTGTCGGCTCTTCTGTATCTGCCGATGTATCGTCCTTCTGCCCGGAGTTCTCACTCTGGCGCACTGTATAGGAGCGCTCCGCAATTTCCTTCGCAATCTCCTCCATGGTCATCCCGGCAAAGGCTTCCATATCTTCCTCGCTCAGGTTATTTTCCTCTACAAGTTCCTGAAGGAAATATGCTTTTCCATAAGAAATACCATACTCCTTCGCTAATTCTCTTACCTCACTGCTGACCGGAGCCTGCTGATCATATACTACTGCTTCAACAGCATGTTCCTCCAGAGATGTCTCGATATCCACAACTACATCTTTCCGCAGAGCTGAAGCTTTCTGACTGTCATCATTGGAAACCGTAACCAGAATCGCATTGTCCAGCTCATCCAGATACCCATTGCGAACCATGGATCCTATCAGGGCATTCACAGCAATATCCAGATCCACATTTTTTAAATCCATTCCATCCAGAATAATTTCTGCATCCTCATTCAGAGCTTCTGTCTTCAAAACCTTCTCACTGCGGTTTACAGAAAGCTCAATGCTGGGATTTACATCAATTCCAATAACAGAATCCACTCTGCGATTCTGATAAAAAGCTACTCCTCCGCCGAGAAGTGCCACGCATAGACAGGCCGCAGCGGCTACTGCTGCCGTTCTTACCGTACGGTATATCCTCACTGTACGGGACGGTCTCACATAAACCTCCTGCCGTGCTGTCAGATCAATCTTATCGTACACATCCGGAGTCAGAGAATCCACAGCCGATCGCAGATGCTCAGCTATCTCGTCATGATTCCAGTGTGTTTCTGAGCGATCGGTCAATGTTCTCCCTCCTCTCTCAGGTGTTTTTGTAATTTCTTCATAGCGCGGTTGTACTTTGAAAGTACTGTCGCCAGCGGGAGCTCCAGACTGGCTGCAATTTCCCGGTGCTTAAGCCCTGCCGCCGTACGCAGAAGTACAATCTGCCGCTCCTCCTCATTCAGAATATGGAGAGCCGCATTTAAAACCAGTTTGTCCGCTGCATCCTCAATCTGCGGACAGAACTCCCCCGTCTCCATCTCCGAAAGATCTGAAAGACCAATATCGGCTTCGTGCTTCTGATCTCTGAATTTCATATAGCAGAGATTTCTGGCTATAGTAAACATCCACGCCAGAGGCTTTCCCTGAGACTGATAACTTCCGGCACTGATCCAGACCTTAAGATAAGTCTCCTGCATAATCTCTTCTGCATCCTGCGGATTTCGCAGAATAGAGAGAATGAAGCCGTATATTGTTTTATCCGTATTCTGATAGAGCCTTTGGAACGCTTCCTTGTCTCCCTGTGCGACCAGAAGGAGCAGTTTTTCATCGCTCATCTTCCCGTACGCAACCGACTCTTCCAGGGTGCTCAATATCCCCATCAAAAACATGGACGAAAATTCCTTTCTATATAATTTAATGCAGGGAATCCATTTCTTATTGCACACGATATAAAAATATTATCAAATTTCCCTCACGCCCTGCACAAACTGTTTCAGAGTCCCGAAACCACGGGATCTCTGTTTTCCGTCAGTTATATAAAACCTTCTCCAAAATAAGCCCTTCCGGCGGAGCTGTAAAACCTGCCAGCTCCCTTTTTCCGGAACGCAGCACTTCACAGACAGAATCCGGTTCACGGTCTCCGGTTCCTGCTTCAATCAGCGTTCCCGATATAATCCTTACCATATTATAGAGAAATCCGTTTCCGGTAAAAACAATTTCCACAATTGTCCCCCGTTTCTCAATAGAAATGGATTCAATCGTTCTTATTGTTGACTTTTTCGTTCTTTTCACTGAAGAAAATGCCTTAAAATCATGGGTACCCGTCAGAAAAGATGCTGCCTGCTCCATTTTTGCCACATCGAGTTTTTTCCCGAGAACATACAGATACCGGCGTTCAAAAACACTCGCTTTCTTTGCTGTCTCAATACGATAGCGATAAATCTTTGATGAAGCATTCAGGCGGCTGTGAAATTTGAGCGGTACCTCCGCTGCTGAAAGAACGGCGATATCGTCCGGAAGATATCGGTTCATATAATCCATAATTTCCTCTTCTGTCCAGCTCCCGGCTCCGGCCGGCAGCCGGAAATTTGCGGTCTGTCCCTTTGCATGTACACCGGCATCTGTCCGGCCAGAACCATGTATCTCCACAGGATATCCTGTCATCTTTTCCAGAATATTCTCCAGTTTCCCCTGGATTGTCCTATCTGTATTTCCCTGTCTCTGCCACCCATCATAACGGCCCCCATCGTACTCAAGAATAATTTTTATATTTCTTTCAGACATTGACCTCCTCCTTTTGGTGCCTCCATATCCGGCATGCCAGAAAGAATACCAGAGCTCCGCATACAGCACCGCTCATATCCAGCCACACATCACTTATCTGACCCGAACGACCTTCCGTAAACAGCTGGAGAGTTTCATCACAAAAAGGGACAAAAAAGAAAGCATATCCATGAATACGCCGCAAAATAACCTCGTTTTTCCGGACACATTTCATGCTCCGGCAGAGCAAAACGCCCATAACAGCATATTCCCCAAAATGTGCACACTTCCGTACAATGTGTTCTGTCAGCCAGCCGGACGGAAGTCCTGCCCAGTCAAGAAGATAACATATCCTTTCCAGAACAAAACCGCTCTCAGCAGAGGACTTTACCGCAGGAGTCAGAGAATTTGAAAACACAAAGAGGATATACACTGCAAGAAGTGCATGCCAGAACCAGTTCGGAATATGTGCTTTCGCCGGATTCACACCCGCTCTGCCTTCTCCCATTTTACCGTTCCTCCCATGTATTTGTCTTTCACTGCCTGGCCTTCCGTTTCAGTACGCCGCTCTCATCAATACGCTTTACTGCTGCAGCAATAGCCTCTTCATCCTGCACCAGCGCCATACGCACATACCCTTCCCCGGACGGACCGAAAGCACTTCCCGGAGTTACCAGTACTCCCGCTTTATCAAACAGTTCTTCTACAAAGGCAAACGAACTCTCAAAACCGTCAGGAATCGGTGCCCACACAAACATCGTTGCCTCCGGCTTCGGTATTTCCCATCCTATGGATGCCAGTCCTTTGCACAGCAAATCCCGGCGTTTTTCATAAGCTGCCCTCGTCTGTGCCACACAGGACTGATCTCCCGTGACAGCTGCGATGGCAGCCTTCTGAATAGGAAGAAACATTCCATAGTCCATATTTGATTTTAACGTTTTAAGTTTTGAAACCACTTCACAATTCCCTACGCAGAAACCTATCCTCGCTCCGGCAAGTCCATATGTTTTTGAGAGAGAATTAAACTCCACCCCAACTTCCCGTGCCCCCGGAAACCGCAGGAAACTTCCGCACGTTTTCCCGTCAAAAACCAGCTCACTGTATGCATTGTCATGGAGAACAATGATGTCATAACGCTTTGCAAATGCAACCAGTTCCTCATAAAAGGAATCCGGTGCCATGACCGCCGTGGGATTATTGGGATAGGAGACAATCATCAGCTTTGCCCGTTTTGCCACTTCCTCCGGAATCTCTTTCAGATCAATAATATAATGATTCCCTCTTCTCTGCGGCATGTAATAAAGCTCAGCCCCGGCCAGAGACGGACCATCTGCAAATACAGGATAACAGGGATCCGGAACCAGCACCGTATCTCCCTCATCCACAATAGACAGAGCAATATGAGAAAGTCCTTCCTGTGAACCCAGCAGTGAACAGATCTCTGTCTCCGGATTAAGAGAAACACCATAGCGGCGCATATACCACAGCGAAACTGCCTCCAGAAGCTCTTTCTGATCATAAATGGCATAAACATAATTTTCCGGCACAAGGCATGCCTCACTGAGAGCTTTCAGGATATGAGGAGCCGGGGGAATATTGGGGGCTCCGATACTTAAATCCACAATATCTCCGCTCTTTTTTTCTTTCATCTGGGCCAGCGCAGAAAAAACACCTTCTCCGAACCGATCCATTCTCCTTGCAAATTTCATTTTCATTTCCTCCGGGGTAAAATATCACTTTCATACGCAGAAATCCGCGCCAAGTGTTCCTATTATAGTACAAAGGATTCGGAAAGTAAAGGCATCCGCAGCCCCCGTTTGGCCTGTCAGTCATGCCGCTTGCTGTCATTATTCCAGCTTTCCAGAACTGAAATAATACTGTCATCTCCCTCTGACCCAAAATCCAGCGAAAGTATTTCATGTTCAGTATACATCAGATACAATGTTCTCATATTCTGTCCATCTCCGGAGCCGGCTTCGCGGGAAACTGAATTATACTCATATTTTACCACCGTTGAATCTGAATCCGAACGTCGGAACGTCTCCGTGATTTCCCACATATTTCCATGATTTGCAGGATATTTACTGCAAAGCGTCCAATTAATCGCACCACTGACATGACTCCGGTAATATTTCAGCAGCACATGACTCTCCTCCCCTGACGGCGCAACACAGTTTCCGTATGCCCTCTGATAACCGGCCAGCACCGTTCTCTCATCCGGCCATACTGTCAGATCATCTGTTTTAAACCCCGCAGCCCCCAGAACATCAGGAAAATCGCTCACAGCATACGCTTTTGTCACACTTACCTCTCTGCCGTTTCCCAGAAAACCGTCAGACACTTTTCCAAATATAAAATTGAACGCCCCGACAATAATACATGCTGCCAGAATGTACAGAAAGACTTTTTCCCCGGCGCTCCCGCTGCTCTTCTCCCTGACAAGTGCCAGGATCAGGCTGCAGAGACAGATGCGGGCCGCTGCTCCTGCAAACTGGATGGGAAAATAAAGCAGCGATCCCTCTCCCGTACCCATTGAAAGTACCACAAAAACCAGCGCAAAAGCTGTCATCTGTATATATGTCTTTCGCTTTACAGAACAAAATCCTGTGCGGGAAAATGTACCGCCAACTTTAATTTGTCTCATTCTCTTTCTGTACCACAGAAAATTATGAAGCAAAATACCTGGAAACAGGAGCACCGTTCCAAGCAGCACCAATGCGCACAAAAACCGGGACCAGGATGCCAGAAGTTCAACAGGACTGCGGAGCATAATAAGCAATGCTGTCAAAAAAAGAAGCTCCAGAACACCGTAAGCAGCCAGATGAAGCGGCAAAAACAGATAATGGCGGATGGTCTCCAGTCTGATGGCAGGATCTGTCTCAATAGCAATCAGATTTTCATCAGAAGTGCTGTAAATCTGCCAGAGGTAATTCCTGTATTCAAGCTCCCATCCGGCATCCTCACAGTATTCTCTGTACCGGAGCGCCTCGTCGCGATCCCGGCCTTCAAGCTCTGAGCTGCCCGGCACTATTGTCACACAGTATTTTCTCCGGCGCGGCTGTGCCTTTCTGAACTGAAAAAAACTGCTGGCTGACACCTTCTCAAGACGCCATCCGGCCGCATCCTTTTTCTCCAGGTATTCAGCCAGAGCATCCGTCTCATACACGCTGAAAAACCATAGTGAATAGCTTTTCTCCCTCATATTTCCCCTCCTCCCTGCAAATTCTCCAGAAAACTGCCCTCCGTAACAAGCCGTTTCAGTCTCCGGTACTCCTCCAGAAGCATATCATACCCATGTGCGGTAACCTGATAATATCTTTTTCTTCCCTCTGTCCCTGTTTCCCGGATTATCCCCTCTTTCTCAAACTTTGCCAGAAGTGTATAGAGAGTTCCGGGGCCTATCTGTATTCTCTGCCCCGAGATCTCCGAAACCCGTCTGGATATGTCCACACCGCAGCGCGGTTCAAGAAGTGCAAGAAGTATATAATACATCTGTTCTGTTAGACTCTGATAAGCCTCTCTCGCCATTTTCTCCTCCATAATATCGATATTCGATATTCATATTTTTATTATAATCCGGCCGTATACCGGCGTCAATAAACGCAAATTTACAAATTTCTTACGAACATGTTGTAAAAACAACATACTTTTTTTCTTTTATCCTTTATACTTGCATTACACACCAACAAAAAACAAAAGCCGGCGCATATCCGGCAATATAATTGCAAAACACAACAGATGGAGGGTTATAAAATGATAAGAAAAATCATTCAGATTGATCAGAAAAAATGCAACGGCTGCGGTGCCTGCGCTCAGGCATGCCATGAAGGCGCTATCGGAATGGTAAACGGAAAAGCTGTTCTTTTAAAGGATGACTACTGTGACGGTCTCGGAGACTGCCTCCCCGCCTGTCCCACCGGCGCCATTACATTTGTAGAGAGAGAAGCCGCCGCCTATGATGAAGCCGCCGTCAAAGCACGGCTTGCTGCCATGGCATCAAAAGCCCCTGCAGCGTCATCCTGCAGCGCAGCAGCCTGTGAAATCGGGCATGGACAATCCACATCTGAAAGCTGTCTTGCACAATGGCCTGTCCAGATCAAACTGGCTCCCATAACGGCGCCTTATTTTGACAATGCAAAGCTTCTCATAGCTGCTGACTGCACAGCCTATGCCTATGCCCGGTTCCATGAGGATTTTATGAATGGAAAGGTCACGCTGATCGGATGTCCCAAACTGGACTTTGTTGACTACACCGAAAAATTAACTGAGATCATCCGCCAGAATTCCATCAGAAACGTAACTGTCATCCGGATGGAAGTTCCCTGCTGCGGCGGTATTGAGCGCGCTGTTCAGAATGCCCTTCAAAACAGCGGAAAATTCATCCCCTGGCAGGTAGTAACTATTTCTACAGACGGAAAAATTTTAGACTGAAAATTCCATTAATCAGGGGACGCTGAAATATACCGGCCTTCCCGATAAAATTGAAACGCAGACTGTCATCCGGTCCGCGTTTCAGTTTTATTCTGAAATATTATGTTCGTCAATCCACTGGAGCAGCTTCTCGATTGCAGGATTTTCATTCTGCCGGTGCCAGCTTATCTCAAAATCCAGTTCTTCTTCTGTCTTATCCTCTTTATACATGGGAACCACTACAAGGTTCTGGGCGCTCTGAAAATACCGGACTGCATATTCAGGGAGAATCGCCACACCCAGTCCGGCCGAAACAGCCAGAAGAACCGTCTGCACCTCTTTCTCCCGCGATACTATATTGGGAACAAATCCTCCTCTGTTATAACAGAGCATAACTTCTTCCGCTTCATCATTGGGGCGCCCCTTGGGCTGCATTATGATAAAATCTTCCCTGGCAAGCTCGCAGTACTGGAGGCGCTTTTTTTCCGCCAGCGGATGCCCCGGATACAGAACTGCCATCAGAGGGAAACGACTCAGGAAGCGATGCTGAAGCTCCGGATAGCTCTGAAAATAAGGGGAAAGATTAAATGCAACGTCACAGCCGCCGTCTCCCAACAGACTGTACAGAGCACTCATATTATCTCTGACAAGCTGAATTGAAATATTGGGGTATGTCTCATGGAATCCCCGCAGCGTCTCAGAAAACCGGCTCTGTTCGTATCCTCTTATAAAACCGATTGAGATATTTCCGGAAAATCCTTCCGCAGCCGTCCGGGCCAGTTTTGCCGCCTCCTCCGTCCGCGCCAGGATTGCCTTCGCCTCATTCAGATATACCTTCCCCGCAGCCGTCAGTTCCACATGGTGCTTGTCTCTGAAAAACAGCGGTACCCCTATCTTCGCCTCCAGAGACTGAATCTGCAGTGTCATGGCTGTCTGAGAAATGAAACATTTTTTAGCCGCCCTGGTAAAATTAAGACATTCCGCCACCGCCACAAAATATTCCATCTGTTTCAGATTCATCCCCGTTCCCCCTTTATTCGGCCCATAGTAATAAGTTTTACTTATTATAATATGTATTCTTTAAATTGGCAACTTTTTAATTATTTCGCTATAATTAGTACAATTATTACGTACAGGGAAAGTGAGTGAAACTAATGAAAAGCTTCAGAAATTTTTACGAGGGAGGCTACGCAAAGTACATACTCCCCGGCGTACTGCTTCAGTCTGTCCTGATAGGAGGCGGATATGCGACAGGACGTGAAATTTATTCATACGGTGCAAAGTATGGGGCAATGGGCTGGATTTCCGGACTGACCATCGGAATCGGATTCGCCTTATTTGCATTTCTTACTTTTGAAATCTGCAGAATATACAAGGTCTATGATTACAAAAATTATATTAAACAGGTTATCGGGCCCTTCTGGCCGGTCATGGACATTCTGACCATTCTCATTGCCATTGTACTTATTGCAGTCATGGCAGCTGCCACTGGAAGCATTTTTGAGCAGGTCGGACTCCCCAATATATTCGGTTCCGTTGTGATCGTTCTTCTGTGCGGACTTCTGAATTTTAAAGGAGCCCGGGTTATTGAAAAATTTGAATCAATCGGAACAATTCTTTTATATGCAGGATATATTTTATTTACCATTCTTGTCCTGGTAAATAAAGGAGACAACATCTCCGCAGTTTTTGCCAGCCACGATACAAGTGCCTATGACGGTTCTGTTACCGTTCCTCTCTGTATTTATACGGGAATTCTCTATGTGGCATATAATATCAATTCCATCCCCATGGGAATGTTTTCCCTTACCCGTCAGACCAGACGGAAGGAAACTTTCATTTCCGGTATTATCGCCGGTCTTTTGATGGTTATCCCCTGGTTCCTGTCCTACTATGCCATGATGTGCTTTTATGGAAATACAGCCATTGTGGGAGCAGATGTGGAAACCCCCTGGGTGGAAATGATTAAAGCTGTGAACGGAGGCCCGGCACTTCTGGCTCTCTTCAGCCTCGTTATGGGCTGGACACTTCTGGAAACTGCCACCGGCTGTATCCATATGATTATTGACCGCTTTGATGTGGCTCTTGCCCAGAAGGGCTCTGCGCGCCTGACAGATAAAAACCGCGGCCTTATCACAATTGTCACGCTGACACTGGCACTTCTTCTGTCACGGGTTGGTGTTGTCACACTGATTGAACAGGGATATACATATCTTTCCTATGGTTTCATCGTGTTCTATCTGCTCCCCACGCTTCTCATAGGAGGATACAAAATCATAAAATACAGAGAAACGAAATAAACTCCGTCAATTTTGAAAGTCATAAAATCTGTTTTCCGTGATAAATGTACCCATATGATTATAGTAAATATTTATTTATTATAATCAATCATCAACTGTAAATATTTTTTATTAATAAAGGAGATGCTCTAAATTATGAAATATGTAGGCTATTACAATGGAGAAATTGGACCACTTGAAGAGATGAAAGTTCCCATGCTGGATCGTGCCGTATATTTTGGAGACGGCTGCTATGATGCTACCACATTTGCGAATAATCATATTTTTGCCGCAGATGACCATATGGATCGTTTCTATAACAGCTGCCGCCTCCTGGAAATTCCATTTTCCATGTCCCGCGAAGAGCTGAGAGCCGAACTTCAGAAATGTATCGATGCCAATGAATGCGATCACGGAATGCTCTACTGGCAGTGTTCCCGGGGAACTGCACTGCGTGCACACAATTTCCCGCCGGAAAACGTAAAGCCTAATCTGATGATTTTTACTGTTCCCTGTGAACTGGTGCCTTTTGATCAGACCTTCCGTCTCATTTCTATGGAAGACACCCGTTTTCTCCACTGCAACATCAAAACACTCAACCTGATTCCCAGTGTAATCGCATATCAGAGATGCATTGAAGCCGGCTGTCAGGAAACCGTCTTCCACAGAAAAGAAAGAGTAACGGAATGTGCCCACAGCAATGTTCTGATCATTAAAGACGGCGTCCTCTGCACACCGCCCCGCGACAACCTGATTCTTCCCGGAATCACTCTGAAACACCTGCTGGAACTGGCAGCAAAATGCGGTATCCCCACAAAGGAAGAACCGTTTACCATGGATGAGCTGCGAAATGCAGATGAGATAATCATAAGCAGCTCCGGCGGACTCTGTATCAGGGCTGACGAGCTGGACGGTGCACCTGTCGGATGCAAAGATCCGGTTACATTAAAAAAACTGCAGGATGCATATGCAGAGTTTTATGCTGAAGATACAAAATAAATTTATTAACTGAAAAAGGGCCTACCGTTTTACAGCCGTTCAAAAAAACAATGTAAAAACCACCCGGATTTTTCAGCCTGAATCCAGAAAAGAGGCCTTCAGAAAGCGATAGAAGAATGCTTCTTATCAGCAAAGGCATCGAATCTAAAGCAGCTGGTAAAAGCGGTTTGAATAACCAAATTTACCAGCTGTTTTATGGCATTTCAAGAAAACATGCAGAAATAAACATTAAAAAAATGAGTTTGTCAATAGATCCAACTTGAAACGGTTTCACTAATCCTGACAATATCAAAATCTATAAACTGAAACTTATCTTTTTCTCGTTTTTTGAAATATACTAAAAATAACAAGGAAAATTCCCGCTAAGCCAATCAACATTCGCCATACAATCCCCGAAATTGCAAGCATGGTTGGTAAAGGAACTATCAGAGATACTACAAATAACAATATGCCCAAAATAATTTGTAATGTATTTTTCATTCTTTACCTCCGTTAAAATTCTGATAAGCAGCGAAAGGGGGGTGTAGCCATTTTGCCGGAAGGCAGTGATGAAACATTCTCGGCATGCTGGCTTTCCGACTGACAGTCACGATGCCCCCTGATTGAGGCTTTCTATTTCCCGACAACCCCTTAGTTTTTTATCATATCCGCCGGCCAGGCTGCATTCCTTACTTCCTGCAAAGCACAAACTTCCCGTCCCGGCAGTCAAGGAGACACTTTCCTCCTTTTTTCAGATAGCCAAACAATAATTCATCCACAAGAAGAGGTTTGATTTCACTTCCAATTACACGCTCAATCTCACGCGCACCGTATTCCCGGCTGATTCCCTGCTTTTTAAGAAGATTACGGGCTTCATCTGATACTTCAATCGTAACCTTTTTCTTCTCAAGCATGGCCTCAAGCTCTGCCAGCTTCTTATCTACCACCTTTTCCGCCATCGCATCATCCATGGGGCGGAACACAACAATCCGGTTCAGCCGGTTGCGGAATTCAGGCTGAAAAGTTTTTTTGACTGATTCCATAATCACATCATCCTGAAATGCTCTGTCTCCAAATCCAATCAGTGATTTTCCAACCTGACTGGCACCGGCATTGGAAGTCATAATAAGAATCACGTTTCGAAAATCTGCCTTTCTTCCCTGATTATCTGTGAGAGTTGCGTAATCCATAACCTGCAGAAGAATATTGTAAATATCCGGATGGGCTTTTTCTATTTCATCCAACAGAAGAATACAGTGAGGATTTTTCCGGATTTCCTCCGTAAGTATTCCGCCCTCCTCATATCCGACATACCCCGCAGGAGCTCCGATAAGTTTAGCAACCGCATGCTTTTCCTCATATTCACTCATATCAAAGCGAAGAAGCCGTATGCCCAGCTCTTTCGCAAGGCATTTCACAATTTCTGTTTTTCCCACACCGGTCGGCCCCACAAACAAAAGGCTTGCCAGCGGCTTTTCCGCCTCCAGAAGCCCTGCTCTGGAAAATTTAACGGCATTGACAATCTGCGCCACTGCCTCGTCCTGACCAAATACCTGAGATGAGAGATGTTTTCCCAGATCCTTAAGCTGCCGGATATCATCACTTTTAACTGTTTCCTGAGGAATCCGGCATACACGGGACAATATTTCGTCTATGAGGGCACGGCTTACCGTCTGTGTTTTCTGGGGAAGCGGATGCATCCGGCGGTATGCTCCTGCCTCATCCATCAGATCAATCGCCTTATCAGGAAGAAAGCGCTCGTTCACATACCTGTCACTCATTACTGCGGCATATTCAAGAACTCCTTTTCCATAACGGACTCCGTGATATGACTCATAATGTTTTCTGAGTCCTTCCAGTATCTTTACAGTATCCTCTATCCCGGGTTCCTTTATCTCAACATTCTGAAAGCGGCGGACCAGACTCTTGCTTTTTTCAAAGTATTTTTTATACTCTTCATATGTGGTAGCCCCTATAAACCGGATGTCTCCTGATGCCAGATAGGGCTTAAGCATATTGGAAACATCAAAGCTTCCTGTTCCCACAGCCCCCGCCCCTACGATATTGTGAATTTCATCAATGTAGACAATGGGCTTCTCCTGCTGGCTTATTCCTCTCATTACCTCATCAAAACGTTTTTCAAAATCTCCCCTGTACTGGGTTCCGGCCAGAAGGCTCCCCAGATCCAGAGAAAAAATTTTCGCTCCTTTAAGAGGTTCCGGTACTCTGTCTTCATTGAGAAGACGCGCCAGCCCGTACACAATTGCTGTCTTTCCTACTCCCGGCTCTCCTATATGAAGAGGATTATTCTTTTCCCGCCGGCAGAGAATCTGCATCGTCCGCTCCAGTTCATCCTCTCTTCCAATCAGAGGCGCGGCCTTATCGATTTGATCATTGAGGCAGACCACATAACGCTTCCATCTGTCTTTTCTGCTTCCTGAACGCTGCTCGCTGCCGTCCTCCCGGCCCTCTGCAAAGCCGTTTTCTTCTTCAGAATCATCAATTACCGTTTTCCTGCCATCCGTTTTTTCGTTCTGATTCCGGCCCTGCAGCCTCCTTTTGGTTTTTTCCAATCGTTCCTGGCGCAGAGATTCCTGTTCCTCCTTTGCCTCTGTCAGAGCGCGCAGCAGCTCTGTCTTTCCCACTCCCTGCGTCTCCATATAATAAATGGCATAACTCTCTTCAAGCAGATAAAATCCGTGCACAAGATGTGAAAGCTCCACCGCTTCTTTCCCGCAATTATCCGCCGTTTCCTGAGCGGCAATCAGGACCGTCTCAAACCCGGCTGACATTTCCGGCCTGTCCACAGTTCCTGTCACTTCCATATTCTGCATCAGGTATGTTTTGAGATTATCCTGAAGACGCTCTATATCTCCCCCGCAGTTCTCAAATGCCTCCTGAAACAGAGCGCGCCTGGAAATCGCGTACAGCAAAAGCTCGGGTGTCACATATTCATACTGCGCTTTCGCAGCTTCGCTGAATGTATAATTTAAAACATCCGCAACTTCTTTCGTTACTTTCATATCAAGCCTCCTCAAGCGTCATTCGGAAAGGATACCCTTCTTTTTCCGCCCGCTGTGATGCCGCCCGTATTTTGGAACTGGCTATATCATAGGAATATTCTCCCACTGCAGCACTTCCGCTTCTGTGAACCGTCATCATCAGCGCAACAGCATCATTTTTTTCTCTGTGAAAAATATCTATCAGAATCTCAACCACAAAATCCATTGGCGTATAATCGTCGTTGTGCATTATCACACGAAACTTTCTGGGTTCTCTTACCCGTGTATGCGTGCTTTCCTCAGTCTTTCCCCGTACTGCCATATTCTCCCCTCTGTCCTGTGTAATACTCAGTAATAATACAATCTCTGTTCTGATATATTTTACTAATTCCCCTTCAGAAATGGAACCCCTTTTATGCTGAAACCCATCGCCTCTCTCATACTGTCCCACGGAAAAAAAATACTGCTTACTGCTCTTTTCCTGTCTGCCTCTTACCTTTCCGGTTATCTGGCAGGGAAATTCATAAACGGTACTTCTTTTGCCCTGCCGGTTATTTCGGATGCAAGCTGGGGACTCAGTTTCTCACAGGAAGGAGCTCCCCCGCAGGGAAATGCCTCCAAAGATTACCTGAAACAATTCAACGCATTCTACACCGGCGATTCAGAGGAGCAGGTCATTTATCTGACATTTGATGCCGGCTTTGAAAACGGAAATACACCTGCTATTTTAGATGCCCTGAAAAAGCATCAGGCTCCCGCTGCCTTCTTTGTTGTGGGCAATTACATAGAAACCAGTCCGGAACTCGTAAAAAGGATGGTTAAGGAAGGTCATACCGTAGCAAACCATACCTACCATCATCCGGACATGTCCAAAATTTCCACAAAAGAAACTTTTGAAAAAGAACTTTCTGATCTGGAAATTCTGTATAAACAGACAACCGGCATGGAAATGAAAAAATATTACCGTCCTCCCCAGGGAAAATACAGTGAAAAAAACCTGGAAATGGCACGGGATCTGGGATATACCACATTCTTCTGGAGTCTGGCATATGTGGACTGGTATCAGGATAAACAGCCCACCAGAGAAGAGGCATTCAAAAAGCTCCTCGGACGAATCCACCCCGGTGCAATTGTGCTGCTTCACAGCACCTCCCGTACAAATGCTGAAATTCTTGACGAATTACTGACAAAATGGGAGGAAATGGGGTATCATTTTGGATCTCTGGAAGAGCTTGTCCCCTGATTATACGCGAAGAACCTTCCGGATAAAGGAAAGTATCGCTCCTGAAAGACTGCAGAACAGCAAAAATTCATGATTGGTATTGATTGCTTCCAGCACGGCAAATACACCATCTCCCAGATTCTCCCAGACAATCGGCCTGGCAGAAATAAGTACGGATGCCGGTCCGGCCGCCAGCACCACGGCCATGCAGAGCAAAAACGGTATAAATCCCCGACCCGTATCATACTTTTTAAGCCTTATGCCGCCTCCGGCTGCTTTTCCCGACATAATCCACAGACTCCACAGAATCCCCATCGCCACAGAAATACACGCTGATACCACATAAACAGCCAGGCCATAATTTCTTTCGGTAATAAGGGTGGAAATATTCCCCAAACCGTCTCCCCCGTACCAAAACGCACGAAAACTGGCCCATGTCATCCCCAGCATCAGAAGACAGCATATAATCTGCATCGCCCGCGCAACCAGAACCACAACTCCTGCCACACCGGACGAAACGGCTGAAACAGCCGAAAAGCCTTCTTCTCTGCCATCTGTATCCCGTGATGCCGCTTCCTCTTTATCTCTCAGAGAAGAACGCATTCTTCTGCTCTCTGAGATTTTTTCTTCCTCTCCGTACTCTCTGCGCCTGCTTTCCCGTTTTTTGCGGCGTTCCTCCTGCTGTCTCGCTCTGGAAAGTCTGTCCCGCTCTTCCTCCAGAGCATGAATACGTTTTTCCATCTGCTTCTGCTGCTTCTGTGCCCCTTTGTCTTCTCTGGCTCCTGATGAAGAGCCCCGGCTTTTTTCCGGACGGGCTGCACTCCCTGCCGCACTGCTTCTTTTCCTCTCCTCCTCAGCCTGCCAAAATCCACTGTTATACCGTTCATTATCTCCCGGTGCTTTGGCACTTCGCTGCCCTATATCCTTCTGTCCATCCTGACTGCTCTTCAGATCCGGAGCACTCTCCTCTCCACCATTCCGGCTTCCCGCCGTACCGCTTTGCATAAGCGGCGATCCGCAGAAACTGCAGAAATTTCCCTCTGCATCATGACCGCACTTTGGACAAATCATTTTTTCATCCCCTTTTATTAAACCCGACAGCTGTTTTTCAGCTGTCTTTTCCATCTTTTTTCTGTTTGATCCCTGGAGCTTTTTCTTCCTTCTTTACGGGATTTCCGCTTATCATAGCACAAAAACATATGACAGTGCAATATATTAAATCCATTTCACATAATTTGCATGTCCTTTATCCTCCGTTTTTCCATAACTGTTGTTTTACATATTCCAAGACATTTCCCATACATTATTTTTCCCCTTTTAACTCTGTTTAAGGCAGAGTGTTTAAGCTATAATAGATATGTTCCCAATCATTTTCTCACACATCCGTCAGCTTCTGCATTTCTCATTTTCCGAAGAAAATAGCGGGGACAAATAAAATCACTGTGAGGATACAATATGAGACTATTACTTGCCGAAGATGAAAAGGCCCTGTCAAAGGCACTTACTACCATTCTGGAACGCAATAATTATTCTGTGGATGCCGTATTCGACGGCGAGTCCGCACTGGAATATCTGAAAACTGACAACTATGACGGTGTAATTCTGGATATTATGATGCCGGGAATTGACGGGATAACCGTCCTGAAAGAAATCCGGAAGCAGGGAAACCTGATACCGGTTCTCCTTCTGACCGCAAAATCTGAGATTGACGACAAAGTTCTGGGACTTGATGCCGGTGCCAATGACTATCTCACAAAGCCATTTAATTCCCGGGAACTTCTGGCCCGGATTCGGGCCATGACCCGTATCAGTTCATCTCAGACCAGCTCCTGTCTTCAGATGGGAAATGTAACTTTAAACCGTGCTACGTTTGAACTGTCTACTCCTTCCGGAAGTTATTTTCTGGCAAATAAGGAATTCCAGATGATGGAACTTCTGATGAGCAATCCGGCAAACCGGATTTCTTCTGAAAGATTTATGGAAAAAATATGGGGATACGACAGTGAGGCGGAAATCAATGTGGTATGGGTATATATTTCATATCTCCGAAAAAAGCTGTCTGCTCTTAATGCCAATATTCTGATTAAAGCCAACCGTAATGCAGGATACTCACTGGAGGAAATAAAATGATCAAAAAACTGCGGATTAAACTGGTTACAGCTTCCATGTTTTCGCTATTTGTTGTCATTCTTGTTATAATGTGTACCATTGCCGTACTGAATTATAAAAAAATTGCAGATGATGCAGATTCCACACTGTCTATTCTTATAAAAAACAATGGCGTTTTTCCGAAAACGGAGCCTTACGGCACAGCACGCCCCGGTTCGGAGGAGCCGCACCGCGGAAGACATCTTTCTTCCCCGGAGCTCCCATATGAATCTCGCTATTTCTCCGTGACACTGGACGAAAAGGGAAATGTAATCTCATCCGATACCGGAAAAATTGCGGCAGTAGATTCCGACACCGCCATAGAATATGCGCAGTCTGTGTATGAAAGCGGAAAATCCGGCGGTTTCCTCGGTTATTACCGGTATGCCGTTCACACCTCCGGTACAGAGACACGTTTCATATTTCTCGACTGCCGGAGGAGTCTGGATACCTTCTATGCCTTTGTCAGAACGGGAATCTCCATTTCACTGACAGGCCTCTTTTCCGTCCTCGTCCTTCTGATATTCCTGTCCGGCCGGATTGTCAAACCGTTTATTGAAAATTACGAAAAACAGAAACGTTTTATCACTGATGCCGGCCATGAACTGAAAACGCCGCTTACAATTATTAATGCAGACGCAGAAATTCTTGAAATGGATACGGGAGACAATGAGTGGATACGGGACATAAAAAGCCAGACGCAGCGCCTGGCAGATTTGACAGAAAGCCTTATTCTTCTGTCCCGCATGGAAGAAAAGCACACTCCGGATCACATGATCGAATTTCCCTTATCCGATCTGGCCGAGGAAACACTTGCCTCTTTCCAGGCACTTGCCAAAACCCGGAACAAAGAGATTACGGGAAAAATACAGCCGATGCTCTCCATGCGGGGAGATGAAAAAGCCATCAGACGTCTCATCTCCATTCTTCTGGATAACGCTGTAAAATACTCAGAAAAAGACGGCCGTATTTCTCTGACTCTGGAAAAACAGAAAAACTCTGTCTGCCTTACCGTCTTTAATACAACTCCCTGTATTTCCAGAGAAAATCTGGAGCATTTATTTGACCGTTTCTACCGAACTGACAAATCGAGAAATTCTCAGACCGGCGGCTATGGCCTGGGGCTTTCCATTGCTGCAGCCATAGTAAACGCCCACAGAGGCAGATACAGTGCATCCACAGAAGATGAACATTCCCTGAAAATTACAATTTATCTGCCTGTATAAAAAGATCACTATATATCCATAAAGTCAGATTTTGTCTGAAAACGTATTCTGAACAGGATGCGTTTTCTTTTTTGCATGAATTTTAACTTCATTTAAGTTTTTTCTTAAGTATGATTAAGGCCGGGCATATATACTAACTCCATTCAATATCACAACATCAGAATAACACAGAGAGGGGGAGGACTTTTATATGATCCAGACAACCTTTAAACGATAAAGCCTGATTCTTCCTTCTGATTTATCTGAAATGGCGGGTACGAGTGCTTCTTTCTCTTGCACAGATCGACGGTTTCTGCGATAATAGGAACGATTAAAGCATAAAAGGAGCATCCGTCAACCATGATTGAACATAACCAGCTACTTCAGACTTATATCAGGCAGTACAGGGAGGCAGGACGGAAAAAACGCCGTTCTGCCAGCCGGCCCAGAGACTACCGGGAACGGCTCAACAGAATGCTGAAAAACCTGAAGCGTACAAAAAATAATCAGGTTACCATCCGCAGTCTGGAGGAATGGCACCGTCAGCTTAAAAACATGTCCTATTTTGCTTACCGTTCAAATGATGCCGCCTCTGTCCAGAAAATTGAAACAGCTCTGATTCCCGAACTTTGCCGACTGGATCTGGCTATGTTCATGCCGTCCCAGCAGGACGACATATCCCTTGATTTTCTCAATTATATGGAAACAGAGATGAACGGTAACCTCTGCACCCGTCCTCTTCTGGAACTGTACCAGATCTATAAGAGATACGTTATTGAATATAAGATTATGGATCTGGTCCCCTCCCGTCCGGAACTGGAATTTCCCCAGACTCTGGCCATGAACCGCCGCTTTATTCTTCATATCGGTCCTACCAACAGCGGAAAAACATTCCATGCACTGGAGCGGCTGAAAACGGCTGGCCGCGGCGTCTATTTGGGGCCTCTGCGCCTGCTGGCACTGGAAGTATACGAAAAGATGCAGGAATACGGTGTCCCCAGCACCATGCTGACCGGACAGGAATGTATTGCCGATGAAGGCAGCCGCATTACCGCCTCTACAATTGAGATGACTGATTTTTCCCAGGAATATGACATCGCTGTCATTGATGAGGCACAGCTCACGGCAGATCCGGATCGGGGGCATTGCTGGACAAAGGCGATTCTCGGTCTCAGAGCCAGGGAAATCCATGTCTGCATGAGCCCTGCGGCCGAGCAGGTAATTACCCATTTAATACACCTGTGCGGAGACAGCTTTGCTATCTGCCGTTATCACAGAAAAACCGATCTTATCTGCGAGGACAGGCCCCTATCCTTTCCCGCAGATGTGAAAGCAGGGGACGCTCTTGTCGTCTTTTCCAAAAAAGCCGTGCTCGATGTGGCAGGCCGCCTGGAAGAGGAAGGAATAAAGGCCAGCGTCATTTACGGAAGTCTCCCTCCCGAGATCCGCAGGCGCCAGATGCAGCTCTTTACCAGCGGAAAAACAAAGGTGGTCGTAGCCACAGATGCCATCGGCATGGGCCTGAATCTTCCTGTGCGCCGAATTGTTTTTGTTCAGACAGATAAATTTGACGGCAGCAGCCGCCGCGGCCTGACTACACCGGAAATCAAACAGATAGCCGGACGCGCCGGACGCTTCGGTCTCTTTGACACAGGGTACATCAATGCTCTCGGGCAGGAAAATCTGGATTATATAAAAGAACATCTCAATGAGACGGAACCTTCCATAACGTCAGTCAGCCTGGGATTTCCGCAGATTCTTCTGGATCTGGACGAGCCGCTGGATGTCATACTGAAGGTCTGGAAATCTGTAGAACCCGAACCTCCGTTTGAAAAGGTCAGTATCGATGACACACTCTGCCTCTATGCCCAGGCTGAGAAATGCCGTGACAGTATTTACGGTTTTGAGGACAAGCATATCCTGTATAAAATGATCAGCTGTCCTATCGACGTTGATGACCGTCAGGTCGTCTCCCAGTGGCTCCGCTACTGCCAGAACTATCCTGCGGATGTGCGTCTTAAACATCCCGATCGAAACTGCGGCACAAAGCAGGGACTGCAGAAATTTGAGACGTATTACAGAAAGCTGGATCTGTATTATCAGTTTTCACATAGATTTGACAAAATAATTGACGAAGAATGGCTGGAACTGGAACGGACCAAGACAGAAGCCACCATCATGCAGTTTCTCGCAAAAGGAAAGAAAAGCTACATTGCCCGCTGCCAGAGCTGCGGCCGGATGCTGCCTGTCGGATATCCGTTTAAAATATGCGATCGCTGCTTTAAGAACGCAAAGAAGACCGGAACGGAACCCCGATTTTCACATTCAGAAGCACAATAGCTCCGAAAATCAGCAGTATCCCCAATGCGTTCTGAAACCGCAGTTTCTCCCCGAATACAATGATTCCTGACAGCGTTGCCACCATAGGCTCGGCAAAAGCAAGCACGGACGCTTTTCCCGCTTCAATGCGCCGGAGACCGTCCGTGTAAAAAACAAACGGAAGGAATGTAGACACTATCCCCAGCGCAACAGCCTTCACAAACACGATTCCATCGCCTGTCACAGCAAGCACAATCTTACCGGGATCAGAAAACGGAAGAAGACAGATTGCAGCAACTGAAAAAGCGTAAAATATGACAGTAAACGGAGCATATTTCCTGAGAGCGATACTTCCGAGAATACTGTACAGGGCATACCCGACCCCTGAGCCCACCCCGGTCAGAACGGCAATTTTACTCATCTGCCCTCCTGCGAATCCGCTCACAAGCACGCATCCGGCAAAGGCCAGAAGGAGGGCTGAGACTTTCCGCCCTGTTATCTTCTCGCCGAAAAATACAGATGATGCAATCAGGACAAAAAACGGAGCCGTGTAAAGCAGGATAGAAGCCGCTGCCAGCGTCGCCTTCTGTATTGTCATAAAATAACATACATTAAAAAAAATCAGACTGAACAGCCCGATACCTGCAAAAAGAATCATATCTCCTGCCTGAATTCTCAGTTTCTCCCGTTCTCTGCAAAGGAGGAGAAGCCCCATTCCCAGCGCAACTATAACACATCGGACAGTCGTAATCTGAACAGAATTAAGCCCCGCCTCGGAAAGGGAACGGGAAAATATCCCGATTATTCCCCATCCGAAACCTGCCGCAAGAATCTCCGCCACTGCCGCTCTGTTCCCCGCTGACCCCGTCCCGCTTCCTCCCTCTGCATCCTTTTTCACATCCGCACCGGCCATCTCTCTTTCCATTTATCTCTTTCTCCCTAATTCATTCTGACCACAAAAAGAAGCTCCTTGCTTCCATTTTTATTCTGTTTACCCGTAACCTGATAATTATGCTTTTTTTCACGAACGGAAACCTGTCCGTAATTTCCCAGCATCCGGGCAATAATCTCCGGTTCAGGGCGCACTCTGGTATTCTGACTCAGCACAATATAATCCGTTTTCCCTCTGAGCTTTCTTATAAGTTCCTCCAGATTTTCCAGAAAACAGTCCCTTCTTGTAAAATCCGCATGTTTTTTTCCGGCCTGAAACATATTATCAAACAGCCCGTAAAACGCATCATAATTATTCATTGTTGAGGGATACGGCGGATCAAGATACACTACATCCACAAAATCCGTTTTATCTGCAAGCTCCATGGCATCACAGTTGAAGACCGTGCACTTTCTCTGCCCCGTAAAAACAGCACGGTTATAATCCTCAAAATTTTCTCTCATATGACTCTCAAAAGTCTGGTTGTGGTACGCTCTCTTTCTCCCATACTTCTCATAACTGTATGCCTCATTCCGCAGCAGCTTAATCTGATCCCAGGGAACATTCATCCTTGAATAAGGAAGTTTGCGGATCATGGCCCGGCGAATCAGCGCCAGAAAAAGATACCTCTCTTCTTCGCAAAGCTCCTCCGCAACAGCTGCCAGATGCGCAAGCTCCTTTACCTCCCTGGAGTAATACAGCCTTTCACTGAGAAAAGAAAACTGCTTCTCAAGTTTCTCCTCCCGCTCCTTTTGGGGCTGAATATCAAACACAGATGGTTTCAGTGTACACCTGTCATTTTCAATCAGTGCTTTTCCCAGTATATAATCCGCATACAGAATATCATTCGAAATGACGGCATATCCCTTTTTCTTCAGCGCATATGACACGGAACATCCGCCTGCAAACAAATCGAGAACTGTCCCAGACGCTACCGGCAGCTCGCCGATTATCCAGCCCGCCAGCTTTTCTTTATTTCCTATGTAATTTACCCTGGGGTATTTCGGCATTTTTCAGTGCCTCCTCAACCTTTTCTGCAATTTTTTCCGCCAGGAGCGGCGGTACGGCATTCCCTATCTGCTGCTGAATCTGTATGGATGTCCCCTCAAACACAAAATCATCGGGAAAAGACTGGATTCTCGCCAGTTCACGTGCAGTCAGAGCACGATTCTGCTCATAATGAAAAATCTTTCTCATATCTCCGGTAACGCATACGGACGGCTTTCGGCTGTCATACCGGATATACTTCCGGACATCACCGGACGCAGGTCTCAGATCCTTTGGAATATCTGTCCGATCTCCCCCGTCTTTTACATAACTCATTTTTTCCAGCATCTGTGCGGAATGCCTCATTGCCGTATGATTTGGCACATTGCTGGTTTCCCCGCTCTCAAGGGGCGGCAGATCTCCGATTGCATCCCGGATCGTTCGAATCACACCGGAACGTTCAGGGTATGAAAATTCTGCATTCAGATCCGCCCTGACCCCCACAAGAACCGTGCGTCTCCGCTCCTGGGCGATCTCGTAATCCGCACTGTTCAGAACCCGGCACTGCACCCGGTAGCCCTTTCCCGCTTTTCTGAATGCTTCTATAATTGTCTGAAGCGTCTCTCCCCTGCGGTGCGTTGCCATGGCTGCAACATTTTCCAGAACAAAAATACGCGGATTCAGAAGACCCACAAAACGTACAAACTCACGAAACAGCTTGTTTCTGTCATCCTCCAGAAAAGTCCGGCCGATATTTCCCGCAATGGAAAACCCCTGACAGGGAGGCCCTCCCGCAATAACATCCACATTCTCTTTACCTATGAGTTCTTTTATCCTTGCCTCGTCCAGATTTTTTATATCATCAATCACAAGTCTGTGTGAAGGAAAATTTCTCCTGTATGTTTCAGCAAACCTGGGATTTATCTCAACTGCCAGAATATTGCGGAACCCGGCCCTGTCAAATCCCAGAGACAGTCCCCCGGCTCCGCAGAAAAGATCAATATATGTATAAGCCGCCTGTCCGCTCTCATCAGCTGCCTGCTCCCTAACGCCTGGCTGTCCGGCACCGTTTTTTTCATTAAAAAGTCTCCTGTGGTACCGAAGATATTCTCTTCTCTTCTCAGTAAGAATCCTGGCATCCAGGCTGAATTTCTCCAGGTCCGCCCGGATTTCCGGCGCAACAGCCTTTCCAAACAGAATATTTCCCTCATCATCAAATGAAATATCTTTTTTATCAAAATATGAATCCACCGTCGGATCCAGGAGAAGTCCGTTTTCAGCATCATATGCCTGATCCTCCCGCCCTTCCCGGAGACAGTCCACAAGAGGCTTGATATGGGACGCAATCAGGGATTTATACGGCTTCTTATCCAGGTAAGATACGAAAGCTCCATATAAAAGACGGGACTCCTCCTTAAGCTCTTCCTTATAGATGCGGTGCTTTACACCATCTCTGGCATAGGATTTTTCAAAATCCCGCTCCACAATCTGAGGATCATCCGCAAACCAGAACCTCTCCTCATATCTGTCATACTTCAGATCAACCACATGTTTGAGATACCCTTTCAGATGATCAATCTGATTGTATTTCCTCTCATCAAATTCACATATTTTTGCATAGCGGTACTGGGAATCCAGCTGCTCCCGGGTCAGAAATCCCGCAGGATATCTCGTGATATCCGTGACCATCAGAGCCATCACATCATCCCTGCTGAGTGAGCCGTTGTGATCCAGCGTTTTCAGAAAGAAATGAATGTGTTTCAATTCCCTCTGATCCACTGTGACATCAGATGCGAGAGAAGATCTCTCGTAAAATATCTTGGAAAAAATAATATCCTTCTCCTCTTCACTCTTTGCATTGATAAATTTTCTGACAAGAGGATGATACCCCAGAAGCAGGGGATTTATAAATCCGATTTTTACAAACTGATTGATTACCTTCCTCGCCGACAGAGCAGGATCCTTGCCCTCAAACCCCGATACCTCCGCAATCTGTTCCTGCAGCTGCGCATACAGACTTGATCTTTTAAAATCTTCTCTCTTTCCGGCATTTTCTTCCAGAGCCCGCAGGTTTTTATCTATGAAAAAGACGATGACTGTCAGACAGTTATTAAATTTTGTACCCATTATATCCGTATGGGCGGCCGTGAATTTCCAGTACTTCTCATACGTCTCTGTCTCTCTTCTTTTTTTCGTCTTTACCATGTCATTACCACCTTTTAAATTCCCGCTTAAGCTTTGCAAATAAAGAGTCAAATTCCCGTTTCGTACCGTTTTCCGTCGTTATTACACTCTTTTTCTAATTATATTCATTTGCTTCTGCAAATGCAAGCACAGACAGAACATTTGTTCTCTGTTTTATATCCCGGATTTCTGATAAAGTGCGTAGAGAGAATCCGCTTCCTCCATAGACCACCGCCATCCGAACCGGTTCAGATCAACCTTCTCTCCTTTTTCTGTCTCCTCGACCTCGACACCTTCCCGCTTAAGCAGCATCTGCTGCTGACCCGGAACAGAAAAAGAGGCGGCTCCGCTCAGAAACCCCCTCGAATTTACAACCCGATGAGCGGGGACACAGCCCGCCCGTCCCTCCCGGAGACCAAATCCAACCTGGCGCGAATTTTGAGGCGCTCCGCACAGCAGTGCAACCTGTCCGTAGGTAATCACTCTGCCGGAGGGAACACGATTCAAAACAATCTTCATACGCCTGTAAAAATCCATATCTTCCCCGCTTTCCTTATTCCCGGTTCCTTATTTCACTGTGTAAATGCATTTTCCCGCATACACACATCCAGTTTTTCTCTGATCGCGGCAAAATCCGCCTCCGCTTCCGCCATTTTGCTCTCATCTCTGAGGATAGCTGAAGGATGATAAACCGCCGTAAGCCACACATTTTTCCGAAGCAGAAAACTTCCGTGCTCCCGGGTAATCCGGTAATCAGGCCGGATAATCCTCTGAGCCGCAATCCTGCCCAGGCAGACTATCATACGGGGTCTTATAAGAATCGTCTCATATTTCAGATAGGGGATACATGCCTCCTGCTCCTTTGCCTCGGGATCGCGGTTGCCCGGCGGATGGCATTTCACAATATTAGTCACATATATCTCATCTCTCTTAAATCCAATCCCGGCCAGAAGTCTGTCAAAAATCACTCCGGAACGCCCCGTAAAGGGAATACCGTCCTGATCTTCATTATTTCCCGGTGCTTCTGCTATAAACAGAACCGGAGACTTCAGATTCCCCCTGCCCATTACAGGATGTTTTCTCGTTTCTGAGAGAGCACACCGCCGACACCTGTCCACAAAACATTTCAGTTCTTCATATGTATACATCTGCGCCTCCCCGAGAAAATCCTTTTCCCACTGCACAAATTTTAAGAGCCGTCCCTCTACCGGGTTCCCTTATTATACCCCAGTTTGGCAGCCTTGTCCACGTTCCGCACCGCCATTTTTAAAATACATTATCTTCCCTGTCTCTCCCTCAGTTTTGCATAGTAATCTTTTACCATATCTATAAAATCCCTGGCCTGAGCCGAAACAAATCCATCTTTTTTATAGAGAAAAAGAAGGGGTACGGAAAAAGGCGGATTATCTACCGTAAAAAAGGACAGCTGATCTGCATGGGCAGCATGGCGGATTCCCCCCTCGGGAAGAAAAGTCAGCCCGAATCCTCTTGCAGCCAGGTTTACCGACGTTGTACTGCTGGTTGTATACAGAACATCACTGACTTCCATTTCCATTTTGGCAAAGAGGTTCTTCATTGCGTGACCCATAACCTGATCCTCCTGGAGAAGAATAAAGCGTTCTTTCCTGAGCTTCTTCAAATCAATGGGAACGGGATGATCCGCCGATGTCTGAGCTCCCTTTGCCGCAGGATGTTCTCTGCTGGCTACCAGAAGAAGTCTCTCATTAATAACCACATCATAAACAAAATCATCCAGATCCGTCGGCATATTCATAAGGGCAAAGTCTATCTTATCTTCGCGCAGAAGCTCTGCAAGCCGCCCTGTGTGCTCCTCATGGAGTATAACCTGAACATCAGGATGCGCCGCAGAATAATCAGGCAGAATATCAGGCAGAAGCACGGAGCCGCGCCACAGCGTCATACCCACGTTCAGAATTCTCCTGTGACCGCTCCTCAGTTCTGACATCTGCGATTCAAAACGCCCTGTTATTACCCCGACATTTTCCAGATAATTCCGGTATAGCTTTCCCGCCTCCGTAAGCTTCAGCGGCACATGGCTCCGGTCAAACAGTTTAACCCCCAGCTCTTTTTCCATCCTTGCGATACACTGACTCAGATAAGGCTGGGACAGATACAGTTTTTCGGCCGCCTTGGATATACTTCCTTCCCGTACCGTCATCAGAAAATATTCCGGATTTCTGACATACATTCCCGCACTCTCCTTCATTTTTACATTTATAAGACAGTTACAAATATGTTTATAATATTGTATTTTTGTTATACTCTTATTCCTATTCCGGGAATAGTTTTTCCTGAAAAATCGTGTTATATTAGATCCATCAAAAAAACAACCCGTTTTTTTCTTATACATCATAATAATATTGCTATATGATGATGTCAAGGCAGAAAAATGCGGAGCTTTATTCAGGAGGATATATCATGAGACAGATCATCGAAAATAAATCTAAATCAGATTACTATCATTACAATTTGTATCAGGCTTATTACAACGTACCTGAAGAGGAGCACCACCCGTTGTTTGCACATCACACAGAAGCAGAAAACGGCTCCTCTTCCCGCCGTCATTTGGATTCCCTCTCAAATGGGGAGCGGACCATTATTCTCCACCGGATCTCAGCTGAACTGGGATATCCGGAGACAGAGACTGAAATAAAAAAGGAGCTCTGGTCTTAAAGCCGGACTCCTTCCCATTTTACTTCCGTCTGATAAAAAACTCACATCACAGCGGAGGTTATCTTCCCCCATCCCTGTCAGACAGGGAACATTTCCCCATTTCCCCCGGCATATGCAGATATGCCGGGCTTTTTCAATCAGGCAGGATAACTGACTGCCGTCTTAAACAGAAAAAGGCGGACCGGAACTTCCGGCCGCCTTATATCATATTATTCCTGGCTTTCCTTCTTTGTATCCAGATATTCCTGAATGGAAGCCATAACCTGATCCGCATCCAGACCATGCACCACGCATGCCTCCTCCAGGGACTCACCGATTGAAGAGGGGCATCCTACACAATGCATACCGGACTGCATAAGAACATATGCAATTCCCATATCATACTGCAGCATCTCGCCCATTGTGGTTTTCTTTGTTATCTCCATGGTATTATTCAATCCTTTCTCTCTGTTTTCGCGCCGCCGGGCCGCATACAGGGCCGGCGCACTGCGCCTTTTCTTATATTATCACGCTTTTCAAACTTTTACTATATCT
Organism: uncultured Lachnospiraceae bacterium; assembly: GCA_944384125.1. GTDB lineage: Bacteria > Bacillota > Clostridia > Lachnospirales > Lachnospiraceae > Otoolea. The sequence continues at coordinate 10,155 of CALWSF010000016.1, read as the reverse complement.
TTTTCACGTTTTTTCCCTCTTCCCGAAGGCAGCCAGAAATTCCCGCAAAACACAAACTTTTCTATAACGACCTTTCTTTTTTTCGGCCGCGCGCTGCAAGAGATACAAAAAAATTCCACAGAGGAACCATGTACAGATAACAGGCAGCCGCCACACTGGCAGTTGGAGCCCCAACTGCCGCAAGAGGAACAGCCCCGGCAATTGACCACGGGACAAGCGGGGCCAGAATAATAGCAGTATTTTCCAGATAAATGGCAAAACGGCCGGCATCCGGCTCGCTCTCCCTGCAAAGCTGAGCAGTCAGCATCACTGCCAGCGTCTGATTGCAGGCTATCATGGATGTCAGAATTCCAACCAGAAAAGTACCTCCGAAAGGAGTGATCCTCCGGCTCGCTTCACTGATTTTTTTCTGAAGACCATCTAAAAGCCCGGTAGTCTCAAATATTCCCGCATAGGAGGATGAAAGGCTGACAATTACAGTAACCTTTACCATGGAAAGAATCCCTCCTCCATCCAGCATGGCGGACAGCTGGGGATTCGCTGCTCTGTATCCGAAAACGGCTGTACTGAGAATTTCTCCCATGCTCATCTTCTGCTGAAAAAAACAAATCAGCACGGAACAGATAATACTCACTATCATTGTCTTTTTTACCCGGACACGGAACAGAGACAGGATCAGAATTGCCGCAGCCGGAATTACCGCAGGCCAGCTCAGAGAAAAATTCCCGGAAAAGAGCGCTTTTATATCAGGGAGCTCTCCGCCCTTTTCCGCCGAAATCCCCATCATAAAATAGACAATACAGGCAACAGCAAAGGGAACCGCAGATGTTTTTATCATCCCCCGTATATTGTCATATATATCTGTACCTGTCAGCTCACATACCAGATTCGCACTGGATGAAACAGGCGAGCACCGATCTCCGAAATAAATACCGGAAAGAATGGCACCTCCGGTAAGGAGCGGATTTATTTTCATCGCATTTGCCATGGCCATACAGATTACTCCCATGGTTGCGCCTGTCCCAAAAGATGTTCCGGTCAGAACGGATACCAGACAATTTAAAAGAAATACAATCAGAAGAAAAGCCGACGGATTTACGAAATTGGCGGACCAGCACACGATAACAGGAATTGTCCCCGCTGCACGCCACAGCGCCGTAATAAGGCCAATCAGACCGAATATTATAAGAATATTCCGGACCGTTTTTACTCCGCGAAGGGACATTCTGAAAACCTCCCCCGGTCTGTATCCCCTGAGCACGGCGTAACTGAAAAATATCACATATCCGGCGGCAAGTGCCCACACCACTGACACCCCGGACACTACACAAACCGCAAGAGCAGCAATAAAGCCGCCCAGAACTGCTGTCTCCAACATATACCTCTACCTCGTTTTACCGGCATAATCTCCCTGCCGCTTATTCCCAGATAAGTATACTCAATCCCTCTTCTCCTGTCTATCTGTTATTTCTCCTGTCTGTTTTCATTCCTTTTCCTTCTGCCCGTCATACAGCAGCAGACTTATAAATATAATTTATAAATTCCCTTTTTGGAGCTTCCATGAAACGTAATCCTCTGATTGCCGGGACTCTCCTTCTGACCACTGCCGGCTTTCTGAGCCGGATTCTCGGCTTCTTCTACCGTATTTTTCTCTCCAGGGCCATCGGGGCGGAGGGCCTGGGAATCTATCAGATGATATTTCCCATACACGGAATTGCCTTTGCACTCTGCGCCGGCCCTATCCAGACCTCCATATCACGGCTGACAGCTGCGGATGAAAAAAGAGGGCGGGAGCTTTTTCACACAGGGCTCTCAATTTCTCTGGGCATTGCTCTGCTCCTGGCTGTCTCCATCCGGTTTCTGGCTCCGTTTCTGGCAGAACGCGTTCTTCTTGAACCCCGGTGCGCCCCCCTGCTCCCCGTCATGGCACTTTCTATCCCATTTTCTGCCATCCACGCCTGTATCTGCGGCTATTATTACGGACGGAAAAAAACGGCTGTCCCGGCATTGTCCCAGCTCATTGAGCAATGTATCCGCATCAGTGCCGTATTTCTTATCGCACATGTATGCTCTTCCAACGGAATTTCCATATCAGTCTCTCTTGCCGTATGGGGAATGCTTATCGGAGAGGCCGGTTCCGCCATCTTCAGCTTTCTGGCATACAGCTTTTCATCCCCGCCTTCTCCGGCAGAAGATACAGGATATAATCCTGACAGAGAGCAGTTAGTTCCAGGAAACAGGAAACAGATAAATAAACCCTTATTCCGGATGCCACTGGCCGCCCCCCTTATGGCAATGGCCCTTCCTCTTATGGGGAACAGACTGATTCTGGGTGTTTTGCAGAGCCTGGAAGCCATCTTTGTCCCCAACAAACTTATTTCATACGGCATGAGCAGCGCTGAAGCACTTAGTATTTATGGCGTCCTTACCGGGATGGCTCTCCCCTTTATTCTGTTTCCCTCAGCCATAACAAATTCTCTTGCCGTCATACTCCTTCCCACCGTCTCGGAAGCTCAGGCCGCCGGAAACAGAAGAAAAATAGAAAGAACTATTTCCATGGCGCTTCGCTACAGCCTGTATATGGGTATCCTGTGCATCGGACTTTTTACCCTGTTTGGCGACGATCTGGGGCTTACTGTATACCACAATGAAGAAGCCGGATTTTTTATTGCAGTCCTGTCATGGCTCTGCCCCTTTATGTACCTGTCCACCACAATGGGAAGCATATTGAACGGCCTCGGGAAAACCTCTTCTGTTTTCTTCCACCACGCCGTCTCCATGCTTCTGACTCTCTTTATCGTTGTATTTTTCATTCCCGTGTACGGAATTCAGGCCTACCTTTTTGCGCTTCTTGTCAGTGAACTGGTTCTGGCCTTTCTCCATATTCATACACTGTCGGGGGAAGCGGACATCCGTCTTCAGGCCGGACAGGGGATCGTAAAGCCGGTGCTGTGCCTTGCCGTCTCAATCGGTATTCTAAGAGCTCTTCTCCCCTCCCTGAACCCTGCCCTTGAAAACCTTCCCGCTGATTTTCTGAAGGTAATGGCACAGGCATTTCTGCTTGTCATCCTGTACGGCAGTCTTCTGCTTTTGCTTCACAGAAAAAAGTAAGTTTTCTGTAAATTATTAATTTAATCATCCGTTTCCTTAATTTTTTCCTCCTCATATTGAAGACACAACCCCGTTATTTTATAATCTGACTATAGAAAAAGTGCTGCAGCCACTTGTTTTCAGGCCGCCTTTCTGCGGCGGCACGTAAAAGGGAGGAATTGATATGAAAAAAAATCCATACTGTTTCTGGCACCGTAAAAATATCGCGGCTGCTATGCTCTGTGCCATGCTCTTTCTCACAGCCGGGTGCGGAGCAGGAAGTACGGCAGCCCCACAGACCGCAGCGGCCGACAGCGTATCTTCTGCGGAAAACGGATTTTCCGAGATGGCTGTTTCTGACATGAACAGTCCGGCTGAAGAAGCCCCTTCCAAAATTTCCGTTTCCGCTTCAGAGCGAAAATTGATTCGCAATGTAAATATGGATGTTGAAACGGATCAGTTCGATACTCTGATTACATCCGTTACAGAACGCATAACTTCACTGGGCGGCTATACGGAACAGTCCGATATCTCCGGCCAGCGCACCAACCGCAATAATGAGCCAATCCCCCGCCATGCCTGTATCGTGGCACGCATACCGGCCGATATGCTTGACACTTTCATGGACACAGTGGAACAGGGGGCCAACGTCACAAATAAAACTGAAAGCACACAGGACGTAACGCTCCAGTATTCCGATGTGGAAAGCCGCAAAAAGTCACTGACCATCGAACAGGAACGAATCTGGGAGCTCCTGGAAAAAGCTGATTCTCTGGAATCCATCCTCTCACTGGAGGAACGGCTGTCCGATATACGCTATGAGCTGGAGTCTCTGGAATCCCAGCTGCGCCTCTATGACAATCAGGTTAATTACAGTACAGTTTCACTGAATATCAGTGAAGTAACCAGCTTTACCCCCACCGCGCCGGAAACAATCGGGCAGAGAATCAAAACCGGATTTTCAGAAAGTCTCCATTCTGTTTCTCTGTTTGCTGTCAACCTGTTTATTCTCCTTATATCGGCAAGCCCCATATGGGCACCTGTTCTGATCATTGTCGTTTTGATCCTTCTTATCTGCAAAAGAAAACGGTGGAAAAAACATATGATAGAAAAAGCCGCTTCTGCATTACCTGACACACAGGAGGATAAGGAGCAATCGACAGAGCTGTAAATTTTCAGCTCACAGAGACCATATAAGATAGTGCTGACTGGCACAAAAAGTGAAAATACCTCCCGGGCAGATTCAATCTTCCCGGGAAGTATTCCGTTACGGTTTTTCTCTTCTTTAATCTTTTATTCTGTCTTCCGAATATCTCAAACCACTATTTACCGTCAGGCATAATTCTGCATTCAAAAGGCGCAAGTGTTATATCTGCGTTCTGAACCTCATAAGGATTATGGTTCATCAGCATCCGGATTTTCCCCTTTCCCGTTCCACGGTATACAACCTCCACTCCATCCGCCGAGTGTTCAAAGGAAATTTCCTGCTCCGCCGCGATTTTCCTCATAATCTGTTTAAGCACCGATTCCTCCAGCCCGCAGCCTATATAATATACATATCCTTTTTTCTGCTGCTTTTTCGTAACTGCAGCGTATTCCTTATAAAAAATATCATTGTAGCAAAAAAGCACCTCCGCGCTCTCTGATACCAGAAGATCCCTGAAAATGCCGCCGTTTCCCTCTGTACAGGAAAAGTCCCCCTCTCCCGCCACCGGAAATTCCTGACCTTCCTGCAGACTTTCCGTCTCTGTAACGTATACCCCGGCAAAATCATCAAAATCCACCGGAATCCGTTTGCCAAATACGAGATTATTGTCTGCATCCTTTACAAAATCGCGGAAAGTCAGAACCACCGTTCCTCCGTCCTCCGCAAACTTCCTGATTTGTCTCTGAAACTCAGGCTGCGTGACAATCATCTGGGGCAGAATCAGCACCCTGTATCCGCTTAAATCACTGCCCGCCGGAATCACATCCACAGGAACGTTTATATCATAAAACGTCTTGTGGAATTTTTTCATCTCAGCTTCACAGTCCAGAAGAACGCTCTGGCGCTGTATGCGGAATGCAGCCAGAGAGTCATAATCGTAGACGATTGCCACCTCACTTCTGATCGGTGTTTCCAGCACGGAGGCATACTTTCTGATATCTGTAAAAAAGCTCTGCACTTCGTAGAATTTCCTTCTCTTCACATTGTCTGTGTCAAGAATTCCGTAGCAGAACTGCTCCGCTCCTTTTGATGCACCGCGATACCGGAAGAAAAAGAGGGATTCGCATCCTCTGGCCATACCCTGATATGCCCACAGCTTTGCCTGATTGGGCCGCGGTGCAAATCCGGTCACGTCATGTCCCTGAGCCCCCATGATAGCTTCCGTAATCCAGAAGTTTTTCTGTTTCAGACCGCGGATGTAGTCCAGCCCAAATGCAATCTCATTCGGCTTCAGAGGCTCTCTCTGTCCTCCCCACACAGGATAATTATTATAAGCTGCAAGTGTAAGATTTTTTGACACAGCTGAGTAATCAACATGCTTTCCCAGACCTCCGCCCGGAAAATCATGCATTACCACAGCATCCGGAATTATTTTTTTCAAAAGGTCAGTCTGAAAATCCGCAAATTTTACGATACTCTCGCTGCGAAATCTCTCCCAGTCCAGACGAAGCGCCGGATTATGAGTAGTAATCGTTGCTGTCGGGAGAGGAATCTCATCAAAATCATTGTACTCCTGGGACCAGAAAACTGTGCCGTACGTCTTATTCAGTTGATTGATATCGCCCTCAAATTTTTCACGCAGAAATTTCCGGAAAGCATCCCGGCAGTGTGCGCAGTAACAGATATCGCTCCCCTCATGTCCCAGTTCATTGTCAATCTGCCATGCTGCGATAGCTTTTTCACTTTTATAATGCTCTGCCATCTCACGTATTATCTTCTCAGAATAGGCGTACATGTCAGGGCTGTTAAAGCAGTATACATGGCGTCCTCCGAATGTACGCTTCGTACCGTCTTCAAACTCGGAGAGAATATCCGGATGCTTTTTCGCAAGCCACGCCGGGATAGTCGCTGTGGGAGTTCCCATTATAATGCGAAGGCCTCTGGACTTTGCCCTCTCGATGACATGGTCAAAGAAAGAAAAATCATATTCTCCCTCTTTCTTTTCCATAAGATGCCAGCAAAACTCCGCAATCCGGATGGAATTGCATCCCAGCTCGCATATATTATCCAGATCTTCTTCCAGAAAAGAAATATCCCACTGTTCCGGATAGTAATCAACACCAAGCCACATAATCAGTTCTCCTTTTTCTCTTTTACCTGCTTCATAATATTTTCCAGATATTCACCTTCCAGTTTATATCCTTTCACATAAATTACGAATGCAAGGACTGTAATCACAGACGGAATTACACCAATGAGAACTCTCATACCCATAAGCGTAGAGGGCGTCTGCTCAACATTGGCTACAAAGCCGACAATCGTAAGACCCACTCCAATCAGCCATCCGGCTACCGCCGAAGCAGTTTTTACCAGAAGAGTCTGGAAAGAAGCAACGATACTTTCATTTCTTGTTCCAAGCTTTACTTCTCCATAATCAATAACATCCGCAAGCATAACCGTTGTCGCACCAAGCGTCAGACCTGAACCGAATTTAAACAGGATACCACAGACAATAATAATCGGAATATTGGTCGGCATACTCAGGCCGGTTACAATCAGAGCCACAAGACCGATTGCCGGACTGAAGCTGGCAATGGCAAAAACCTGTTTTTTGGACAGAAATCTGGAAAGAACAGGAAATGCAAAAAGTGCTCCTATCTCCGCAAAAGATGCCGCTGTTGTAAATACAGAATACAGATTCTCGTCCCCCGCAACATATTTGAAATAATAAATAGCAACGCCGCCTGCAAGCTGTACAACCAGATTATACGCCAGAACGACGCCGATGTACACTTTCAGCTGATCATTTGCTCCAATTACATGAAGGGCGGCCTTAATTGTGGTTCTCTCCGCTTTCTTGCCCGATACTGCATCTCTGCTGCTTCTGTCCTTTACAAAAACAACGGTAATAATGGTGGTAATAACGAATATGACTGCAATCAGAGCCGCCAGGGATGAATATCCTTTTGCTGTATCTCCATTTCCGAATCTGTCTACCAGTTTGAGTGCAAACGCTCCCATTAAAAGCCACGCCGTACTGGCAAAGATACGTGGAATAACCGACATGGAATCTCTTTCCTCTTTGGTGGAAGAAAGAGACGGAAGCATGGACCAGTAGGGAATATCCATAATCGTGTATGTCATCCCCCAGAGGATATACATAACGGAATAGTACGCATAAAGCGCCGCTCCTTCCATCTGAGGACGCTTAAACAGGAATACAAGAACAACTGCATTTAAAACTGTTCCTATCAGAATCCACGGGCGGAACTTTCCCCATCTTGTCCGGGTATTATCAACCACAAATCCCATCATCGGATCATTAAATGCATCCCACACCCTGGCTACAAGAAACAGATTTCCCACAAAAAACGGCGCAAGGCCAACTGTATCCGTAAAATAAATCATCAGGAAATATGAGATAATTGCATAACACAAATCTTTTCCCAGTGCACCTATTCCAAATGATAATTTAGTAAAATTTGATAACTTCATTACCTTCTCCTTCCGGCTGCCTGATCTTCAGTCAGCCTTTTATTCCCTGTTTTTCTTTTCAAACGGAATGATTATACTTGCATAATCCCCAGTCAGGCTGAGATTCATTCCAAAATTCATCAGATAGTTTCCGCTCTTGGTAATCTCCCCAAATTCTGTTTTAAGTGTATAAACAGCATTTTCCTCCAGACCGCGAAGCCGGATCGTTGTCCCCCTGTGTCCCACTCTGCTTTGTGGAAGAAACGCAAATATAAGCCCCTGATCTCCCTTAAGATACTCATAAAGAAAATATCTGTTTTCGGACGGATTTTCCAGCCGGTAAAAATCTCCTTCCTGAACAATCGGCCTGATTTCTTTATACCGGCAGATCATTTCTTTTGAAAGATTCTCCTCTTCTTCCGTAAACTTAAGGATGTTGCATCCTATTCCAAGTGTACCCATCATTGCGCTGTGGTATCTGAATCTCAGCGGAATTTCTCTTCCCGACAGGAAATTCGGACAGTCAGTTACCCAGGCCCGCATGGCCTTAATCGGATAAATATAGGAATATGCATCCTGAATATACAGACGATCGTATGCATCCGTATTGTCGCTTGTCCAGAAATCATCAAATATTCCAAGAATTCCGTAATCAATTCTTCCGCCTCCTGATGCGCATGCCTCAAACAGCACCTGCGGATGCTTTTTCTTTAATTTTCTCACAATCTCATAGACAGCTTCGATATGAGTGTACCAGATGTCTCTCCTGATGCCAGGCTGAGAAATCGGCCTGTTGGCGTCCCATTTGATATAGTCAATCTCATATTCGGTAAGGAGATTATCCAGCATCTCATATACAAAATCCTGCACCTCTTTTTTCCCCATATTCAGCACATACTGCCCTCTGGATGTATCACTGGTTCTTGTCTCAAAATGATAAATCCAGTCAGGATGACTCTGATAAAGCTGTGCTTTGGGATTTACCATCTCCGGCTCCACCCAGATGCCAAACTTCATATCAAGCGCTTTTACCTCAGAAATCAGTTCATCCAGGCCGTTGGGAAATTTACTTTCATTGACATACCAGTCCCCCAGGCCGTTGTCAATTCCATGCCGCTCCCCGAACCAGCCGTCATCCAGAACAAATAACTCTGCTCCGATTTCCCTGGCCTTCTTTGCAAGTTTTATCTGTTCCCGGCTGTTAACATTAAATCCGGTCGCCTCCCATGAATTATAAAGAACAGGTCTGTATCCCTCCCGCAGAATATTTTTCAGCGCAAAATGATGAAGATTCCGGGACATCGTCTCAAAACCGCTTTCTGAATAACCGCATATAACTGCCGGTGCTTCAAATTCCTCTCCCGGTTCAAGCTCCATCATAAAATCATGAGAATTCAGTCCAATCTGTGCCAGAGTCTCTCCATACTGCGTCTGCTCAATCACACCGCTGAAGTTCCCGCTCATTCTCAGTGCTCCAAAATACACATCTCCTGAAGTCTCAGTCGCATTCCTGTCCAGAATAAAATAGGGATTGTGATTGTGTGTGGAAATTCCCCTTCTGTTTTCAATCACAATTTTTCCATAGCTTACCTTCTGGGTAAAACGCTGCTGCTCAGCTCCCCAATGTCCATGTACGTTTGAAAAATTCAGCCCTTCATAGGGAATATGAAATTGTCCGCTGTGAAGCTTTTCAATCTGAATACGCTGAGCTGTCCCATTTTTCACTGTTACGCTCCGCTCCATCAGATCATAATCCTCATAAATTCTGTAATGAAGATTCATATCAAAATCGTAGCGGACATCCTTTAACCGGATAATCAGTTCCTCGTATTCTTCTGTCCGGTCCGTCTCATATCCGCAGTACTGATACACGATCTCTCTGGTTCCGTCCGCGAAGACTACCCTGAGGCAGTGTTCTTTGTAGCGCAGACCTCCATATACCGGGAACTCTTCTCTGGTAATTTCAAAAACCGGATCATTTGTTGAAACCTCTGTAAGAACCGGCATTTCAAAATCTTCCACCGAATCAATTTTCTTTCCCCAATACAGATGCCTTATAAGACCCTGATCATCGATCCCGAAGGCGTAGCTGACTGATCTGGTGTTCAGCAGAAAAATATCCTTTTTCTTATTTATAACAATGCTCAATGTCTCTTTACCCTTCCTTTCCCATCTGCTATCCGCGCCCTATATATTCTTCCCCCGAAAATTACCACAAAGATAAATTTTCCGTTTCTCCGATTTATGTGGCTTCTGTCTGCAATGATAACATTATTTTTACTTAACGTCAATATTTTTACTAAATATTTTATCCTTATATTTGAATATTTGTAAATAGTTTACTAAATATATTACTTTGTTTTGTAAAAAAGGGACTGTCGCACTAAATAATTAGTGCGGCAGCACTTTTTTTGCAGAGAATAAGAGCCAGGTCTGTGCAAGGC
>CALWSF010000015.1 GCA_944384125.1 uncultured Lachnospiraceae bacterium | reverse complement strand
ATTATACTATATGCATGACAATGTTTAAAGGCAGAAAACGGATATTTGCGGAAGAACCTCCCTCACAAGAATATTCAATTTTTGTGTGTTATCATAACACCTTTCGGCTGTCCGCTGGAGCCCGATGTAAAAATAATATAGCATAAATTATCCGGATTAACAGCTTTTGTTACAAATGAGAGTTTATAATTATTTAAAGTGAATTGCTTTGCAGCATGGTCCAAATCTATAAATTCTATCTCATTTATTTTTTCGTGGTATTCCAATACACATGCCACGGTACTTTTTGTATTGCTTATAATAAATTGCACTCTTTCCTTAGGATAATCCGGATCTACGGGCATATATGCTCCGCCTGCCTTTAATATGCCCAGGATTGCCATGATTACATGCCAGCTTTTCCTTGATATAATCGGTACGATATCTCCCGGTTTTATTCCTTTTTTTACCAGTAAATACGCCAGTGAATCCGATATTTCATCCAGCTGTCTGTAAGTGAGTGTTTTGTCTTTAAATACAAGAGCGACTTTATCGGGCGTTTTTTTGGCCTGCGCCGAAAATAATTCATGGATACATTTTTCTGTTGGATATTCAATATGTGTGGCATTAAACTCTTCAATAATTTTGTTCTGCTCCGCCTGTGGTACAATCAGAACATCTTTTATTGTTTTCGCCGTTTCATCCATGATCTGCTTTAATATATAATCCAGCCTGTCGACAATAAACATGACTTCTTTTTCATCGTCATATACAGCTGTCTGATAGTCAACATTAATCGTGTAGCTGTTATGCCCGTCACGATTATCGATATGGATAATAAGGGGGATTTCACTGTATCCGTTGGGGTACCACTTTGTGTCTGTTCCGGTATCCGTTTTTGCATTTTGATAACTGATCATAATATTATACAGATTGCCGGAAAAGTCATGTTTTTCTCTGATTGATTTCAGAATGTCGGAGTAAGGATAGTTCTGATGTTTGAATATTTCCATATGCGCTCCGGCAATCTGGTTTGCAAGTTCGATAACCGTCATATCCGCTTTTACATTAACGGTAAGCGGCATAGTTGACACAAACATTCCTGCTGTTCTTTTTTCTCTGACGTTTTTGCGGTTTAAAACGGGCACGCCGATGGTTATAGAATTATTCTCAGGATTGATCCGGGACAGATAAATAATGAGTATTGTCTCAAATAAGACCGGTGGGGTTATTCGATGCACATCACAATACTTTTCAATATGATATTTCAAATCTGCGGATAAGGTTTTCGTGACTCTGCCTGCTTTGATACTTTCTATTTTGGGCGGAGCTATCTTCATAATATTTTTTTCCGGCCGAACGGAATATTTTTGTTCCCAGTAAAGTTTGTCTTTTGTATAGGTTTCTGATGACAGATAATGATTATCAGATTGTATATACTCGGTGTAATCTTCCTTCCAGAGCACATGACATGTGCCTTCTGTCATATTGTGATAGGCTGCGTCTATCTGATTGGCCATTATGCCGAATGTCCACGCGTCTGATATCAGATGGTTTAAAACGGCCAGTATGCCGGTCTTGTTTTCTGTCTGAAAAATGACAAATCGATACATTGCCGTGTCGTGGATGCCAATAGGTTTCTGAGCAAATTCCCCGGCAAAAATATCAAATTCATCCATGGATGCAAATGTTTTAACCGGTATGTCTTCCAGATCTTTGGAAATATACTGAACCGGTCCGTTTTTTTCAAGAAAGCGCAGGCGCATACCACTTTGATTTTGGATAAACTGACATATCGCCTGTTTTAACAATTCAGGATCCTGTTTTCCTTCATAAAAAATTGCTCCGCATTGGTTTCCTATGGCTGTATTTTCATAATATTTTTGAAGATTCCAGATGTTTTTCTGTGGCGTAGTTAAATTATAATAGTCCATTTTTTCCTCCGTAATAAACATGATCATGATGAGTTGCTCAATTATTCTAAGTTCCTACGGATTTTTCAGATTGATCGGATCTCCCAGGAAATCTTCTCCTTCAGCAGTATATCGGTCGACCGTATACCAGTCATATGTAGCTATATGATCTTCCATGGATTCATAAATCTGAATTCTTACCATATTTCCGTCTGTACTCTCTACCTGTATTCCGGCAGGAACATATGAATTCCTGGCTGCATAGTAAGCTCTTGCCATTTCGCACAGCTCTTCGTCACTGTAAGCTTCCAGCTGTGCCGGCTGTGATGCCGGAGTATCGGGAGGAGAATACATTAGATAATCCGCTAAAGGCTCCCCTGTATATGCATTTGCCTTGACCCCCGCTACAAGTTTCTCCTGATAATAAAAAGCTACCGGAATAACCCATTGACCTGTACCCGTCCAGTAATATGGCTCTGACTGCACTGTATCTACCGGCAGATCATCCGGAACTTCCAGTACTTTCCGGATATGTTCCAGCTGTTCTTTGCTGAGTTCTCCGATCCGTTCTTTTTCCAGCTGCAAAAAGGCTTCTTCAACGCCCTCTCCCTCCGGCCAGTTATTCAGATACCATGAATTAACGTTCCTGTTTTTATCTACATATATGTCAGCTATGTAGCGTACATTTTTTATGATTGCAATGTATTCATAAAACTCATCATTAGAATAAGTGTTTATCCATCCATTTTCCTGTAATGCATTATCAAATTGTGCAATGTTGTCTCCGATATCAGAACCATATAATTTTATATCTGGATTTCCTTTATTTTTCATACTGCATGTATGATTCAGCCACTCTAAATAAAATTGATCTTTTACATATGAATTGGAGTCCGGAAACTGCCAGTAATCTGTCATCTGCATATCAAGAATATCTGTCAGTTGTTCATAATCTTCAAGATACAGGCTGATTTCTGTTGTGTCTTTATAAGGCGGTACACTGTCTGGTTTTTCCGTTTCAGCTGTTTCTCCAGTGGGTTCTTCAATAGGGCCGTCCGATCTTTTCACGCCAAATGAGGTAAATACCGGCATTTCCTGACTGCCGCCGCGTTCCACTGCCAGAACGGTTACAACTGTCTGGTTACTGCTCTCGGCATTGTCTGTAAACGTCAGCTGATATTCTCCCGCTTCAGGAAATACAATTCCTTTCTCATTAATTTCTTCGCCGCTGTACGTTTCTTCGTTTTCTCCATGCCGGACACAGAGCGTATAATTAATATATGGCAAACCACCTGTTCCATATACCTGAACGGCGAAATGATTCATATCGGCCGGCATATCTGTAAGAGAAATGCCCACCTGAAAAAATGCGTTTGATACACATCGCTTCTGCCTGTCGCTAAGATTCTGATATTCAGCTACATTCTGTATCAGGGTTCTGAACTGAGAAAATGTACAATTCTGTGGTAGTACATATAATGTTTCATAAAAAAGTTTTGCCAGTTCCTCCGTGTTTAATGGTTCAAAAGCTCCTGCACCATCGATACCATTCCACATTAAATAAGCGGCATGAGAAATCAGCGTACTTGCATCATGACAATCCAGCGTATCCGTGTAATCAGCATAATCTGAAATACAGTTCCCATCTGGTGTCCTTATATTACGCAAATTACTGAATTTCCAGTCGATTTCTGCTTTGCTGTACTGAGATTCTATAATTTCTCCAAAAATATCTGAAACTGCCTCGTTAATGCTGTCTGTCTGATTTTTGCCCGACCAGTTTACAATATTTACAGATACGTAATGTGTAAATTCATGAGCAAGAACATCTATTTTATCAACGCCCGTATTCGTTCCCATTGAGATAATACCGGAATTGGCAAACATCCCGCCCTGACCATTATTCCCATCATCATAATTATCCCGGTAATAAAGATATAAGCGGTTATTTCTCTGAAAACCCAGTTTCTTAAAAAAGTCAGCCACAAATCGGGTGTTAATTAATAATCTTGCGCCTGATTCGTAATCCTTATCTTTTTCAGAACGTGTATCTCCAAAGACTTCATTGTCGCTTACCACAAATTCCGCTTTACTCCACTGGTAAATGGGGAAATTATTGCCATGTTCATCCTTCAGATATCTGTTCCATATATCCTTTAAATAGTATTTGCTGTCCTGATTATTTAAATTGAGCACATAAAAATCTTCATTGATATCCCACAGATAATACCCGCTGTCCGATTCAAATACCGGAAAACCATTTTCCCTGTCAGTATCGCTGGCCATATATCCGACAGCTTCATAAAGCAAAGGGCTGGTGTGCAGAACCTCTCCCGTTTCGGCGCTGACAATCAACTCATAATAACCAGGCTCATATTCTGATTTAAAGCAGGCTTCAATTACATAAGACAGTTTCGATGTACCGTTTTCCGGATAAATTATTAATGCATCAGAATCGAAAGGAACAACGTCTATCTGGGCCCGATCATTGCAGTCAAAGTTATTGATAATATAGTCCTTAACGGAAGCCACGACCTCTTCAGAAGTGACCTTCGGTTTCAGCCCCACAGGTTCAGAAACAGAAGAAATATTGCCTGTCATTAAAAGCGCATTGCCATTTTCATCTGCGGCAACAACAGCGGATTTTCCATATACAGGATATCCCATATACGTCTGTTGAAAGCGATAATATGTATGCCCGAGAACTGTATCTGTCCGACTGCTGTTCAACTCCTGCTTGGAATTATTTAATCCAGATTTTACTATGGCTTCTTCGATTATTTTTAAAGCCGAATCTTCATCCATAATTTTGTCATCTGTGAATCCTTCTGATAATAATATAAATGGAGTGGAAGGATTCCCTCCCGGTCTGGTAAATTTCCAATTCGCAAGCCCGATTGCTCCAACAAGCGTCACAGCAATTGCTGCAGTTATAACAAATGTTCTGCTGTTCTTTTTCATCTCTGCCCCCACATATCTTACGACTTCATCTCATTTTTAATGTACAATGTCGTTTTTTACGTTCTGTACTTTTATTTAATTATTCTTAAACCAGGCAATGTATCTCGTATTCGTTGCAGATATTTGTGCAAAGTAATTTGCTGATTCTGTATTTTCTGTAATCTCTTTTAACTGAGAGTTACATTTTATTATAGAGTTATAAACATTTTGAGCAATATGATTGCTTTCCTGAATTGCATGAGCAAGCATAGATTGATGCTCCTGAATCTGATCCAGACGATTTATAATATCATCCAGTTTGCTGACAATTAAATTCATTCTGATTTCTTGCTCATACAGGTTGTAAGCGCCTGTTGCCCCTTCCAGACAAGAGCATCTTCCGGATGTCAAATATTCATACAACATAGAGACTGGTACCAGGCTTCTGTATTTTGTATAAATAATTCCCTGGTTATACAGCTGCTCAAGAATAGACAGTGTCTGATTATATAATGGAATTGCCCGGTTAAGTTCCGCATGCAGATTGGCCGCACAGATTTTAGAGTATTCTGCAACCTGACAGTTCTTTTTAGCAATCTGCCTGTTTTCTTTCTTTATTTTTTTACGTTTGGAAATTTTTGATATTATAGTTGAAATATCTAGAATTCCCCCAACTACAGCTCCACAGATCATGAATGGGAAAAAAGAAACTTTTGTCTCATATATTTTTTCGACAGCTTCCATAGTTGAAACACCAAAAAATACCGTAAGAAGGAACAGAATACCTGCAGCGATCGGAGGAATAAAAGCTGCTGCTATTCCGGCAAATCCGCCAGCCAATGTACAGCCCGCAAAGTATAAAACCGCAGTAAATATGTCAGATATATGAAAACGCGGAAGAGACTGCGGGGGGGCGGTATTCTGGATTAAGAGTCCGCTTCAGCTCTGCCTGAAGCCTGTTAATTAACAGAACCTGTTTATAACTTTCGATCTCAAGCCTGTATACACTTCCGACATAGTCTGTCAAAGTCATATTGCTTCCTCTCTTTCACATATTTTTATTTCTGATTCAAAATATTTTTCAGATATTCTATGGTTTCTTCTTTTGTTTCCACCATATCACTGTCTTTCAGTGCAGCCATAAAATCACTGATCGCATGATACAGAGTGTGTTCCCTGATCGTCATCATAGCGTAAATGCCATTTTTTTTCTCAGGACACAATTCAATAATCCGGAGATAGAAACAATGTAAAAATCACGATCCATGTGAATTTTGTGTTCTTTTAAAAGTCGGATTTCCATCCGTTCTTTTTCTGTTTCTTCTAAAACATTTTTCAGACATTGTATGCGATCCTGTTCGGGCAATGGTTCACAGTAAACACTGAATGGATCTACAATATGTCCGTTTTCCAGAAAGTCTTCAATTCCCTTTTTTGTAAAAAAAGAATATATTTTAATGTTGTGTGCCAGCGATGTTAATTTTGTGTTGTCTCCCTTCAGGAACTGTTCCAGTTCTGCCCGGTTGGCAATGTCCTTTTTTAAAATTTTCAACCACATCTTACTGTCGCATAAATGTCCAAAATAAACACATGGGCAAAGAACATATGCTTCCATAGCATTCTGAACTTCCTGATTGCTCAGCCCTTCTTCTGTGATATCTCTGACCCGCTCTACATCAGATCCATTCGCCAGGAGAGGATTTGCATTTTTTTTACACATTTCAAAGATCTCGCTGAATAAACAAAGCAAAGACTCCTGATGAAACAGGAGTCCCCTGAAACCATCTGCAGAAAACAGTAATGCTTCACTGCTGCCTAAAAGGATGCAGGGAAACAGGCTCATGACTCCATAATGGGCCTGAACAGAATCGTAAAAATAATATGGTATATATGTAAAATTAGCTTTTAGAAGAGGCGCTACGCCGCAAAGCATTTGAATGTTATAGCAATCACTGTTTTCTCTGGCATTTTCCATGCATAAAATGTGTTCTACAGTAAAATCTCTGTTTTCTCCGTACATGCAAAGCAGAGAAAATAAAAATTCATATTCCCCCTGACAGATAATCCTGAGGGTGCCTTTTCTTCCCGACTCATCCATAATAATTCTGCTCATGACTCGATCTAGATTTTCTTTTCCTGTAACTGAAATACAATCTGAGCTGCTATCCTCTGATTTGACTGTCATCTGATAATTTACGGAAAACATTTCCTTTTCCTGAATATCAAGTTTTTCAATGAATTTTTTTACATACTGTCTTCGATAATAGGTTTCTTCTCCCATATGTATAATCCGGTATTTTTCCAGCAGTTTTGTCTGAGCATCCGGAGAAAGTTTTAAATATTCTCCTATATGCCTTACAATTGCTTCAGAAGCCGGAAGGCGTTTTCCGTTTATTATCTGATACAAAGATGAATGGTCGATCTCACATTTTTTTGCCATATCATAGACGGAAATTTTTTTCAGCTTTACCAGTCTTTTTAATTCTTCTGAAAACAGCGACATTCTTTTTTCCTCCTAATAAGTGTCATTTTATACTAAAATAAAAAACCCCGCAATCTACGGCAGCTAACAGGGCAGCATATAATTTTTTTCCGCCACAATTCATAATTCTGTTCTGGCGGAGCCGCTTTGCTGTTTTTTAGGCAGCACAATATTTTTAAAATGCGAAAAGTGCCGCGCAATCATCAGTTATGGATAATTGCGCGGCACTTCCCTCCGGCTATCTGTTTATTATAGAAATGTGAAACTGTGCTTTCGGAATGTTTTTTTTCGTATGCTTTGAGGAGCACCGAAAAGTTTTTGTCTTTTATAATTCCGGATATATCCGCAGGCTATGTAAAGTGCAGAAAGCTCATTTATACTTCTCTTCAAGATCTTTTATCTTTGGATCCGTAAAGCTTTCGCCCAGGTCTGCATTGAGGATGCGTTCCGTCTGTTCGGCTTCCCGGTTTTTCTGCTCCTTCGCCTTTTTCCACCACAGAAAAGCAAGGAGAATTACTGCGAAAATGACAATATATGCGACAATTTTTACCAGTGGATTTGGCGTTACCTGCATCATGCGGTCCGCAGTCTTTTCAAAGACTGTGGAGAAGTAGTCGGAGGTATCCAGATCCGAGACGTAATAATGGTCGATGTAATCATAAAAGATGTCTCTCGCCTCATTATCAAATACGGTTTTTGCCTGTCGGCCTGCAATACACCAGACAAAATAGTTGGAATCGGAGTTGTATTCCTGAAAAACGACCAGCAGATGTCCCTCATCCTGGAATAATTCATCATAAAGGCTGTTTGCAAAGGACTCCATCTCCGCGTCAGATGGGCGCGGAGAACCGTTTACCGTTTCCGTCAGATACAAATACGGCTGTACCCCTGTCTTGCTGAAAAATTCTTTCATCCCCTTTTCGAGTCTGCTGCCGCTCTCTATCCATCCGATTGTATCCTCATAATAATCGGTCGTAATGACTTCGCTGGCCGGCAGAGGTTCTCTCTCTACAGTGGATTTTGTCAGGGACCAGTCAGAAAAGTTTCCAACAGGCAGGAAACGTGGGAACAGCAGAAAAATAATTATCATTACCAGTATACATCCGGTAACAGCTGTGAGGCATCCGTCATGTCGACGGGGACGGTAAT
Organism: uncultured Lachnospiraceae bacterium; assembly: GCA_944384125.1. Classification (GTDB taxonomy): domain Bacteria; phylum Bacillota; class Clostridia; order Lachnospirales; family Lachnospiraceae; genus Otoolea. Next base: position 59,354 of record CALWSF010000015.1, on the reverse strand, counting down.
AGCTGCCTCTGGGGGGATAGGGGCCCGGAGGAGGCGGGGGCATATATCTCCGCCCTGGCGTGCGGTATGCAGTTCCGGGAGGCGGGGTTCTGAATAAAGAGCCGCCCCGTCCGGAAAAAGATGAGCCGCCACGGGAAGCTGAATTGCGGTGTCCTCCGGATGAACGGGATCCGCCCCGGCTGCCGCCGCCGGAACTGCGGCCACCGGAGGAACCTGCGCCGCCCCGCCCCATTACTGTCCCAGCTCCTGTTTCATGCGCGCCAGCTCTTCATCTACAGAAACGCTGCCGCTCTCATATTTCTTCGCGAGTTCTGCAGCCTCATCCCCGGCTCCGGCTTCCAGCTCTGCGGCCGCGGATGCCCGATCCAGCATTGCGTTGGCCTTCTCCTCCATGCGCTCAAATGCCGCAATGGATCCATGTGTCCCGGACATGGCGGCTGCCGCTTTATTGACGCGTTCCTGTGTCTGTGCGACGGCCATGGTAGCCTTAATGCTGTTTTTCCGGGCCCGCAGGTTTTCGATGTCATCACGAAGTTTATCATGCATCTGGCGCATTTTCTCTGCATTGGCATTTGCGGTTTCGTATGCGGGGAGCAGGTCTGCCAGACGACCGGATATCTCCTGTTTTTTCGTGATAAATACGCGGGCATCATCCTCATTGCCGGCTGTCAGAGCTTTCCGGGCCAGCCCGTCATACTTGTCCGCCTCCGCTGTTGCCTCATCTACCAGTCTTTTGCAGCGGTTTGCTTCTGCCATAACGGCGGCAGTCTCCTTTTTGACCTCAGCAAAATCCTCCATTGCATTGCGAAGATACTGATCGACCATTTTTGCAGGATCTTCCGCCCTGTCCAGAAGAGCGTTGATATTTGCGGATACGATGTCTGTGAATCGGGAAAGAATGCTCATTGTTTTATCTCCTTATTTGTATATTCTGGGGTTAAATACCCGTCAGCTTTTTCTTTGCGAAGGGGAGGACAAAGCACATGCCCTCCTGTTTTAATGCAGATATGTGTCAACAGCCGGATCCTGTCAGTGTTCTGGTTATTTCAGTAAAAATATAATAATTAAAATTATTATAATGATTATACGGAATTTGCGCAACTGAAAATTAGTTTAGTTTTACAGGCACATAAATTAAGATTCATTTCTGCTCTGCCGGAAATATATACACAGAAGAAATGACTGCATCAATCGGACGGCATTTCCGCCTGTTTCTGACAGTTTCCTGTGCGATTCATATGTTTTGCGGCCGGCAGACTTTCGGAAAAATGCTTATTTTTTTTCCGTGAGAAATTCCCAGAGCCTGGATTTAATCCGTATGGTTGTTGTATCGTCATTTTGAATATTTTCGAATATATGAGCCGGCTCCGGAGAGTCATTGCCAAACAGAATTTTCTTTTTTCCTGTCATCCACTCATATTGATCGCCGGGCACAAGACGAAGTGGCTCTTCTCCGGCTTCTGTGGGGACAGATGTTTGTTCTACGGCTCCCGAACCGGAAAAACTCAGCGGCGGGTAGAGCACGCACCACCAGTTTTTTCCGGAACCTTCGCCCAGGAGGACGCGCACGGCATCATAGGTGCCGCAGGGAAAGGTAAGTCCCGCATATTGCCTGGTGGAAAAGTAGCAGCGTTCAAGACGAACGGATGCGGAATAGGAGAAGCCGTGGGCTGCAAGAACATTTTCTGCTGTTTTTTCCAGATCTGAACGGTGCCGGCGTATGTAAGCCTGGAGATTTTCTTTTGTCAGATGGGTAATGCCTTCTTCTTTCGTTCCGTTTTTTATGGAAGAGAGTAATGTACGGAATACCTCCTGCTTGACGGCCTGATCAGCGGATGAGTTACTGTTGGCCAGGACATGAAATCTGAGAATGCCGGATGAGAGTGAACCGGACAGCGCTTCCTGGGCAGTTCGGGCAGCAAGCATGGAAAACAGAATAAAAGAAAGGGTAAAAAAACAGATAAAGGCCGGAGCCAGAACGCGTTTTGCTTTCATATAATAAAAAGAATACATTGTATTACCTCCTGTGAAATGGGAATGTGCCGTCAGCCGGAAAAGTTCAGCTTTGTTAACCGGTATTTTTTTGTTCGGCTGTTCCAAGTATTGACAGCTGTGATATAATCTAAACAGCCTGTGAATTACAGGATCAGAATATCCGGCCGTACTTTGCAGGGGAGGGGTCGGGAAAGGCGGATTGAATAATGAAAAAGAAAATAGTGGTTATTTTCGGCGGGCAGTCATCGGAGCATGTTGTCTCCTGCATGTCGGCTGTAAACGTAATTGAAAATATAGACAGAGAGCGCTATGATACTATTTTAATCGGTATCACGCAGGAGGGGAAATGGCTGCTGGTCGAGTCAGTCGATGAGATTCGTGATGAGAGCTGGAGACAGGGAAAGAAGAGCGCAATCCTCTCTCCGGATGCCACAGAAAAATGTGTCATTATTTCAGACGGCGAACAGGTAAAAAAGGTTCATGTTGATGCGGCATTTCCGGTGCTTCATGGACTGTACGGCGAAGATGGTACGATACAGGGCCTGTTTGAGCTGGCAAGACTTCCATATGTGGGATGCGGTGTACTGGCTTCTGCGGTCTCAATGGATAAGCTGTATACAAAAATTATTGCCGATCGTGTAGGGGTAAGGCAGGCTGATTATGAGCCGGTTCTTCGCGAGGAACTGGCGGATATGGACGGAATTGTGAAGAGAATAGAAGGCAGATTTTCTTATCCTGTGTTTGTCAAGCCGTCCAATGCGGGATCATCCCGGGGAGTGTCAAAAGCAGAAAACAGGGAGGAACTCATAAAAGGAATCCGGGAAGCTGCCTGCCATGACAGAAAGCTTCTGGTTGAAGAAATGATTGTGGGACATGAGATAGAATGTGCCGTGTTCGGAAACGGCTGTGAAGAGGTAACAGCTTCCGGAGTGGGAGAAATTCTGGCAGCGGCAGATTTCTATGATTTCGACGCGAAGTATAACAATGCCGAATCCAAGACAGTGGTAAATCCTGCGCTTCCGGGAGATGCGGCAGAGAGGGTACGTGAAGCTGCAGTCAGGATTTTCAGGGCCGTGGACGGATATGGTCTCTCACGCGTCGATTTCTTTGTTACTGAGAGCGGCGAAGTGATTTTTAATGAGATCAATACGATGCCGGGCTTTACAGCTATCAGCATGTATCCCATGCTGTTTGAAGCGGCAGGTGTCAGCAAAAAAGAACTTGTAACAAAACTGATAGAGCATGGAATCCATCGTTTTGATTCATAGGGAAGGAGAAAGTATGGACAGAAATGCGCCCATAGGAGTATTTGATTCCGGTATAGGGGGGCTGACAGTTGCACGGGAGATTATGCGTCAGATGCCTGAAGAGAGGATCGTTTATTTTGGCGATACGGCGCGGGTGCCCTACGGAACCAAATCCCAGGATACGGTGCTGCGGTATTCTCGTCAGATTATCCGTTTTCTGAAGAGCTGTCACGTCAAGGCCATTGTGATAGCCTGCAATACGGCTTCGGCCTGTGCGCTGGATACGGTAAAAAGAGAGCTGGATCTGCCGATTCTCGGTGTGATCAATGCGGGGGCACGGGTTGCGGCTGAGGCAACGAGAAATGGAAAAGTAGGCGTGATCGGAACGGAGGCTACAATACGCAGCGGTGTGTATACTCAGGAAATATGCCGCATACGGCCTGAAGTGGAGGTTATCGGAAAAGCCTGCCCGCTTTTTGTTCCGCTGGTTGAGGAGGGCCTCTTCCACGATTCAGTTACAGATGAAATAGCTTCCCGGTATCTTTCCTGCCTTAAGGGAAAGTATATTGACACCCTTGTAATGGGATGTACACATTATCCTCTGCTGCGCTCCACGCTGATGCGCATTATGGGAGAGGAAGTGACGCTTGTAAATCCGGCTTATGAGACAGCAGTGGAGCTTAAAGGACTTTTATCAGAGCTTGGGCTGAACTGTGAAAGTAAAAATGACAGAGAACAGACAGGGCTGCAGTGGGGAGAGCAGTATCAGTTTTTTGTCAGTGATCGTGCTGAGAACTTTACGAGATTTGCAAAGGCAATTCTCCCCAGGGAAGTAAAAGATACGGATCAGATAAATATTGAGGAGTATTGAAAAATGACAAAAGATGTGCTCGTAAAGATTACCGGGGCTCACCTGATGGAAGGGGAGACTGAAAACCTGTCAGTCATCACAGGCGGAAATTATTATTATAAAAACGGGAAGCATTATGTTATATATGAGGAACTGATGGATGAAGACGGCGGAGTAATCCGCAATACCATAAAAGCCGGCAGTGATGAGGTGGATATAATAAAAAGCGGCGGTACGAGAGCACATATGATGTTCCGGGTGCATGAGACGAATGTAAGCTGCTATATAACTCCTTATGGACAGATGATGATTGGAGTGGCCACGGATCGGATACGCATCAGTGAAGAAGAAGATAAACTTCATATACAGATCGATTACACGCTGGAGATCAATTATGAGTCTGCCACACAGTGTCAGATCGATATTGAGGTCTGTTCGAAAGCAACTGCAAAGCTAAATCTGAACGATTAATCCTGAAAAAGAAGAACATATGTTAAGGCGCACCGCGGATAAGTTTTTACCTGTGGTGCGCCTTTTCGCAGCCTATTCATTACTGTGCTTTTTTGTATCTATGGTATTTTTTACATTTTCCACAACACGGTTCAGATGCTGTTCCATCTCATATCGGGATGCTGCTGCGTCACGGTTTTTTATGGCTTCCAGGATTCTGCCATGCTCGTTCTGACGCAGGTTGTGAAGCTGAACGGCAGCATTTGTAAATTCCGCATATGTGTCATTGTCCGTTAAAATAAGCCTGAGAACTTTTTCAATTGTACGATTTCCGCAGATTTCCGCAATTTTCAGATGCAGAGCGAGATCCTGTTCACGGCCCGCATGACCGTGGCGCAGCTCATAAACGTAGTCGATCTGTATTCCTTCCAGCTCATGGAACTGTTTCTCTGTTATTACCTTAGCGCAGTTTTCCGCCGTATATCCCTCCAGAAGTTTCCGAAGCTCCATAATTTCCAGAAGATATTCAATATTGTTTGCCTCTGCGGAATCTATCAGATCATTGGCGATCATGATCTTACTGTTTTTTGCTTCGTACTGCTCCAGATACCGTTTTCCGTGCTCAGTTATAATTCTTCCTTTGTTCTGTACCTTCTGTACCAGCCCGCGTTTTTCCAGCTGAAATAGTGCTCTGCCGATATTGGCAGGCGGAATGTTCATTACACTGCTCAGATAAACTGCTCCTGCAGGCGCACCATACTGATTCAGTGCCTGCAGAATTTCAAAATCGTACTCTTTTTTAACCATATTTTCTCCGTTTTTATATTATTTCCGCCTGAGCTCCAGTTCTTTTCTGATTCTCAGGGATGTCTCCGTTTTTCCCAAACCGCCGAATGTGCATCTGAGCTCCAGCGGAAGTTTCAGGCCGATATCAAGCATGGCCCGAATTGTCTCATCCAGAGGGATGACGCGATCAAAACCGGCAAGAATCATATTTGTACTGCTCAGTGCGTTCATTCCTCCCACGATGTTTTTGTTAAGACACGGAACTTCCACGCGGTTTGCAACCGGATCGCATGCCAGGCCCGTCAGTCCCTGTAAAGCTACGGATGCCGCATCAATACATTCTTTTGCCGTACCTCCCATCATCTGGGTTATTCCGGCTGCAGCCATTCCGCTGCCGGCGCCGCATTCCATCTGGCATCCGCCTACCTCGGCGGCAAACGTAGCAAGCTCGGCAAAAATAATTCCAATCATTCCTGCGGCAAACATCCCCCGTACTGTATCTTCGCGGCTCAGTCCCAGGCTGTGTTCCAGTGCCAGAAGAGTTCCCGGCAGACACCCGCATGAGCCTGCCGTAGGTGCTGCCACAATTACTTTCATGGCGCTCTTGGCTTCCATAATGGCGGTTATGTATTTGATTATATCATTTACTACGCTTCCCGGCACTAATTTTTCCTGTTTTTCTTGCATTTTATTTGCCTGAACATGCAGAATCCGATCGGCATACTCAGTTCCGGCCAGCCCCTCCGCAGCCGCGCGGCTCATAATTTCCACAAGTTCATGCATTTGTGCAATCACATGTTCTTCTGTCGTATTTCCCCGGATACTTTCATACAGTACAGCCAGCTTCCATAAAGGCAGGTTTTTATCCTCGTTGTAGGAGAGGAGTTCAGATGCTGTTTTAAAAGGAACACTTTTTCCCGCTGAGGAGTGGGTTGGAAGAATGGGAGTCATACAATAAACTTTTTTAATATTCCATTTAGCGGAAAGACTGTGTTCAACTGCCGCATGCTCATTTTCAGTCATAGCAGAGGAGGTTTTCAGGTTAACGGCACAGATGCCTTCTCCTGCTGTAACCGTCAGGTTTTCAAGAGAGGAGATTTCTTTTGCTGCCTCCTCTGTCACTCTTGTGGCTTCCGGAATGGAAGTTTCGTCTGCAGAAATCAAAAAGAATGTTTCATAAGTATCTCCCAGAGCGGAAACAGGGCAGCCTTCCAGTGCTGTCACTTCGATCATGCCCCCACCTGTGGAAACGGCATCCATGCGGATTGTATCTGCCGCATTCGTCATGGCACAGATTCTGTAATGATTGGGATGTTCTGCGCCGTAATCATAAATCCGGTACTGCAGTTCAATACCGCTTTCTTCCATAAGATTCTGATATCGGTCCACACAGGGCTCTGTGAGTGGTATGCCTAAAATTCCGCAGGCAAATCCCATGTCTGTTCCGTGACCTTCATGGGATTCTGCCAATGACCCGTTGATATCAAAATCGACTGTAACCTTTTTAAGTTGATTTTCTGCCAGCTGACGCAGCAAATCTCCGATTCTGGCGGCCCCGGCCACGTGAGAGCTGGATGGTCCGCGCATTACCGGACCGATTACATCGTTAAATATACTTGGTGCCTGTTTTCCCATACAGTATTTCCTCCTTGCGCTCTGCCAGCTCATATATGAGTTGTGTATAATCAATATACCATAAAATGATATTTTGGTCAATAATAATATTGACAAATAATACCGTGTATTGTAATATTTTATCAAGCTAATCAATATTGATTAATAATAAATCTAATTGGAGGGATTTGATGAAGGTTTTATCCAGAGAGGAGATGTGGGAAGCCGTTACTCTGGATGATGTCATGGATGCCATTGAGGATTCGTACAGTATCCACAAAAAAGGAAATTATACGATGCCGGACAGATTTATTGCGTCTCGCGGCAAAAATATGATGCTTTACATGCCATGTTTTCTGGAACAGTTTATCGGCACAAAAATGCTGGCGGAGTTTCCTGACAACCCGCAGAGAGGTCTTCCATATCTGAATGGCCTTATGATATTGAATGAGGCAGATACAGGTCTTCCCTGTGCTATTATGAACGGCAGTGTCCTGACTGCCATGCGAACAGGAGCGGTAGGAGGCGTGGCAATTCGTTATCTGGCCTCTGAGTCTGCGCAAAGTGTCGGTTTGGTAGGCTGCGGAATGCAGGGCCTTCATCAGATTTTGTATGCATGTGCAGTTCGCCCCATCAGGGATATTTATCTGTTTGACGGGTACAACAAGGATTACCCGGCATTTATAAAGAAATTATCTGATCGCCTGGGACGGCCTGATATACAGATTCATGCCTGCAGCTCTGTAAATGAGCTTGTAAAACAGAGTGATATACTGATCTCCGCTACACAGGCGACAGATCCCGTATATCCTGATGATGAGGATCTCCTTCGTGGAAAATGTTTTGTTGCAATCGGATCATGGCGCCCGGAGCGCCGGGAATTGCCGGATGCTGTTTCGCGCCTGGTGTCACAGATATATACAGAACTTCCCTATGCGTGTGAGGAGACCGGAGACCTCAGGATTCCTCTGGAGTCAGGTGTTCTTCCAAAAGAAAAGGTAAAATATATGGAGGACCTGATATAGCGGTTGTTGAGCCTCTTGGCACCTTGATGGTAAAGCTGCTGAAGATGATTGTACTTCCGCTTATTTTCTTCGCAATTGTTATGGGTGTGGGAGCAATGCCCATTCAGAAAACAGGGCGGGTTGCTGCCAAAATATTCGTTTATTATATGTGCACCACTGTTTTTGCTGCGTCAGCTGCAACAATTATTGCCAACATCTTCAAGCCAGGTCAGAATATGGTCTTTACGGAAACAGTTGAAAACACTGCAAATGCAGGACTGCAGACGCCGGCGGTAAGCGAATTTCTTCTGGGTATGGTTCCGGATAATATAGTTGCAGCGTTTGCAGGAGATTCCTACTTACAGGTACTTATTTTTTCTGTGATATTCGGTTTCGCGATTTCGGCGCTCCGTGACAGCAGTGATGATCGGATAAGGGAGGCTGTGCTTACTGTTTACAGATTCTGTGAAGGCGGAGCGGAGATCATGTTCTGCATCACAAAGGGAGTTCTCGAATACACTCCGATCGGTGTGTTTGCGCTGATTTCCATTACTTTTGCGGAACAGGGACTTGGTTTCCTGAGCGCAGCTGCCGTTGTTATCGGACTCTGCTATCTCGGATATCTGTTCCAGCTGATTTTTGTCTATGGAGCGGCGCTGAGTTTTGCAAAGCTCAATCCGATCACATTCTTTAAGAAAGCGCGCGGTGTTATGCTTATGGCATTTTCAACCAGGAGCAGCGCTTCCACATTACCGGTATCTATCCGTACAGCAGAAGAGCAGATGGGTGTGCCGAGAAGTATCTGTGGCTTTACTCTTCCTCTGGGTTCCCAGATCAACCTTGACGGAGAAGCGTATTATCAGGTAATTGCGGTATTTACGGTGGCTTTTGCCTCGGGCATTGAACTTTCTATTCCTCAGATGGTTCTGCTTGTGTTTGCAGTTACCATTGCCAGTACAGGTACGGCCGGCGTTGCCGGTTCCGGTCCTATCCTTCTTATGGCCGCTATGGGCATGGTTGGACTGGATGTATCTTCCGGTATCGGAGCTTCTGTTTATGCTCTGATCCTCGGTATTGATGTTATCCTCGATATGGGAAGAACAACTGTAAATGTAACGGGAGATATTGCAGGAACCTGCATTGTTGCCAAGAGTGAAGGCGCTATGGATACTTCAAAATGGCAGTAGGACATCTGACTGTTCAGGAGTTTTCAGAGGATTTTTGTTTTGTAATCAATACAGATTTACATAGAAAAGGCCCGCTTATGGCGGGCCTTTTCGGATGCGGAGATTTAAGATGGTGCTGCACAGGCTTAATTGAGGGAACATATGTCTGAGATGCAAGGCATATTACACGCCACGTAAAAACCGGAGCCTCTCTGTATTACAGAGAAGACTCCGGTTTTTTAAAGAAACATTTCTTCTGCAGTCTGAATTATTTATTTTTCCGGAAACGATCCAGGAATTTTTTCTTTTTCGGCAGAGGAAGAACGCCGCCGCGCACACTCTTGATTTCCGTTATGTAGAGGCCGCTTATTGTAACTTTGGCTTCTGTTTTAACGGGAAGCTGAAGAAAAACTTTTTCATCCGCAATCAATGTGACAACTTTGGGACCAACTTTTGCCTTTACAATGGGAAGCTTGGCCCACTTGGCATACCAGGGCGTCTGTTCAATAACCGCCTTTGGAAGACCGGACTGTTTGATTTTGAGCTTTTTCTTGTCAATAACCAGAATGGATGCCGTCTGCTTGGCTGCATCAAGCATCGTCTGCTGTTCTGCCTGTCGCTTCTGCATTCTGTTTCTCAGAAAATACAGTGCAATCAGAGCGGCGACAATGATAACAAGAATTATAATAAGTATGTTCGTGACTGTCATTTCAATACCCCTCCGTAAATAGTAGCGCATGACCCGGCAGCCAGATGCCCTGTCAGTCGCGTATGAGTACGGTCTTATAACCGCAATTGTAGTTAATTATATCATCACTGATGGAAATTGGCAAGGAAAAATACGGTATCATGTCTGTGTGAAGGTTTGAAGGAGTACGTATGGTTAATAATAGCTTGACAAATTTATTTGGGCTGTGTTACAGTCCAGGAAAGTGTAGCTTTAATATATAATTGAGTCGTTTTACAGAAATATTTAAGTGTTCGGAAAGCAGGTTGAAAATTAATTGTAAAATATTTATGACCGCTGTGGGAGCGTATGACGGATTATGGTTTATATATTAAACTGCGATTCGGGGAGAGGGGATAAATACATATGGTGCAGAAGCAGCTTTCATATAAATATCAGGTGTACAGTGAAATAAAAAAAGGCATTTTAATGGGGCAGTATCAGCCCGGAAGTGTGATGAATGAAAGAAAACTTTCAGAGGAGCTGGGCATCAGCCGTACTCCCATACGCGAGGCACTGCAGATGCTGGCCAGGGACGGGTGGCTGCAGATGGAGACGTACAAGGGAGCCATTGTGCGCGAGTTCGATGCCCATTATATGTGGGAGCTCGTGAGAATAAGATATGCGCTGGAGCTTTTGGCAGTAGAAGATGCTGTTCGCAATATGACAGAAGAAGAACTTGTAAATTTGAGAAAAATACAGACGGAGCAAAAAGAGGATCTGCTCAATTATGATGTCGATGATTTTATTCAGCATGACAGAGATTTTCACTCCTGCATTTATCAGATGAGCCGCAATGGAGAGCTGATGAAACTGGCAAGCAATTATTATGATGTATTTCGGTTTTTGGGAAAGCAGGCGGTTCTGGGAACAGATGAACGCCGTATTACAACTATCGAAGAGCACCAGGCTATTCTCGCGGCCGTGGAAAACCGGAATATAGAAGAAGCTGTAAGCGCCATGAAGGTTCATATGGAGCATACGGAGGAGAATATCCGGCGTCATATTAAGCTGGCCCCCTGATAAAAACAGAAGTTTAGAAGATATGTATAAATATTAGAGGTTAGTTTTGTGGAACATGTAAATTGACAAAAAATAATCAGAATGTTATATTCTAATCAATGGTATACCAAATACCAAATACCGAATACCAAGACTTGAAACTGAATGGGGAAATGAAAACAGTCATAGAAAAAGGAGAACACTGATAATGAAGGTTGCGATGATCCAGATGGATATGGAGCTGGGAAATCCGGAGAAAAACTTTGAACATGCTGAGGCTCTGGTCAGAGAAGCAGCAAAAGCAAAACCGGATGTGATTACTCTTCCGGAAACATGGAATGTTGGTTTTTTTCCGAAAGAAAATCTGGCAGCAGTGTCAGATAAAGAGTGCGAGCGTGTGAAAAAAGTATTTTCTTCGCTGTCTAAGGAGTATGGAGTTAATATTCTGGCGGGCACTGTGGCAAATCAAAAAGAAGACGGGGGCATTTACAATACGGCATGTGTTTTCGATCGGAAGGGAGATTTGATTGCCCAGTATGATAAGGTACATTTATTCAGCCCGTCAGGAGAAGATAAATATTTCTGTCATGGAAAAGAACCGTGTAATTTTGAACTGGATGGTGTAAAATGCAGTCTCGTGGTTTGCTATGATATTCGTTTTCCGGAGCTCATCCGTTCAGAGATGCTGGCGGGCTCCAGAGTCCAGTTTGTTGTGGCGCAGTGGCCGGTGGCAAGACAGCTTCACTGGGATACACTGAATCGTGCCCGGGCAATTGAAAGTCAGAGTTATCTGTGCTGCACAAACTCGGTGGGAACAGCCGGCACCACAAAATGCGGAGGCCATTCTGCTGTGTACGGGCCGATGGGAGAATGCCTGATCCTGGGTGGAGAGAATGAGCAGATTCTTGTGGCCGACATGGATTTGAGCGTCGTTGATGGAGTTAGAGACAGTATTAATGTATATCGTGATCGTTTGCCGGAGGCATATCGTTTATAAAACAGGGAAATGGCAGAGAGAAAGGAGAAAGACTGATATGAGTCGAATGATGTTTACTGTGGTTAATGGGGCCGGCGAGACCCCGCTGGAATTAGAGTATGAGCGGGTTTTTGCCATTGGCTATGCAGGAAGAAATATGGAAAAAACCATGGAACATATCCGGGAGCTGGAAAGAGAGCTGGGTGTACCGGCTCCCAAAAAAATCCCTACAATTTTTCAGTGTGGAAATTATGTCCTGACACAGGAGAGGGATTTGCATTTTGTGGGAGAAAAGACCTGCGGAGAAGTAGAATACGTAATTGTACTGCGGCAGGGGAAAATATACATAGGCCTGGGGAGTGATCATACGGACCGGGAACTGGAAGCCGCAAGCGTGCCGAAAGCAAAGCAGATCTGTGCAAAACCGATTTGCAGCAGGCTCTGGGATTATGATGAAATAAAAGATCACTGGGATGGAATAAAACTGCGTTCCTGGCAGACAGTAAACGGAGAGGAGACAGTATATCAGGATGGCAGTCTGGCAGATATCCTTCCGGTTGATGTAATATTAAAAGAACTTGACGAGCGTGTCGGAAATATTGATAACTGTGTGATTTATTCGGGAACCGTTCCGGTTTCAAATGGTTTCCGTTTTGGCAGCAAATTCCGCTATGAGATGGAGGATGAGGTTCTGGGACGCCGGCTGTCGGCCGATTACAATGTAAATGTGATCAGCGAGGAGGAGAGATAATGAAAGCAAAATGGTTTGGAGCAATGCTGCTGGCAGCATCAGCATCAATAGTATTATCGGGATGCGGAAGTTCGCTGGGAACTGACGGAAAAATCAAACTTAAAATTGCAACAGTTGGAAATGAACAGCACCAGTCAACGATAGCTGCTGCAGCTTTTCAGGAAAAGCTGGAAGAACTGGCGGGAGATCGTTTTGAAATTACTATTTATCCCAATGCTCAGCTTGGCGGAGAACGTGAGATGGCAGAGGGTGTTAAGATTGGTTCCATAGAGATGGCGGTAGTAACAACGGACGGTGCTCTGCCCAGCTTTGTGCCGGAAACACAGGTTCTTGCAATTCCGTATCTGTTTGCGGATAAAGAAGAAGCATATTATGTGCTTGACGGATATCTGCAGGAGGAACTGAAGCCGGTATTTGAAGAGCAGGGATTTAAGCATCTTGCATTCTGCGAACTGGGATTCCGCCATTTTACCAATAATAAACGGGAAATAACCAAAGCAGAAGATATGAAAGGACTGTCTATCCGTGTGCAGGAATCTCCCATATGGTTTGCATTGGCTGATTATCTGAATTTTATAGCTACACCGATTTCATTTAACGAGCTTTACACCGCACTTCAGCAGGGAACTGTTGATGGACAGGAGAATCCGATTGCATCAATTTCTTCCTCCGCGTTTGATGAGGTTCAGAAATATATGTGCCTGGATGGACATACGTATGCACCGGAAAGCATGATTATGAATCTTGATTTTTATAACAGACTGACGGATGAAGAGCGTACCTGGATAGATGAGGCGGCGGAATATGCCCGCGACACACAGAGACAGACCGTTACGGATATGGAGGAAGAAATGCTGGAATCCATTGAAGCAAAAGGTGTGAAGGTATGCCGGGAACCGGATTTACAGTCATTCCGCGATGCAACGGCTGAGCTGTATAAGGATCCTGCTGTTACGGCGATGGTGCCTCCGGAACTTACAGAAGGTGTTAAGGCAGCAGTGGCAGAATATGAAGCTGAGAAAGGCGAATAGGAGGGGAAGATAAGATGTGTGATAAGTTTATAGGGGGGCTGACAAAAGCAGTTATGGGCATTAGCTCACTTCTGGTGTTTGTGATTACATTTCTGCAGGTTATCTGTCGTTTTGTTCTCAAATCTCCGCTTCCGTGGAGTACCGATATACTCCGGCTGGCTTTTACTTATCTGGTTTTCTGGGGAGCAGCCTGGTGTGTAAAGGAAAAAGAGCATTTGAATGTTGATGTGGTTCTTACTGCAATGCCGGCAAAAATGCGTTGGGCAGTCGAACTTCTGATTAATATTGTTCTGTGCGGTTTCTTTATCTTTTTAATTTACTTTGGAATCCAGTTCTGCATTTTCGGGTGGACGCAGACGACCTCATATCTGCCGCTTCCCATGTCTGTATATTATGCCAGCATACCGAGTGCAGGTGCTGTCATGCTGTACTACATGATTAAAAATATTGCAAAACAGATTTCAGGAAAAGATGAGGAGGTACAGGCATGATTTATATATTCTTATTATTTGTTCTGTTTCTGATTGGCATTCCGATTTGTTTTTCTCTGGGACTTGTTTCGATAGTTGGGATGGTTCAGGGTGCAACACCGATGATTGTTGTAATTCAGAGATTGTTTACAGGTGCTGACAGTACGGCTCTTATTGCAATACCTTTATTTATACTGGCCGGCGGCCTGATGGTCCAGGGCGGAATTTCCAACCGGATTGTCAGTTTTGCGGATGCCCTGATCGGACATTTCCCCAGCGGTCTTGCACTTGTAAGTATTCTGGCATGCATGTTTTTTGCGGCTATTACAGGTTCTGCGATTGCCGCTACAGCAGCTATCGGCGGAATTATGATTCCTATTATGCGTGAGAAAAATTATGAAGACACATTCTCTGCACCGCTGATCGCATGCGGCGGTTCCATTGGTCCGATTATACCGCCCAGTATACCGCTTCTGCTTTACGGTACAATGGCAAATGTCAGTGTCGGAAAGCTGTTCATCGGAGGATTTATTCCGGGTATCATCATGGGACTGGGTCTTATGATTTACAGCTACATAGTCGGAAAGAAACGCCATTATGTAGGAAGAGATAAAAAAGCAAGCAAAGAAGAGATACTGCGTACAGGTAAAGATGCCGTTCTTGCGTTAATAATGCCTCTTATCATTATCGGAGGAATCTTATCAGGAATTTTTACAGCTACAGAATCCGGCGCAATCGCATGTGCATATGCGATTATAATCGGCGGGCTTGTTTATAAGGAGCTGAAGCTGAAAAACATGTACAGTCTGTTTGTCGACTGTGCCAAATCAACAGGTCAGGTTCTGGTAGTAGTGGCATGTGCCAGCCTGTTCACATGGGTAATCACGGTGGCTCAGGTTCCGCAGACAGTAAGTGTAATCCTTTCTGATTCTATTCACAGCCGCGTAGTGCTGCTTCTTGTAATCAATATTATTCTGCTGATTGCAGGTACATTTATTGATACAACGAGTGCTCTTGTAATCTTTACACCGCTGTTCCTTCCGCTGGTTCAGGCCATGGGAATCGATTTGATCCACTTTGGACTTGTTATGGCGGTTAACCTGACGATTGGTATGTGTACACCGCCTCTTGGAGTGTGTCTGTTTGTTTCGGGTTCAATTGCAAAGGTAAGCCTGAAGGAACAGATGCGGGATCTGCTGCCCATGCTGGGAGTGCTTCTCGTTGTCCTTCTGATTATTACCTATATTCCGCAGACTGTAACATTCCTTCCCAATTTGGTTGGTTAGGTATGGCGGAAAAGGGGCTTACTGTGCTGACAGTATTTGTAAATTAATATGTTTTTGCAGGGGACTGCTGCAGGTACGGAAAAAGAAGTTCTGTGCCTGCAGCGGTTTTTGCATTATCAAATAAAGAAAAGAAGGAATATTCCTCGAAAAAAGTGGAGATTGCGGTAAAAAATTCCTTGACATGCATTTGAAGACATGATAAGATGAAAAATGCACTATTGTGGAAACGTGGGCTCTCAGGGGACCCGTATGCCCAAAAATAGTGTCTGTCCGGTGGCGGGAACCCTCCTGTTGTCCGGGCGGGACAATGTAAACCGATAGATAGAAAAGAAAACAGGGGTGAAACGTCGAATGGAGAAAAGCAGGATGCGTCCGGTAAAAGCCGGTAAAGGTGTGAGGATGAGCTTCTCGAGACAAAAAGAAGTTCTGGAGATGCCGAACTTGATTGAGATTCAGAAGAACTCGTATCAGTGGTTCCTGGATGAGGGATTGCGGGAAGTCTTTGCTGACATCTCTCCCATTGCAGACTTTGCGGGGCATTTGAGTCTGGAATTTGTTGATTTTACACTTTGTAAAAACGATATCAAATATACAATTGAGGAGTGTAAGGAGCGTGATGCGACGTATGCGGCTCCTTTGAAAGTAAAGGTACGACTTTGCAATAAAGATAAAGAAGAGATCAATGAACATGAGATTTTCATGGGCGATCTGCCGCTTATGACCGACACCGGCTCCTTCGTGATCAACGGAGCTGAACGAGTAATCGTCAGCCAGTTGGTGCGTTCCCCTGGTATTTATTACGGAATTACACATGATAAAGTAGGTACGGAATTATACAGCTGCACGGTTATTCCCAACCGCGGCGCATGGCTTGAATATGAGACGGACTCCAATGATATTTTTTATGTGCGCGTAGATCGGACGAGAAAGGTCCCTGTTACTGTTCTGATCCGTGCCCTTGGCTATGGAACGAATGCGGAGATTATAGATCTCTTTGGCGATGAACTCAAGCTGGAGAAGAGCTTTGAGAAGGATCCGTCCAATAATTATCAGGATGGTCTTCTGGAGCTTTACAAAAAAATCCGTCCGGGCGAGCCGCTGTCTGTGGACAGTGCGGAAAGCCTGCTTAACAGCATGTTTTTTGACCCCAGACGTTACGATCTGGCAAAGGTTGGCCGTTATAAATTCAATAAAAAGCTGCATTTCAAGAACAGAATTTCCGGTCACACGCTGGCGGAGGATGTGGTTGACACATCAACAGGAGAAATTCTGGCTGAGAGCGGAACTGTTGTGGATAAAGAGCTGGCAACGGTTATTCAGAATGCGGCTGTTCCCTATGTATGGATTCAGGGAGAAAAGAAAAACCATAAGGTTCTGTCCAATATGATGGTTGATCTGGCTGCATATGTGGACTTTGATCCGGAAGAAGTGGGAGTTACGGAATTAGTATTTTACCCGGCTCTCCAGAATATTCTGGCAGAAGCTGGAACGGAGGATGAGCTCAAGGATGCCATCCGCAGGAATATTCATGATCTGATTCCGAAGCATATTACCAGAGAGGATATCATTGCCTCCATTAACTACAATATGCATCTGGAGGGCGGTATCGGAACATCTGATGATATCGACCATCTGGGCAACCGCCGTATCCGTGCGGTGGGAGAATTGCTGCAGAATCAGTACCGCATCGGTCTGTCCCGTATGGAACGCGTGGTAAGAGAGAGAATGACGACCCAGGATATGGAGGGCATTTCCGCACAGTCTCTTATCAATATCAAGCCGGTTACGGCCGCTGTAAAAGAGTTCTTCGGAAGCTCCCAGCTTTCTCAGTTCATGGATCAGAATAACCCGCTGGCTGAGCTTACACATAAGAGACGTCTTTCAGCCCTTGGCCCCGGCGGTCTTTCAAGAGACCGTGCCGGATTTGAGGTGCGAGACGTTCACTATACACACTATGGCCGTATGTGTCCCATCGAGACGCCTGAGGGTCCCAACATCGGTCTTATTAACTCACTGGCCACTTATGCAAGAGTAAATCCTTACGGCTTTGTGGAGGCACCTTACCGGATTGTGGATAAGAGTGATCCCCTGAATCCTGTGGTTAAGGATGAGGTTGTGTATCTGACAGCGGATGAAGAGGACAATTTTGTTGTAGCACAGGCAAATGAGCCGCTGGATGAAGAAGGTCATTTTGTTCACAATAATGTAACAGGCCGTTTCCGCGAGGAGACATCTGAGTTCCAGAAGAAGAGAATTGATTTGATGGACGTTTCTCCGAAGATGGTATTCTCCGTTGCAACATCCATGATCCCATTCCTTGAGAACGATGATGCTAACCGTGCTCTGATGGGTTCAAACATGCAGCGTCAGGCCGTTCCGCTTCTGACAACCGAGGCGGCAGTAGTCGGCACAGGTATTGAGGGTAAAGCTGCGGTTGACTCCGGTGTGTGCGTACTGGCAAAGAATGCGGGTGTTGTTGAACGCTCCGCGTCCAATGAGATTGTAATCCGCCGTGACAGCGACGGAAACAGAGATGTATATCGTCTCACGAAATTTACACGCAGCAACCAGTCCAACTGCTATAATCAGAAACCGATTGTATATAAAAATGATCACGTTGAGGCGGGAGAGGTTATTGCGGACGGTCCGTCCACATCAAACGGCGAGATTGCTCTCGGTAAGAATCCGCTTATCGGCTTCATGACCTGGGAAGGCTATAACTACGAGGATGCGGTTCTGCTTTCCGAGCGCCTTGTCCAGGAAGATGTGTATACATCTGTTCATATTGAAGAGTACGAGGCGGAAGCCCGTGACACTAAACTTGGACCGGAGGAAATCACAAGAGATGTTCCCGGTGTGGGAGAGGATGCCCTGAAGGATCTGGATGAGAGGGGTATCATCCGAATTGGTGCAGAGGTACGCGCCGGAGATATTCTGGTAGGAAAGGTAACTCCTAAGGGTGAGACTGAGCTGACAGCCGAGGAGAGACTGCTGCGTGCTATTTTCGGCGAGAAGGCGCGTGAGGTAAGAGATACCTCTCTGAAGGTTCCGCACGGTGCTTACGGAACAATTGTGGATGCCAAAGTGTTTACAAGAGAGAACGGCGATGAGCTGTCTCCCGGCGTCAATGAGACAGTGCGTATTTATATCGCACAGAAGAGAAAAATTTCCGTTGGAGACAAGATGGCCGGACGTCATGGAAACAAGGGTGTTGTTTCCCGTGTTCTTCCGGTAGAGGATATGCCGTTCCTGCCCAACGGACGTCCGCTGGACATCGTTCTGAATCCTCTGGGCGTGCCGTCCCGTATGAATATCGGACAGGTTCTGGAGATTCATCTTAGTCTTGCTGCGAAAGCGCTGGGCTTTAATGTATCGACGCCTATTTTTGACGGGGCAAACGAGGTTGATATTCAGGATACTCTGGAGCTGGCCAATGATTATGTAAACTGCTCCTGGGAAGAATTTGAAGAAAAATATAGAGATAAGGTTGATCCGAAGGTAATGGAATACCTCGGAACGCACCTGGAACACAGAGCGCTGTGGAAGGGAGTGCCCATCAGCCGGGACGGCAAGGTGCGTCTGCGTGACGGACGTACCGGAGAATATTTTGACAGTCCCGTAACGATTGGACACATGCATTACCTGAAGCTGCATCATCTGGTTGATGATAAGATTCATGCACGTTCGACAGGCCCATACTCTCTTGTAACGCAGCAGCCTCTGGGCGGAAAAGCTCAGTTCGGCGGTCAGCGTTTCGGAGAGATGGAGGTTTGGGCTCTGGAGGCTTATGGTGCATCCTATACGCTTCAGGAGATCCTGACTGTGAAGTCGGATGATGTGGTAGGACGTGTGAAAACGTATGAAGCTATCATCAAGGGAGAAAATATTCCTGAGCCGGGTATTCCGGAATCATTCAAGGTTCTTTTAAAAGAGCTTCAGTCTCTGGGACTGGATGTGCGTGTTCTCAAGGAGGATGGCTCGGAAGTTGAACTGGCAGAGAATGTGGACTATGGCGACACGGATATCCGTTCCATTCTGGAGAGCGACAGCAAGCGGTATTCTCAGAATGAATCTTTCGGAAGTTACGGTTATCAGGAGCAGGAGTTTAAAGACGGGGAGCTGGCTTCAGTTGAGGATGGCTCTGACGCATACACGGAGGATACGGACGATTACGCAGACGATGACTTTGCGGATGACGGGATTGACGACTACGCAGACGTATCGGACGAAGATTTTTCGGATGATGAGGAATAATTGATAGAAGGGAGTACCGCTCATGCCAGAGACAAATGAAACTTATCAACCATTGACATTTGATGCGATTAAGATCGGTTTGGCATCTCCTGAGAAGATTCTGGAGTGGTCTCACGGCGAAGTAAAAAAGCCGGAGACCATCAATTACAGAACTTTAAAGCCGGAGAAGGACGGTTTGTTCTGCGAGAGAATCTTCGGACCGAGCAAGGACTGGGAGTGTCACTGTGGTAAATATAAAAAGATCAGATATAAGGGTGTTATCTGCGATCGGTGTGGTGTTGAGGTTACGAAGGCCAGTGTGCGCCGTGAGCGTGTAGGTCACATTGCTCTCGCTGCTCCTGTATCCCATATCTGGTATTTTAAGGGAATTCCCAGCAGAATGGGACTTATTCTGGACATCTCTCCCAGAACGCTGGAAAAAGTTTTATATTTTGCTTCCTACATTGTTCTTGATCCCGGCGATACCAGCCTGCAGTTAAAGCAGGTGCTTTCTGAGAAAGAGTATCGCGACGAGCTGGAAAAGTACGGATACGGCGCTTTCCGTGTGGGAATGGGTGCCGAGGCGATTCAGGAGCTTTTAAAGGCTATTGATCTGGAGAAGGATTCTGAGGAGCTTCGCGGCCAGTTAAAGGATGCCACAGGACAGAAACGGGCACGTATTATCAAGCGCCTGGAGGTTGTGGAGGCATTCCGCAGTTCCGGAAACAAGCCGGAGTGGATGATTATGACAGTAATTCCGGTTATTCCGCCGGATATCCGTCCTATGGTTCAGCTGGACGGCGGTCGTTTCGCCACATCAGATCTGAATGATCTGTACAGACGTATTATTAACAGAAACAACCGTCTTGCACGTCTTCTGGAGCTGGGAGCACCGGATATTATTGTCCGCAATGAGAAACGTATGCTTCAGGAAGCTGTCGATGCCCTTATCGACAATGGCCGCCGCGGCCGTCCGGTCACAGGACCGGGCAACAGAGCTCTCAAGTCCCTTTCTGATATGCTTAAGGGAAAACAGGGACGTTTCCGTCAGAACCTGCTTGGAAAGCGTGTTGACTATTCCGGACGTTCGGTTATCGTAGTAGGACCGGAGCTTAAGATTTATCAGTGCGGTCTTCCGAAGGAAATGGCTATTGAGCTTTTCAAACCCTTTGTTATGAAGGAGCTTGTTTCCAACGGAACAGCCCACAATATTAAAAATGCAAAGAAGATGGTGGAGCGTCTCCAGCCGGAAGTATGGGATGTTCTGGAGGATGTTATTAAAGAGCACCCGGTTATGCTGAACCGTGCTCCTACACTGCACCGTCTTGGTATTCAGGCATTTGAGCCGATTCTGGTAGAGGGTAAGGCTATCAAGCTGCATCCTCTGGTTTGTACCGCGTTCAATGCTGACTTTGACGGCGATCAGATGGCTGTTCATCTTCCTCTTTCCGTGGAGGCTCAGGCGGAGTGCCGTTTCCTGCTGCTTTCGCCCAACAACCTGCTGAAGCCCTCCGACGGAGGACCTGTTGCGGTTCCGTCTCAGGATATGGTTCTTGGTATTTACTATCTGACGCAGGAGAGACCGGGCGTTAAGGGCGAAGGAATGGCATTCAAGAGTGTCAATGAGGCTATACTGGCCTATGAGAATGGAGTTGTAACACTGCATTCCAAGGTAAAGGTAAGAGTGTCCAAGACGATGCCCGACGGCAGCGTAAAGACCGGAATTATCGAATCAACGGTGGGCCGGTTTATATTCAATGAAATTATTCCGCAGGATCTGGGCTTTGTTGACAGGAGCCAGGAAGGAAATGAGCTGAAGCTGGAAGTTGATTTCCATGTCGGCAAGAAACAGCTGAAACAGATTCTGGAAAAGGTTATCAATATTCATGGTGCTACCCAGACTGCAGTGACACTGGATGATATCAAGGCAATCGGATATAAATACTCCACAAAGGCAGCCATGACAGTATCTATTTCAGATATGACGGTGCCGGCCAGCAAGCCGAAGCTGATTGCGGATGCCCAGGCTACTGTGGATCACATTGCCAAAAACTTCCGCCGCGGTCTTATCACAGAGGAAGAGCGGTATAAAGAAGT
Source organism: uncultured Lachnospiraceae bacterium (assembly GCA_944384125.1). Classification (GTDB taxonomy): domain Bacteria; phylum Bacillota; class Clostridia; order Lachnospirales; family Lachnospiraceae; genus Otoolea. Next base: position 37,669 of record CALWSF010000015.1, on the reverse strand, counting down.
TATTGAGACCTGGAAGGCAACTGATGATCAGCTGACACACGATCTGCTGACCGGTCTTGACAAGTACAACAATATATATATGATGGCCGATTCGGGAGCCCGTGGTTCTGATAAGCAGATCAAACAGCTTGCCGGAATGCGAGGACTTATGGCGGATACAACCGGTCATACCATCGAACTTCCCATCAAGTCAAACTTCCGTGAGGGTCTGGATGTACTGGAGTACTTCATTTCAGCACACGGTGCACGTAAGGGACTTTCTGATACGGCACTTCGTACGGCTGACTCGGGTTATCTGACGAGACGTCTGGTAGATGTTTCCCAGGATCTGATTGTCCGTGAGGATGACTGCTGTGAGGGTAAGGGAGAGATTCCGTTTATGGAAATCAAGGCCTTCATGGACGGACAGGAAACCATTGAAACACTTCAGGAGAGAATTACAGGCCGGTTTATTGCCGAGACAATTACGGATCCGGATACCGGAGAGGTTGTTATCAAAGAAAACCACATGTGCACACCGAAACGCGCGGCAGCCGTTATGGATGCGCTTAAAAGAGCAGGACGTAATTCTGTTAAGATCCGTACGGTGCTCACATGTAAGTCTCATATCGGTGTATGTGCGAAGTGCTATGGTGCAAACATGGCGACGGGACAGCCGGTTCAGGTGGGCGAAGCTGTTGGTATTATTGCCGCTCAGTCTATCGGTGAGCCAGGTACACAGCTTACCATGCGTACGTTCCATACCGGCGGTGTTGCCGGCGGCGATATTACACAGGGTCTTCCCCGTGTCGAGGAGCTTTTTGAGGCACGTAAGCCGAAGGGACTTGCAATCATCGCAGAGTTTGGCGGCGTAGCCACGATCAAAGATACAAAGAAGAAACGTGAGATTGTAATCACGGATAATGAGACCGGAAACTCCAAGACATACCTGATTCCTTACGGTTCACGTATCAAGGTGCAGGACGGTGCTTACCTGGAGGCCGGCGATGAGCTGACAGAAGGTAGCGTAAATCCCCATGATATTCTGAAGATCAAGGGAGTGCGTGCGGTTCAGGATTACATGATCCAGGAGGTTCAGCGAGTTTACCGTCTGCAGGGTGTTGAGATCAACGATAAGCATATCGAGATGATCGTTCGTCAGATGCTGAAGAAAATCAAGGTCGAAGAAAGCGGAGATTCTGATGTGCTTCCGGGAACTTCCATGGATGTACTGGAGTTCAATGATATGAACGAAAGTCTGATTGCAGAAGGCAAAGAGCCTGCAACAGGCCGTCAGGTTATGCTGGGTATTACCAAAGCATCTCTGGCTACGGATTCCTTCCTTTCTGCTGCATCCTTCCAGGAGACTACAAAGGTTCTGACGGAGGCTGCCATCAACGGAAAGGTAGATAAGCTTATCGGTCTGAAAGAGAATGTTATCATAGGTAAACTGATTCCGGCAGGTACCGGTATGAAGCGCTACCGTTCTATTAAGCTTAATACTGATCTCGAGGAAGATGAGGAGATAGTTCTTGCGGACGAGGATGATATGGATTCCGTTGAGCTTGATGAAGCAGATAAAATTGTTTTAAATGAGGATGAGCTGAGTGACGAATAAACTGTGAAGTTTTTCTGCACGGAGTAAGTCCGGAAGAATAAATTAAAGGCTGCCTGTAGGCGGCTGAAGATGCCGCAGGCCGGATTTGAACCGGTCTGCGGTATTTTTTCAGAAAAATGAGGGAAAAGGGCATATGCGTACATCGGATATTTTGACGGAAAAATGGAAAATACTGTGTGCGATGGTTTTGTTTCTGTCAATTCTGTTTGCGGGATTGATGAATGAAACGGGGACGGTACGGACGAATGAACTGACAGCCGACTGCGGTATTGAAGAAATGACGGCCGGCCATGTATATAAACAGAGTTTTGTGTGCCCGGCTGATAATCTGCAGACGATATCTGTCCGTATGTCGACTTTTGGGCGTATAAATAACAGTTTTCTGTATGTGGCGCTTCAGGATGAGGAGAGTGAAATTCAAAACTGGGCGGTGGACTGCCGAAAACTGGAGGACGGAGCGTTTTATGATTTCAGGCTAGACCGGAAGTTGTCTTCATCGGAAGGAAAGGAATATTTTCTGATAATTACAACTGATGCGCAGCCGGGGCAGGGAGTGGGATTTTATGCCGGATGCTCCGCCCAAAACGGCGGGGCAGAGCTGGAAGGTGCGGAAAACAGAGGTATAACGCTCTGCTACAGATTGGAATATATCCGAAATACCTGGAACAGATATATTTGGCTGGGAATGGTATATATTCCGCTTTCTGTGATGCTGTCTGTTCTGGCGTTCAGATCAGGTCAGAGGAAAACAGAACAGGGATTTCTGGTTATGTGGGTGTCGCTCAGCCTGCTGTTTGGAATTTCCTCCCCCCTCTTTAATGTGCCGGATGAGGTAGCCCATTTTTACCGGGCATTTGAGATTGCACAGGGGCATCTTGTTTCTGTGCTGGATGAGAAAATGTTTATGGCTGGACGTGAACTTCCGGTTGATGGGGATCTGAATCTGTTCAGGGAGAGCTGGCAGTCTTTCTGGAAGAATGCCGGACTGAGAGAAAGTGCAGAACCTGTATTTCATAATTTTTTTAATACGGCGCTTTATTCTCCGGCCACATATATTCCTCAGTCGGCGGGGATTGCTATCGCGAGACTTTTTACGGATCGAATTGTTATAATTGCCTATGCGGGGCGAATTGTAAACTGGCTTTCTGTCACTGCGATTTTATATGCCGCGGTTCGTATTCTTCCGCGGGGCAAAAGATTTGTTATTTTCTTTTTGCTGATGCCGATGAATATACAGGAATCATTTTCGCTTTCGCCGGATGGGATGACGGTTGCCATTGCAGTTTTGATGGCCTCTCTGGTACTGTTTCTGCGTGAACGCTGTCATGAAAAGATGTCGGTGGGAATATTGGTGCTTTTATATGTTCTGGCGGGGCTTATCTGTCTCAATAAGATTGTATATATGCCTTTTTGTCTGATGTATCTGCTGATACCGGAGCATTGCTTTGGTAAAAAAAGAAAAAAACTGGCGCATGGAATCTGCATGGGAGTGCTGGTATTAAGTCTGAGTTTGGGATGGCTTTGGCTGTGCGGTGATTTTCTTTTAAAACAGGGGGCTGACAGTCAGCTGCAGCTTATGTATATATTAAGGCATCCCATACAGTATATACTTGTTTTGTCCCGTACACTTATATGGTATTCAGGAGACTGGCTCGAGGGGATGGCCGGACGGTACCTGGCATGGCTGGATATTTCTGTTCCGAAAATACTTATATATTTGTTTTTGTTCAGAATGGCGTATCTTTTGATGGAGGGAGAGAAAAACAAGGCAGCGGATTTCAGAGAGGTTTCAGATGAGGATTGCCGGTCAGACAGGGCGGAGGCGGCTTTTTGCAGAGGCATTCTGATATTTATGATCGCTGCAGTTGTAATACTTATCTGTACCAGTCTGTATATGCAGTGGACCGTTCCGTACAGTTTATATATAGGCGGTATACAGGGGCGATACTTTATTCCGGTGCTGCTTCCGCTGTATATATTGATTCATCCGGTTCCGTGCAGAAAAAAAGGAGAGTTTTTCAGGGAAAAGATATTGTTTGAAGATACGGCATTTCTCGTGACTGTAAATGTGGCTGCCTGCATTTGTGTTCTTTTTGTATGTGCGGTATCTTAGCGTCTGATGTTATAAAATCGTAAGGAAACAGCAGAGGAAAATTCCTTGAATACAGGGTAAATATGAATTATACTGTAAAAATACAAAAAGGATCATTGCGGACTGCCGGAATATTTCCGGTATCCGAGGAGGAGCAGAGAGATGTCTGTAAAAAAGAAAAAGAAAATTCAGCTTCACAAAGCAGCACCTGTTTTAGCGGCGACAGCTTTTTTTCTGACTGCAGGTGCATTCCCGGCGCTGGCAGGGGATACGGTTTATGTAAACTGCGATGTTCTGCGCTGCAGATCCACAGCAGAGATCAGGGATAATAATATTGTGTCAAATCTGTACTATGGCGAAAAGCTGGAGCGGGTAGGCAGCTCAGGAGAATGGACTGCGGTCATGATTGACGGAAAAAAATATTATGTTGCATCTTCATATCTGACAACCGAAAAGCCATCGGCAAAGTCATCCTCCGGGGTTCAAACCAGTTCCGGGACAGGTTCGTCTCAGCAGGCGGATGGCGCTCAGATTGGACTGTCCGGCAGCTATCGCTACGCAGAATTTTCTAAAATCAATACGGGAAAAGCGGTACTTTACAAATCGCAGTCACAGAACAGGAAGAACAAAACTGTCTGTGTCAATGCAGGACATGGAACAAGCGGCGGCAGCAGTGTAAAAACACTCTGTCATCCCGACGGTTCTCCGAAAGTCACGGGGGGCACAACAGGGGCGGGTGCAACGAGTGCGGTGGCAGTATCAGGCGGTATGACATTTGCTGACGGCACAGCGGAGAGCAAGGTAACCCTTGTAATGGCCAAAAAGCTGAAAGAGCATCTGCTTGAGCAGGGGTATGATGTACTTATGATCCGCGAAACAGATGATGTTCAGCTTGATAATATTGCCCGTACCGTCATCGCCAACAATAATGCTGACTGCCATATCGCTTTGCACTGGGATTCGACATCCAGCGATAAAGGAGCATTTTATATGAGCGTTCCCAATAATTCCACATATCGTGCCATGGAGCCGGTGGCGTCTTGCTGGCAGCAGCATCACAAGCTGGGGGATGCGCTGATTGGAGGACTCAGAGAAGCAGGGGTAAAAATCTTTTCCGGCGGAAGCATGGAAATGGATCTGACACAGACTTCCTATTCTACCATTCCCAGCATTGATATTGAGCTGGGAGACAAGGTATCTGATCATTCCGATGCAACGCTTGAAAAGCTTGCAGCAGGGCTGACGGCAGGAGTAAATGATTTTTTTGGTTATTGAGAGATTGAAAGATAAGAGAGGAAACAGAAATGGCTGCAAATGATTTGTCATTGCTTATTCTGGTAAGTGTGATATTGTCCTATATTGGAATTTTGCTAGTGTGGTATGTGCTTCAGGTTATTGCATACTGGAGGATTTTTTCTAAAGCAGGAGAGCCTGGCTGGAAGTCCATAATTCCGATTTATAATATTTATGTTCAGTACAGAATCTGCTGGAATACCCGGATATTCTGGGTTTCACTTGTTCTCGGAATTGCCGCATTTATATTTGGAATTGTGGGAGGGGTAATCGGTCTTATCGGAAATCTTTGCCTTTTGGGTGTGGGGGCAATCAGCATCATCGGAACATATAAATTATCACTGGCTTTTGGTCATGGAATACCATTTGCAGTGGGACTATATTTTTTGAATCCCATTTTTATGCTGATTCTCGGCTTTGGTTCATCTGAATATCAGGGACCTCAGTAAAATGAAAAAAAGACTGTCGGACAACGAGTAACTGTCCGGCAGTCTTTTTTAGTTTACTGAATAATATTCTGCGGTGTTTTGTTAAACCAGCATGCAACATTTTCGAATACGATAACGGCACGTTTTCGTAATGCTTCCTCAGTGGCAAATGCTACATGAGGAGTAGCGATAACATTTTTTGCATGAAGAAGGGGATGATCGGGATTTATGGGGGGTTCTGACTCAAATACATCAATACCTGCTCCTGCAATCTGTCCATTATTCAGTGCATCTGCAAGTGCCTGGCTGTCCACAACAGGGCCGCGTGCAGTGTTAATTAAAACAGCATTTTTCTTCATCTTTGCAAGCTGCTCTTTACCGATGAGAGATTTTGTCGCGTCATTGAGCGGCACATGAACAGAGACAATATCGCAGGAAGAAAGAAGTGTATCGAGGGAAACATAACGGATTCCCTCGATATTTTTCTGTGTGCGGCTGTATGCAAGAACTTCACATCCAAACGCCTGGGCGATGGAAGCTACCCGGCATCCGATGGCGCCTGTTCCGATAACACCGAAAGTTTTTCCTTCCAGTTCAAATCCGACAAGTCCATCCTTTGTGCCTGAGGAACGCACGGCTGAATCGCATGCGATCAGCCGGCGGTATAAACTGATAATCAGGCCAAATACCAGATCAGAGACTGCAGCGGTAGAGTAGCCGGCACAGTTGCAGACAGTTACTCCCTGCTCGCGGCAGGCATCCATGGCAATATGATCAACTCCCGTAAATGCAACTGACAGAAGACGCAGTTTTTTGCATCCGCGGATTACCTCTGCGGAAAGCGGAAGATTGGAGACAGCGATGATATCTGCATCCTGTCCGCGCCGGATAAGCTCCTGAGTATCTGTCGTTCTGGTGTCATAATATTCAATCTCAAGCTCAGCCGGGAGAAGCTTCGCGGCAAGAGACAGCAGTTCTTCTTTTTTTACTCCAAGCGGTTCAATAATGACGAGTTTCATGGTAAAAGAATTCCTTTCTGTATTCTGATGATTATAGATAAAAAATTTGTTCTTTAATATTAAATGTAATATAGACATAAGAAAAAGTAAAGCTTAATGGAATTTTGTTTTTAAGAATCGCAATGAAAAGAGAATCAGCATCCTCTTCTTAATTTAGAGGTGCTGATGAAATCGTGAATTTTATTACATAAAGGAGCGACTTAAAGTTGTTAAACTTTATTTCGAACTTGGAAGTAATGCTGTATTAGCGGTTCGTCAATCAGGATATCCAGATGTTATATTAAGCAGATATACACTTGTATAATGAAAAACGTATCAAAATATCATTTGGGTAATGAGTCTGCCTAACTGCAGAAAAAGTCTGGAATTGGTTGCTTAAATAAAAAAAGTGTTCGCACTTCTTTGGCGGATGCGGAAAAACGACGCTCAGTCAGCGGCTGATGGGGGAAGAGATACAGTATCAGAAGACACAGTCCATTCAGCTGGTGGGGAACGGCATAGTTGATACGCCCGGAGAATATCTGGAGAGGAAACAGTTTTACAATGCTCTGACAGTGACGGCTGTTGAGGCCGATATCATTCTTCTTCTGATTTCCGCGACTGATGATCAGAATGTTTTTTCGCCGGGGATGAATACCATGTTCGGAGGAAAGCCGGTAATAGGCGTTGTTACAAAGACAGATTTGTGCGGCGACAGGGAGCGGATACGGCAGGCGGAGGAACTGCTTTGCCTGGCAGGAGCAAAAGAAGTGTTCGAGACAGGATTAAATGATCCGGACGGACTGGAAAAACTGAAAAAGCGGATTGAACGGGGGTAACAGTACAACAGCAGACCCCCGTTTTTGATGTATATTTTACATTTTATCCCTTGACACCGCTTTTTAAACTGTATATAATAAGAAAGCGTGCGAAAACCAAGGGGTTTTTGCGCGAAAAAACGAAAGCTTAAACAGCAACCACAGACAATATCACAGGAGGTGAAGAAGGATGCCTACATTTAACCAGTTAGTAAGAAAGGGAAGACAGACATCTGAGAAGAAATCGACAGCTCCGGCTCTGCAGAAAGGATACAATTCTCTGCAGAAGAGAGCAATCAATGTTTCTGCACCGCAGAAGAGAGGCGTTTGTACAGCCGTTAAAACTGCAACGCCAAAGAAGCCTAACTCTGCTCTCAGAAAAATCGCCAGAGTTCGTCTTTCCAACGGAATTGAGGTAACAAGCTATATCCCGGGCGAGGGACACAACCTGCAGGAGCACAGCGTTGTCCTGATCCGCGGCGGCCGTGTTAAAGACCTTCCCGGTACGAGATACCACATCATCAGAGGTACTCTTGATACCGCTGGCGTAGCCAACAGAAAACAGGCCCGTTCCAAATACGGTGCCAAGAGACCGAAAGACAAAAAGTAATAATTTAGGTAGAAATTCTTGATTTAATTAGATTTGGAATTGTAGTGCCGGACTTTGATATTGATCCTGTGGGTTGCAGGGAATCATAGAACCAGCACGAAACGCAGGAATGCAGGAGCGCAGTAATAACGTGCCTGACAGGGAATGCGAGTACCTAAGATCTAATGAAAAGCTTTGGCGAAACAGGCCGGAGCAGATATTAAGGAGGGAAGTAACGTGCCACGTAAAGGACATACTCAGAAAAGAGACGTATTAGCAGATCCGCTGTACAACAACAAGGTTGTCACAAAATTAATCAACAACATCATGCTGGACGGCAAGAAGGGTGTTGCACAGAAGATCGTATATGGCGCATTTGAGCGCGTAGCTGCTGAATCCGGAAAGGATGCCGTTGAGGTATTCGAGGAAGCTATGAACAACATCATGCCTGTTCTTGAGGTTAAGGCAAAACGTATCGGCGGTGCCACATATCAGGTTCCGATCGAGGTTAAGCCGGAGAGAAGACAGGCTCTTGCACTTCGCTGGATTACTCTTTACTCCCGCAAGAGAGGCGAGAAGACCCAGGAAGAGAGACTTGCAAAGGAAATTCTGGATGCAGCAAACAATACGGGAGCATCCGTAAAGAAGAAAGAAGATATGCACAAGATGGCAGAGGCCAACAAGGCATTTGCTCATTACAGATTCTAATAGGAGGAAAAAGCTTTGGCTGGAAGAGAATATCCGTTGGAGAGAACCAGAAATATTGGTATTATGGCTCATATCGACGCCGGTAAGACGACGACGACAGAGCGTATTCTGTATTACACTGGTGTTAACTACAAAATCGGCGATACCCATGAAGGTACTGCAACCATGGACTGGATGGCCCAGGAGCAGGAGAGAGGTATTACTATTACTTCCGCGGCAACAACATGTCACTGGACTCTTCAGGAGCAGTGCAAGCCGAAGCCAGGCGCATTGGAGCATCGTATCAACATTATCGATACTCCTGGACACGTTGACTTTACCGTTGAGGTTGAGCGTTCCCTGCGTGTTCTGGACGGCGCTGTCGGTGTGTTCTGTGCCAAGGGTGGTGTAGAGCCGCAGTCAGAGAATGTATGGCGTCAGGCTGATACCTACAATGTTCCTCGTATGGCGTTCATCAACAAGATGGATATCCTGGGTGCTAATTTCTATGGCACAGTTGAGCAGATCAAGACGAGACTGGGAAAGAACGCAATCTGTTTACAGCTTCCGATCGGAAAGGAAGATGAATTCAAGGGAATCATCGACCTCTTCGAGATGAAGGCGTATATCTACAATGATGAGAAGGGCGAGGATATCAGCGTTGTGGATATCCCGGAAGATATGCAGGATGAGGCTGAGCTTTATCATACAGAGCTGATCGAGAAGATCTGTGAACTGGATGATGATCTGATGATGCAGTATCTGGAGGGCGAGACTCCCTCTAATGAGGAGCTCAAGAAAGTGCTTCGCAAGGCTACCTGCGAGTGTCAGGCTATTCCTGTATGCTGCGGTACAGCGTACAGAAACAAAGGTGTTCAGAAGCTTCTGGATGCTGTTATCGAGTATATGCCGTCTCCGCTTGACATCCCGGCTATCAAGGGAACTGATTTGGACGGTAATGAGATTGAGAGACATTCATCTGATGAGGAGCCGTTCTCTGCTCTTGTATTCAAGATTATGACGGATCCCTTTGTTGGAAAACTTGCCTACTTCCGTGTTTATTCCGGTACAATGAATTCCGGTTCCTATGTACTGAATGCTACGAAGGGCAAAAAAGAGCGTGTGGGACGTATCCTTCAGATGCACGCTAACAAACGTCAGGAGCTTGACAAGGTTTATTCCGGAGATATCGCGGCTGCAATCGGCTTCAAGTTCTCCGTAACAGGTGATACAATCTGTGACGAGCAGCATCCGGTAATTCTGGAGTCCATGGAGTTCCCGGAGCCGGTTATCGATATTGCAATCGAGCCGAAGACAAAAGCAGGTCAGGATAAGATGGGCGAGGCTCTTGCAAAACTGGCTGAGGAGGATCCGACCTTCCGCGCGTATACTAACAAAGAGACAGGACAGACAATTATCGCCGGTATGGGCGAGCTTCATCTGGAGATTATTGTTGACCGTCTGCTTCGTGAGTTCCATGTAGAGGCTAATGTTGGTGCTCCGCAGGTTGCTTACAAGGAGACATTCACAAAAGCAGTTGATGTGGACAGCAAGTATGCGAAACAGTCCGGTGGTCGCGGACAGTACGGACACTGTAAGGTACACTTCGAGCCGATGGATCCCAACGGTGAGGAGACATTCAAGTTCGAGTCCAGCGTTGTCGGCGGTGCTATTCCGAAGGAATACATTCCGGCTGTCGGCGAGGGTATTGAGGAGGCTGCAAAGGCAGGTGTTCTTGGCGGATTCCCGGTACTCGGTGTTCATGCAAATGTTTATGATGGTTCCTATCATGAGGTTGACTCCTCTGAGATGGCGTTCCACATTGCAGGCTCCATGGCATTTAAGGACGCAATGAAGAAAGGTAATCCGATTCTTCTTGAGCCGATTATGAAGGTGGACGTTACCATGCCTGAAGAGTATATGGGCGATGTTATCGGAGATATCAACTCCCGTCGCGGCCGTATCGAAGGTATGGAGGACATTGGCGGCGGAAAGCTGGTTAAGGCATTCGTTCCGCTGGCTGAGATGTTCGGTTATTCCACAGATCTTCGTTCCAGAACACAGGGACGCGGTAACTACTCCATGTTCTTTGAGAAGTATGAGCAGGTACCGAAGAGTGTTCAGGAGAAGGTTCTGGCAGGAAAGAGCGAGAAATAAAACAGTGAACATGCTTTTCCAGGGCAGTTAAAAACTGCCCGGAAAAGTAATATTAGGCTTGAAAATCCAACTCTGATCGAATATAATTAGAGACAGCCTAACATAAATTGAAATGCCCGAAGTGGGTGTAAAATTAAGGAGGACGTTTTAAAATGGCAAAAGCAAAGTTTGAAAGAACAAAACCGCATTGTAACATTGGTACCATCGGCCACGTAGATCATGGTAAAACCACTCTGACCGCTGCTATCACAAAGACTCTTCATGACAGACTTGGCACCGGCGAGGCTGTTGCTTTCGATATGATCGATAAGGCTCCGGAGGAGAGAGAGCGTGGAATTACTATCTCTACTGCTCACGTAGAGTATGAGACAGAGAAGAGACACTATGCACACGTTGACTGCCCAGGCCATGCTGACTATGTAAAGAACATGATCACTGGTGCAGCTCAGATGGATGGTGCTATCCTGGTTGTTGCTGCTACTGATGGTGTTATGGCTCAGACAAGAGAGCACATCCTGCTTTCCCGTCAGGTAGGCGTTCCTTATATCGTAGTATTCATGAACAAGTGCGATATGGTTGATGATCCGGAGCTTCTCGAGCTGGTTGAGATGGAGATCCGTGAGCTTCTGAACGAGTACGAGTTCCCGGGCGATGACACACCGATCATCCAGGGTTCTGCTCTTAAGGCTCTTGAGGATCCGTCCAGCGAGTGGGGCGATAAGGTTCTTGAGCTTATGCATGCTGTTGATGAGTATGTTCCGGATCCGGTTCGTGATACGGATAAGCCGTTCCTGATGCCGGTTGAGGACGTATTCTCTATCACAGGTCGTGGTACTGTTGCTACAGGCCGTGTTGAGCGTGGTACTCTTCACGTATCTGATGAGGTTGAGATCGTTGGTATCCATGAGGATGTTCGTAAGGTAGTTGTTACCGGTATCGAGATGTTCCGTAAGCTTCTTGATGAGGCTCAGGCTGGCGATAACATCGGTGCTCTTCTTCGTGGTGTTCAGAGAAACGAGATCCAGAGAGGTCAGTGTCTGTGCAAACCGGGTTCTGTAAAATGCCATAAGAAATTTACAGCTCAGGTATACGTTCTGACAAAGGACGAGGGTGGCCGTCATACACCGTTCTTCAACAACTATCGTCCGCAGTTCTACTTCAGAACAACTGACGTTACAGGTGTTTGCGAGCTTCCGGCTGGTACAGAGATGTGCATGCCTGGCGATAACGTAGAGATGACGGTTGAGCTTATTCATCCGGTAGCTATGGAGCAGGGTCTTCGTTTCGCTATCCGTGAGGGCGGCCGTACAGTAGGTTCAGGTAGAGTTGTATCTATCATTGAATAATTTATTTGAATAATAAGTATTCACTTAAATAATATAGAGGGTGTCTTTCCGGTGCGAACCGGATAGGCACCCTTTTTACATCTGAAGGGCATTCTATTGAGAAAAATAAAAAAGTCTTGTATAATTTTTCTGATATGAAAAGAGAAGGGGGAAATATATATGGAAATCCGGCTGCAGAATCTCACAAAAAAATATCTGAATCGGAACAGAAAGAATCCCGGAGAGATCACGGCTGTCAGTGATTTCACACTTAAAATACCGGATGGAATGCTGGTGGGGCTTCTGGGACCATCCGGATGCGGAAAAAGTACGACACTGAATATGATTTGCGGTCTGGAGCATCCAGGCAGCGGCAGAATATTTTTCGGAGATCGGGATGTAACGGAGTTACTGCCGGAATATCGAGGTGTCGGGATGGTATTTCAGAATTACGCTTTATATCCGCATCTCACAGTCAGAAAGAATATACTTTTTCCTCTGGAAAATCTGAGAGGAAAAGAGCGTCTGTCGAAGGCGGAAATGGCCCGTCGGGCTGATGAGGCTGCGGCTATGGTTCAAATCGGAGAACTGATGGATCGAAAACCGGGAGAGCTTTCAGGCGGCCAGCAGCAGAGAGTGGCAATTGCCCGTGCACTGGTAAAAATGCCTCACGTTCTTCTCATGGACGAGCCCCTTTCTAATCTTGACGCCCGTCTGCGTCTTCAGACACGTGAGGAAATTCGGAAAATTCAGCGTTCTACAAAAATAACGACAGTTTTTGTTACTCATGATCAGGAAGAGGCAATGAGTATCTCTGATATGATTGTTGTGATGAAAGAGGGGGTTGTCCAGCAGATTGGGAAACCCCAGGAGATATATGATGATCCGGTAAATCTTTTCGTCGCCCGGTTCCTTGGTACACCTCCGATTAATCTTTTTGAAGGCCAAATCTGTGATGGGAAAATCGTGATTGGCAATACGCCGGTTCTGAATGCCGCAGATGCGGCGGGGATGGAGCCGGTTTTTCAGAAGGGTAACTGCGGACCCAGGGGTCCCGTAACAGTTGCCGTGCGTCCGGAAGGTTTTGTTCCCTGTGAGGACGGGGAGCTGTCCTGTGCGCTTCAGAGGGTGGAAGTGATGGGGCGCGATATCAGCATTGTAGCGGAGCATCCTGCCTGTGAGACTTCCGCACTGCGTGCCATTGTGGATGCATCAGCCTTGCCTGCGCCAGAGGCAAAAGCAGTGAAATTTTCTTTAAAGCCGGAAAAAATATTTTTATTCTGTCCGGAAACAGGGGAGCGGATAAGGAGGATATGATGAAAAGATATCAGATGAAAGCCTGGCTGTATCTGCTGCCGTCACTTTTGTTTATTGCCGTTTTTATGATATATCCGTTGATTGATGTTTTCATATATTCAGTGGAAGAGGGATATAATTTTGCCTCCCAGACATACTTTGGAACGGGCATGTATAATTATTCTTACGTGCTGCATGATCCCTATTTTCTCCAGGCTCTGAAGAATACATTTATTCTGGTCATTATCACAGTGCCTGTTTCAACCGGCCTTGCTCTGCTGATTTCTCTGGGACTGAGTTCCATGAGATTTTTAAAGGAGCTGTTTCAGACAATTTATTTTCTGCCCTATGTGACAAATACGCTGGCGGTTGGTCTGGTTTTTATGATTCTGTTTCAGAAAACAGAATACACAGATGGACTGATTAACCTGGTAATCAGCTGGTTTGGCGGTTCTCCGGTAGATTTTATCAATGGCCCATACTGGGCAAAGATGTTTGTACTCTGTTTTTATACAGTGTGGGTTGTTCTTCCCTTTAAAATCCTGATTCTTACCAGTGCTCTGGCGTCGGTAAACGAGGATTATTACAGGGCGGCCCGGGTGGATGGAACTTCCGGATTTCGTATTTTTGTAAGGATTACACTTCCAATGATTTCTCCTATGGTGTTCTATCTGATCATTACAGGTTTTATAGGAGCGTTTAAAGCTTACAGTGATGCGGTGGCTCTCTTCGGAACAGATCTCAATGCATCAGGAATGAATACAATTGTCGGGTATATTTATGATATGCTGTATGGAAACAGCGGAGGTTACCCGTCCTATGCCTCGTCAGCAGCCGTTATTCTGTTTGCCATTGTACTGACAATTACATGTATCAACTTAATGGCAGGAAGAAAGCATGTACATTATTAGGAGGAAAATGTATGGTTTGTCGGACTGATTTCGGGAAAAATGAAAAGAAGGCCGGGCGCCGTAGAAGTATCTGGCGTGCCATATGCGGCACAATGCTGACGTTCTGGGCACTGATCGTACTTTTCCCTTTTTACTGGATGATACTTACTTCAGTAAAGAGCTATGGCTCATATAACGCAGAGCGTATCCCCAGACTGTTTACGCTGGAGCCGACACTTCAAAATTACAGGGATGCCTTTACTTCAGTGCCGCTGGCCGGTTATCTTGCCAATACTCTGATTTTTACGGCAGCAACAACAGCCATTATGATTCTGGTTATTGTCCTTTCAGCCTATGCTTTTGCCAGACTGAATTTCAGGGGAAAAAATATTGTCTTTACACTGTATCTGGCCCTTATGATGATTCCGGGAGAGCTGGTAATTATTACTAATTTTGCCACTGTTACAGGGCTTCATATGCGCAATACGTTTCTCGGGCTGATCCTTCCTTCTGTTACATCCATATTTTACATGTATCTTTTAAAAGAGACGTTTGAGCAGGTGCCTGATGAATTGTATCGGGCAGCGCGCGTGGACGGGACATCCGATTTAAAATATTTGTGGAAGGTAATGATTCCTGTGTGCCGTCCCACAATTATTACCGTTCTTATTTTGAAGGTAATTGAATGCTGGAATTCCTATGTCTGGCCTAGACTCATAACAGATGATCCGGCATATTACCTTGTTTCCAACGGAATTCAGGAGATACGGGAAAATGGATTTGGAAGAGAGAATATCCCGGCTATGATGGCGGCGGTAGTGGTTATATCTGTGCCCCTTATAATATTATTTCTGATTTTCAGAAGGAAAATTATGGAAGGGGTGTCAAGAGGAGGACTTAAAGGATGATCCGCTTTCGACATAAACGAAATATGCTTCTGTCTGCTGTTTTCAGAGGAAGGCTCTTAAAATGCGCTGCTGCGTCCGGAATTTTCGTGTGTTTGCTGGGGGTTCTCTCCGGATGTCACGGCTCTGAAGAAAGCGTCAGCTTTCAGGTCCCGGAAAGCTTTGACGCAAACAGAAATTATGAAATTACTTTCTGGGCAAAAAATGATACAAATAAGCGCCAGACTGATATTTATAAAAAGGCCATTGAGGGCTTTGAGGAGATTTACCCCAATATAACTGTGAACCTGCGCCTGTATACAGATTACGGAAAGATCTATAATGACGTAATTACTAATATTTCCACAGGAACAACGCCTGATGTCTGCATTACTTATCCGGATCATATCGCGACCTATATGACAGGAGAAAATGTAGTGGTTCCTCTGGATGATCTTCTGACAGACAGCCGGTATGGTCTGGGCGGCAGTGAGATTCTTTTTGACTCTCCGAAAAAAGAGCAGATTGTTCCCGGATTTCTGGAAGAATGTTATATCGGGGGACATTGTTATGCTGTTCCGTATATGCGTTCCACAGAAGCCTGTTATATAAATAAAACGTATGTGGAAAAGCTGGGATATTCTCTCCCGGAAATGCTTACATGGGATTTTATATGGGAAGTGGCGGAGAGTGCCGCAAAAAAATCCGACGATGGAATATTTTATGTAAACGGACAGAATGTAATGATTCCTTTTATTTACAAATCAACGGATAATATGATGATCCAGATGCTGCATCAGCTGGGAGCGGATTATTCATCTCCGTCCGGAACAATAGGAATCTTTAATGAAACAACGAAGGATATTTTATATACCATAGCAGAACATGCGAAAACGGGAGCGTTTTCTACATTCAAGATATCCAGCTATCCGGCCAACTTTCTGAATGCAGGCCAGTGCATTTTTGCAATTGATTCAACTGCCGGAGCAACCTGGATGGGAACGGATGCCCCTCTTCTTGATATCAGTGAAGACGCTCTGGTAGACTTCGAAACGGTTGTTATGCCGATCCCACAGTTTGATCCTGAAAATCCCAGTATGATTTCCCAGGGGCCTTCTGTCTGTATTTTTAACAAAGAAGACCCCCAGGAAGTGCTGGCATCATGGCTGTTTACTCAATATCTTCTGACGAATGATGTACAGATTTCATATGCGATGACAGAAGGCTATGTGCCGGTAACGGTAAAAGCACAGGAGTCGGACGAATACCGTGAGTATCTTTCCAGATCGGGACAAGATAATGATTTGTATTATGATATAAAAATAGAGGCTTCCAGGCTCCTTCTGACTCATATTGAGGATACCTTCATAACACCGGTATTTAATGGCTCGGCTTCCCTCAGAGATGCAGCCGGCCAGATGATTGAAAATGTAACTAAATCGGTTCGTCGAAAAGAAACAATAAATGATAAGTATATGGACAGTCTGTTTGAAGATGTATCTGCACTGTATCATCTGGACAGCAACGGTTCCATGGCGGAAGGAAAGACAGATCTGGGTCCGCTTCCATGGGAATCAAAAGTTCTTCTGGGGTGTCTTGCGGCTTCCTGGTTTTTAATTTTTCTGTTTTATCTGAGAAAGCATTGGAAAAAGGTGTGAGAATAGATTGATTTTCCGGTGTGTTAGGCTATAATTAATTTGATTTATTATTTGTTAGCGGAGGAGAGAAATTATGAAAAAAACAATTATTTTAGCACTTGCATTGTGTATGTCCATGGCAGCGGCAGGATGTGCCAAAACAGACACCGCGGAGGAAACAACAAAGGCTGAAGAAACGATCTCTGAAGAGGCAGAGACAGCTGTGCCTGAAGAAGATACGGAGGAGACAGAAGCGGATGAACCGGCGGGAGCTGTTATGTCTTATGATGAGTATATGGCGGCAGAGCTGGATACAGAGGTAACAGTAGAAACTTATGTGCAGGCCAAACAGTCCTGGAAAGAGGAAAAGACCACGGTTTATTCCCAGGATCAGGATGGCGCTTACTTTATCTACAATATGGCATGTTCCGAGGAGGATTATGAGAAGCTGGTTCCGGGTACAAAAATTCGAGTAACCGGTTATAAATCTGAATGGGCAGGAGAAGTGGAGATCATGGATGCTGTCTTTGAGTTTGTGGATGGAGAACAGTTTGCTGCAGAGCCTGTGGATATCACGGAGCTTCTCGGCTCAGATGAGCTGATTAATTATCAGAATCAGCTGGTAACTTTTAAAGGGATGACAGTTGAGGCAGCCGGTCAGGATTCAGATGGGAATGATGTGGCTTTCCTTTATAACTGGGACGGCTCCGGCACTGATGGAGATGATTTGTATTTCAATGCCTCAGTAAATGGAGAGACATATACGTTTACTGTTGAGTCCGCTTTGTGCGACAATACGACGGATGTGTATGAGGCTGTTAAAACACTGAAAATCGGCCAGGTTATTGATATGGAGGGTTTTCTTTACTGGTATGAGGGGGTAAATCCGCATATCACTTCTGTGACGGTTGCTGAATAATGGAAAATCAGATCTGAATTTGCGCCCGAATAGCCGCCTGAAAGTATTAGCTTTCAGGCGGCATTTTTAGTGTATTCAGAAATTCTGTGCTGCTGTATATTTATGACGGAGTGTCTCCTAATCGTGAAATGTTAATGGTGGTACCTCCATACTGGAAGCTTCCGCCGGAACTGATAACTTCCAGTGTAGTTGGTGCGGATGATACGGATACTGGTACGGAAAATGATACATTGGAAAACTCATTGGTGGTATGAAATGTGTGCTGTGCGGCGCCTCCCGGCACGGATGAACCGTTGGCTGTCAGATAAGTCAGAATAGGCAGCGGGAAGTTAGATCCGGAAGCGGGGCCAAGTCCGGTGTTGAAATTAACAAAATAAACGCCAGGCTGGTTGAGTGTAAATGTTCCGCTTCCTTCAGTGTGGGAAGCAATATCACCATAATCGGCTCCGTTTTTATCGAACAGAAGCGGGGCTCCTGAAGAACCGGGCTGTGCCGGTGTGGAATAAGCTGAGAACAGCTGTATGGGAGGCTGATTCGTTCCGGTGTTGCCTCTTGGAATTGTAAAATCCAGGACGGCATCCTGGTCGGTTCCGGAGTTTACAACGGCCGCATCAGTTCCCGGATTTCCGGTAGTAACATTTCCGACGCGTACTGTAGCGGCAGTTCCGGCAGTACCTTCTGTTCCGGCAGGTCCGGTGGGTCCGGCAGGCCCGGTGGGTCCGGTGGGTCCGGTCAGTCCGGTGGGCCCGGTAGGTCCGGTGGGTCCGGTAGGTCCGGCAGGCCCGGTGGGGCCGGTAGATCCGGTAGGTCCGGTAGGTCCAGTCGGTCCGGTAGGCCCGGTAGGCCCAGTCGGTCCGGCAGGCCCGGTCAGCCCAGTCGGTCCGGTAGGCCCGGTGGGTCCGGTCAGTCCGGTAGGTCCGGTAGGTCCGGTGGGTCCGGTGGGTCCGGTCAGCCCGGTAGGTCCGGTGGGTCCGGTAGGTCCGGTAGGTCCGGTGGGTCCGGTGGGTCCGGTCAGCCCGGTAGGTCCGGCAGGTCCGGTGGGTCCGGTCAGCCCGGTAGGTCCGGCAGGTCCGGTAGGTCCCATAAGGCCATTTGTGCCATTAGCACCAGTGGGCCCAGTCGGTCCCATGGCTCCATTCAGTCCATTTTGCCCGGCAGGTCCAGTGGGTCCGGTCGCACCAGTGGGCCCGGTGGGGCCAGTAGGTCCAGTCGGTCCGGCAGGCCCGGTCAGCCCGGTAGGTCCGGTAGGCCCGGCAGCTCCCATAGGGCCCGGAAATCCACGCGGGCCAACGGGTCCCTGTGGTCCCATTGGTCCGGTAGGTCCAGTCGCACCCCGACGACAGCAGCAATCGGGACAGCATTCGCCGGGACAAGGCGTTCCGCAGGAAACAGCCGGGTTTTGCATGCAGCCCGGCGCGGCTCCGGGATTTATATGATCACGATAATTGAAATACATAGTGTTCTCCTCTCTGCATTTTCAGCCTTACTTTGGCTTACTATACTATATGTTTGTCGAACAAGTCTGGTGCAGTCTGTGCAATGCTTTCAAAGTATGCCTGATTGTGCCGCACTGCATCAGATTCCGGTTTTAACTTCTGCGCTTTTGTATGATAGATAAAAGCTGTTTTGTAATTTTTAAGGCAATCATAGCAGATGCAAAGCTGGATATATGGAATGAACTGATAAAAATCTTCCCGCATAAAAGCGCCCGGATGAAGATCCGGTTGATCCAGAAGAGCCTGTTTGTACCAATAGATGGCTTGTTTATACAGGCCATCTTTTTGTTTCAGGAGACCTATTTTACAGCAAATTTCCGCCCGGGGAGTATCATACAGAAAGCTTTTAAACAGAGCTGTGAGAGCCCGATCATTATGCTGTGTCTGTTCATAGGCGTGGGCCATAAGAAGACAGGCGTCGATTTTATTTTCTGTCCAGGCATTAGGCTCAGTGAGAAAATGTTCCAGAACTGTGACAGCTTCACTGAACTTTCCATGATCGAGAAGTTCTCTGCCATAATAATATTGATGCCGTGGTTCCAGCACCTCTCCCTGCCGGATCATGGATTCATAGATTTTAAGATTTCGATCCGGATCTCCGGATGACACTTTCCGGTGTTCAATCTCAATGGGTACCCAGGCGATTGCGCCGGACGGAGTCACGGCTTCATGTACGCGCCCTTTCCAGGTAAAGCCTTTTTTATTTTTGATCAGCCGTTCCCGGTAATATGAGAGGGCGGGTTTCCCGGTCTGATCAAATCCGGAAACATATTTCATCATAACGATATCTGTGTTTGGATCCAGAGAGTCCTTCAATGACAGCAGTTCTTTTTGCGCCCGGGAACTGATTACATCATCAGCATCGAGCCACATCCAGTATTCCATCTGTGCTTTTGAACATGCATAGTTTCGTGCTGCGGAAAAATCCTGAGTCCATGGAAAATCGTATATGAGAGATGTATATGCCCTGGCTATTTCCTTTGTGCTGTCAGAAGAACCGGTATCAACAATTATTATTTCATCGGCAATCGGTGCTGCTGAGTCAAGCATCCGGGCAAGAACGTCAGCTTCATTTTTTACGATGACGCACAGGCTTATGGTTATCACAGAGATCATCTCCATACTCTTTTACTGTTACTATATGGGAAAAAGGGTAAGACGGAACAGCTGTAAAAATAGGATAAAGAAACAATAAGATAAGACAGGATGGAAGATAAAGTAAATCAGAAAAATGGGGCAAATCATATTTCTCACTGCACAGATGTTTTCTGTGTCAGAATGTTGAAATACAATTTACCCCTGAAAATACAGGAAATTAACAGAAATTTTTACCGGATATTTCTAAAAAGGGAGCTGTCAGCTTCTGAATATTAAGGTAAGGATTCTCATAGTCAAAACTGATCATCCGCCCTTTGGCAGCGAGAACACCCAGCTGTATTGCTTCGGCAATATCAGAGCCAAGGCGTTCATCCAGCATACCGCTGATAAAGCCTCCGGCAAAAGAGTCACCTGCTCCGGTGTCGTTATTGAGCTGATACTGATACAGTTTTTTGTGGCGAACGGTGCGTATGCGGCAGTGTCCGTTTTCAAACCGGAGGAGTTCATGGCGATCATCGTGTTTGACGATGAGAGTGCGCTCCGGAGATGGATTAATTTCCGAGAAATACCGGCACAGATTAGCATACAGAGGCCGCGCGGTTTTTTCATTCAGGCCCAGATTCTTTTTTTCTGATTTGTTGAGAAATATGTAATCCGCGTGACAGACAAGGGGCTGCAGCTCTTCTCTGCGGAGAGAGGTATATTCGAACCCGGGATCAATGCTGACCTTTAAGGAAGGATTGACAGCTTTTGCCTGAATGACATATTGCATAATAGCTTCAAATTGTCTGAAATCCGAAAGTGAAGAAAGATGGATCCAGCGGGCCTGTGACAGATAATCTGAAAAAGAGAGCCCATGAGCTTCCTGTTCATGGATTCTGTCCAGAAGCGTATTGTTGGCGCAGGGAGCTATTTTAATACAGTTGCGCGTATGATTATAGAGTCGGACAATGGATTTTGCGATAGCCCGGGAATAGGGATCTTCAAACCTGTCCTTTGTGGTAAAGAGCCACTGGCGATCATCAAGATGAGCCAGCTCTTCATCCAGGTTATTTGTTTTTCCATAACGCAGATCAAAGTTGTTGGGAGTCCCGCATACACCGGTGTATGCGACCCGGAGCTGCGGCAGAATGTGCTTGATAACCTTCAGCGTTATAAAAGCAGATCCGCCTATCTGAGTGGTGTACTTCTTGTTTTTCATGACCAGTTCCAGAATATCATCTTCCACATCGGAGATAGGATTGCTCAGCTTTTCTGAGCCGTCTTCTTTTCTGGTGGTAATCAAATCTTCTCCTGTACAGTGAAACATGTAGTCGTAGTTGATTGCTCCAATACAAATAACATCGATAGCTGCCATCTTTTGGTACACCTCATAAATTTTATTTAATAGTTGAAAATACTTTGATTTTTGCGTATATCCTATGGGGTATCACAGAATTCAATTATTGCAAAAAAAACTAATTTAAGCATATATCATAGAAGTGGGGTTGTCAAACAAAAAGTAAAAATTGGGTAAAGAAGCTCCCTGATTTTCCGGAAAATATCTGTTGACAGCACAGGTTAGTTGTGCTAAACTATGGAATTGATAAAAGTTAATTATAACTAACTATGGCTGGGAAATGTTATTTTCCTGTGGAAGAAAGGAGGGCTTTATGATGCCTTTGTCAATGGCAAAAACGGGAGAAACCGTGACGATTCGGAAAATTACGGGCAGGGATGAGGTTCGTCAGCATCTGGCTGAGCTGGGTTTTGTGGCAGACAGTCAGGTTACGGTAGTAAATGAGATTGCCGGCAATTTGATTCTGCAGGTAAAGGACAGCCGGATTGCTCTGGACAGAACCATGGCGAACCGGATTATGATTTGATGGGTAGGAGGAAACGGAATGAAGACACTGAAAGAAGTGAAGGTAGGCGAAACCGTGACCGTAGTAAAGCTGCATGGCGAAGGGCCTGTGAAACGGCGTATTATGGACATGGGAATAACCAAGGGCGTAGAGATTCTGGTTCGTAAGGTTGCGCCTCTGGGTGATCCGATGGAGCTGAATATCCGGGGATATGAGCTGTCCGTGCGGAAATCGGATGCCGGTATGATTGAGGTTCAGTAACACACGGAACAGGTGCAAAGGCGGAATGAAATCCGCTGTTTTTTAAAATCATAAGTTAGATATTTCTAACTAATATTAGGTTTTTCTAACTATCGGGAGGAAAAAGACTATGGAAATTAAGATTGCATTAGCAGGTAATCCCAACTGCGGAAAGACAACTCTGTTTAACAGTCTTACCGGAGCCAATCAGTATGTTGGAAACTGGCCCGGCGTTACAGTTGAAAAAAAAGAAGGGCGTCTGATTGGAAATAAAGATGTCATAATTCAGGATTTGCCGGGAATTTATTCTCTGTCTCCGTACACGCTGGAGGAGGTAGTATCCAGAAATTATCTTGTGAGCCAGAAGCCGGATGCCATTTTAAATATTGTGGACGGTACGAACATTGAGAGAAACCTTTATCTGACAACCCAGCTGATTGAACTGGGGATTCCCGTTGTTGTGGCGGTAAATATGATTGATCTGGTACGCCGTAACGGTGATCAGATTGATTTGGAAAAGCTGGGCATGGAACTGGGATGCGAGGTCGTAGAAATGAGTGCGCTGAAGCGCCAGGGCAGCCGTGAAGCGGCAGAGAGAGCTGTGGCAGCAGCAAAGTCCCATGAGACAAAGGAGCTTCCGAGAGTGTTTACCGGCTCTGTTGAGGATGCGATAACACATATTGAGGAAATTCTGTCCGGAAGGGTAGATGAAAAGTACCTTCGGTGGTATGCTATTAAGGTATTTGAGCGCGATGAGAAAATTGTAAAAGAGCTGGGCCTTGATGAAGCGATGGATGCAGAGCTTGAGAGATGTATAGCTGCATGTGAAGAGGAACTGGATGATGATGCGGAAAGTATAATCACAAATCAGAGATATATTTACATAAGCAGTGTTGTTTCCGGGACAGTTAAGAAAAAAGCGGAAAAGCACAGTCTTTCTGTGTCGGATAAGATTGACCGGATCGTTACCAACCGGATTCTGGCTCTTCCTGTTTTTGCAGCTGTCATGTACTGTGTATATGCAATCGCAATGGGAGGGTCCTCAATTGCCATAGGAACGAAGGGGACTGACTGGGCCAATGATGTACTCTTTGGCGAGCTGGTTCCCGGTGCGGTTGACAGCCTTCTGTCTGTCTTAAATGTAGCTGAGGGAACGGTTCTCTACGGGCTGATTCAGGACGGCATAGTGGGAGGCGTCGGTGCGGTTCTGGGATTTGTTCCGCAGATGCTGGTGCTTTTTCTTCTTCTGGCCATACTTGAGGATGTGGGATATATGGCACGCATTGCGTTTATTATGGATCGCATTTTCAGACGTTTCGGGCTTTCGGGAAAAAGCTTTATTCCCATGCTGGTGGCGACGGGCTGCGGTGTACCCGGAATTATGGCATCCCGTACAATTGAGCAGGATCGCGACAGAAAAATGACTATCATGACCACAGGATTCATTCCATGCGGGGCAAAAATGCCTATAATCGGTCTTTTTGCAGGGGCTGTGTTCGGCGGTTCTCCGCTGGTGGCAGCGTCAGCTTTCTTTATTGGAATTGCATCTGTAGTTATTTCCGGTATCATGCTTAAAAAATTCAGAGCCTTTGCCGGAGAACCGGCACCGTTTGTAATGGAGCTTCCTGCCTATCATCTTCCGTCTGCGGGCAATGTCCTGAGAGCTACCTGGGAGAGAGGATGGTCCTTTATCAAAAGAGCCGGAACAGTTATTCTTATTTCCAGTATTGTTCTGTGGTTTCTGCAGGGGTTCGGCATGTCAGAGGGTGCACTTGTACAGGTTGAGGACAATAATCATTCCCTTCTGGCCGGGATCGGAAATGCCGTCTGCTGGATCTTTGCCCCGCTTGGCTGGGTTGGAGACTGGGCGTGGAAAGCAACGGTTGCAACAGTTACAGGCCTGATTGCCAAGGAAGAGGTTGTGTCAACATTTGGTGTTCTTTACCAGTATTCAGGTGAACTGTCAGAGGCCGGAGATGAGATATGGGGGCTTGTTGCCGCTGATTTCACACCGATTGCCGCGTACAGTTTTATGATATTCAATCTTTTGTGTGCGCCATGCTTTGCTGCCATGGGAGCAATAAAGAGAGAGATGAACAACCCGAAGTGGACAATGGCTGCCATTGGCTATATGTGTGTGTTTGCTTACGTAATTTCTCTTATTGTTTACCAGGTAGGCGGTGTGATTGTAGGAGAGGTTCCGTTTGGAATCGGAACCATTGCCGGTATTCTTCTTCTGGGAGGGCTTATTTATATGCTTGTCCGCAGAGGATATCAGCCGGAAGCGCGTTCACGCCATCTGTCAGTGAGTGTGAGAGCAGCTAATCAGTAAAAGTTTTCCGGAAAGGAGAGTGTCTTATGTCCGCTGTGGCGGGAAATATGATTGTAACAGTGATTCTTGTGGCAGTGTGTTTTCTGGCTGTCCGTTCCATATGGAAATCTCACAGAAACGGAGGTCACTGCGGCGGAGACTGCAGCTGCTGCAGTAAGTGCAAAGGCGGAAGTCATCATGAGTCACATAAATAAAAATTAGATAGCTGTTTTAAATATGACCGGACCGAGAAATATCTTTGTTCGGAATGGATGTTTTCCCCCGCAGTCTCCTGCGGGGGATTTTATCGTTATCTTGCAATATAAGGGTAAATGGGGTAAGATATTAAATTGTGAGATAACAGGCCTGCAGGGGGGAATGCGGGCCGGATTTGACAGGAACGGAGAGGATTTAGGATGGAGATTATAAAACCGGCTCAGGTAAGGAGCGAGGAAGATAACAGAAATCTTCGGGAAAGTGTAAGAAGTATTATTGAGGATGTCCGTGCGGGAGGCGATGAGACACTTCTTGAACTGGGAAGAAAATTTGACGGGTGCACCCGAAAGGCGCTTCGTGTTTCACGGGAGGAGATTGAGGCGGCATACGCGGAAGTTTCCCGGGAGGAGGTTGCGGATCTTCAGGCGGCCTGCCATAACATTCAGGCTTTTGCCAGGGCACAGCGGGAGACGGTAAAGCCGCTTGATAATTTCAGCCCGCAGCCCGGAATTTATCTGGGACACCGGATTATTCCGGTAAATTCATGCTGCTGTTATGTGCCCGGCGGGAATTATCCCCTGTATTCTACGGCACTTATGCTGGCTGTTCCGGCAAAGGCAGCGGGTGTTGCCAGGGTGGCGGCATGTTCTCCGGTCGTCAGGGGAACTGCTCATATTAATGCCAAAACGCTGGTGGCAATGGATCTGGCCGGTGTGGATGAGATTTATGCGGTGGGAGGAGCTCAGGCCATTGCAGCTTTTTCTTATGGTACAGAGAGTATTCGTCCGGTGGATATCATCGTGGGGCCGGGAAACCGCTATGTGACAGAGGCGAAACGTCAGTGCTACGGTCAGGTCGGGATAGATTTTGTGGCCGGTCCCAGTGAAGTTATGGTTATAGCGGACGGACATGGTAATCCGGAGATTGTGGCAGCGGATCTTCTGGCACAGTCAGAGCATGATGTCAATGCAAAGGGACTTCTTGTAACTACTGACAGAAATTTTGCGTTCCGGGTTATGGAGGCTGTGGAGAAGGAGCTGGACGGGCTGGATACAGCAGATATTGCACGTCAGTCGTGGGAAACATACGGGGAAATCAGACTGGCAGAGAATCTTGAAGAAGCTGTAGAGTATGCCAATGAATATGCGCCGGAACATCTGGAACTTAATGTTTCTGACCCGGATATTCTTATACCGTCGCTGACAAATTATGGCTCTCTCTTTATCGGGGAGAATACAGCGGAGGTTTTTGGCGACTATGCATCAGGTACTAATCATACGCTGCCTACTCTGGGGGCTGCACGGTATACAGGGGGAGTCTGGGTAGGAACTTTCCTGAAGACATGTACTCATCAGAGCATGACAGCAGACGGCACAAGAGCCGTGGCGCCTCTGGTATCGCGTCTGGCAAAAGGAGAAGGACTGTCCGGTCATGCGGCAGCGGCAGACGTGCGTCTGAAAAAATCAGGTCAGTAATATAGTGGGGAATTCCGGATAATAAGTCCGGAAATCAGAAAATCAGATGGGGTAAAACAGGATGGAAAAGCAGTATCCGGATATTGCACCGATCGTCAAATGGGCGGGGGGAAAACGCCAGCTTCTGGATGTGATTATGCCGCTTATACCGGAGTTTGGAACGTATTATGAACCGTTTGTGGGAGGCGGGGCAGTACTTTTCAGCCTCAGACCTGTGAAAGCAGTCATTAACGATTCTAACCGCGAGCTTATGAATGTGTACCGGGTGGTAAAAGAACAGCCGGAGGAACTGATAGCACTTTTGAGAGAGCACAGTGAAAAAAACAGCCGGGAGTATTTTTACCGAATCCGCGCTCAGGATAGAAGTCTGGAATCTTACATGGGAATGTCGGATGCTGAAAGAGCTGCCAGAATAATTTATCTCAATAAGACGTGTTTTAATGGTTTGTTTCGTGTCAACAGGGCGGGAGAATTCAATACACCATGGGGAAGATATAAAAACCCCAATATTGTAAATGAGAATGCTGTCCGTGCCATGAGCCTGTATCTGAATCAGGCAGACATTCTGCTTCTCTGTGAAGATTACAGAGAGACGTTTAAAGGCATTGGAAAGGACGCTTTTGTATATTTTGATCCTCCCTATATGCCGATCAGTGCCTCCGCATCTTTTACGGGGTACACTGCGGCAGGTTTTGGACCGCAGCAGCAGAGAGAACTGAAAAAGCAGTGTGATCTTCTCAACCGCCGGGGAGTGCGTTTTCTTCTGTCCAATTCCTGCTGTCAGTTTATTGAAGATCTGTACCGGGATTATATCATAGACCGCGTGCCGGCCAGGCGGGCGGTTAACGCAAAGGGCGACAGGCGCGGCGCGGTCGATGAACTGCTTATACGGAATTACCGGATTTAAGAATGAATCAGTCCGGATAGGAGAGGCGCTTTGGACCGATTCCGTCTATCACATCCCGCAGGAAGCGATCCGCCAGATATTTTGCCATGGGAAGATTCATGTCCAGATAATTGCCGCAGTCCTTAGCACAGGCTCCGGGGATTTCTCCCTCATAGTCACGGATGAAAACAAACATTTCCCGTATCAGGGAGAGGATATCTTCTGAGCGCAGATCCCCGGCCAGCAGAAGATAGAAACCGGTGCGGCAGCCCATGGGGCCGAAGTAGACAACGCGTTCCTTCCATTGGGGATTGTTGCGCAGCCATGTGGCTCCCAGATGTTCGATGGCGTGGACTTCTGCTGTGTTCATGACGGGTTCAAAATTGGGGCGGGTCATGCGTATATCGAAAGTAGTAATGACTGTCTCTCCCAGCCTGTCTTTTCGGGAAACATAGATACCGGGAAGAAGCTTGAGATGGTCAATGGTAAAGCTTGTTATTTTTTCCATGGATATTCCTCCGTTCTGCTGAATCTGATTTGCCTGTTGTCCTGATAGAAGGAGGAAAACGGGCAATTTTTACAACTATCAGTGTAGCAGATCAAAGCTCAAACCGCAATAGCACCCGGACAGAGATGTGGAAAGGAAAGGCCGGGACGCGGAATTCAGGCTGTATTTGCTTGCAAGGGCGGAATATCTGTATTATAATATAAAACGTATTTTTTCAGAATATGATTCATGCTGCTGTCTGTGTTTCAGCAAGCAGCTGTTATGTGCGCTCCTTCAGGGGGCGCTTCATTATAGCCGTCTGTCCGAAGAGACCGGGATGGCAGAGAGGGAGACAGATCAATGTTAGATGGAAAGAAAACGCTGTTCAGCGGGATGCAGGCGACAGGCAATCTGACGCTTGGAAATTATTTGGGAGCTCTTAAAAACTGGGTAACTATCAGTGATGAATATCAGACCTTTTTCAGCGTAGTGGATATGCATTCCATTACGGTGCGCCAGGATCCGGCGGAGCTTCGGAAAAGGGCACGGATGCTTCTGACGCTTTATATCGCGGCCGGACTGGATCCGGAGAAAAACTGTATTTATTATCAGTCTCATGTATCCGGTCATGCTGAGCTTTCATGGATTCTCAGCTGTTTCACGTATATGGGAGAGCTGAGCCGGATGACACAGTTTAAGGACAAGGCAGCCAAGCATGCGGACAATATTAATGCAGGACTTTTTACTTATCCGGTTCTTATGGCGGCTGATATTCTTCTGTATCAGGCAGATGTGGTTCCGGTGGGAATTGATCAGATGCAGCATCTGGAACTGACGAGGGATATAGCGTTTCGTTTCAATAATATTTATGGAGATGTATTTACGGTTCCGGAGGCATATATCGGAAAAGCCGGAGCTAAGATCATGAGTCTGCAGGAGCCGAAAAAGAAGATGTCAAAGTCAGATGAAAATCCCAATGGAAGTATTTATCTGATGGATGATCCGGATACGGTTATCCGTAAATTCAAGAGAGCGGTTACAGATTCGGAGGCCAGTGTGCGTTATCGGGATGAACAGCCCGGAATCAAAAATCTCATCGATATATATTGTGCCTGCACCGGAAAGACGCCTCAGGAGACAGAGCGGGAATTTGACGGAAAAGGATACGGAGATTTCAAGATGGCAGTGGGAGAAGCTGTTGTATCTGTGCTCAAACCTCTCCAGGATCGATATAAAGATCTGTCAGGGAATAAGGATTATCTGGATGGAATTATCAAGGCCAATGCAGAGAAGGCCCAGTATCTGTCCAATAAGACACTGCGCAAGGTTCAGAAGAAAATAGGATTTCCGGAGAAGATCCGCTGACACATTTTTGAGGCGGGATATGGCAGGCAGGTTTTCAGTGAGGTAAGGAAGCATGAAGGTATTGACGTTTAAAATTGACGACAGGGAGCGTCTGGGATTTCTGAGTGCGGATGAAAAATGGATTTACACCACGGAATCTATCGGAATGGAATATCGAAATATGAAGGAACTGATCCGGGGGATCAGTGAGTCGGAGATTCAGCTTGCAGAATATGTGGCTTCAAAGCCGCCCTATGAGACGGAGACTGTGCGGGCCATACCGCTGGAAGATGCCCGAATACTGGCGCCTATTCCTGAGCCTGATCAGGACATTATATGTCTGGGTGTAAATTATGCCTCTCATCTTGAAGAGAGCCGTGAGTTTTTAAACGACGCTTATGAAAAGGAGCAATCCTGGCCGGTTTATTTTGGAAAAAGAGTTGATCGGGCCTGGGCGGACAACGATGAGATTTCCAGTTACCCTGATCTGGTGGATGGCCTTGATTATGAGGCAGAGCTGGCAGTTATCCTGAGTAAGGATGCCAGAAATGTTTCAGAAAGCCAGGTAAAAGATTATATATTCGGATATACGATCCTCAATGACATCAGTGCCAGAAATCTCCAGACCCGTCATGGACAGTGGTATTTTGGAAAAAGCCTGGACGGCTTTTGTCCCATGGGACCCTGGATTGTGACTGCAGACGAGATTGCATTTCCGCCGCGCCTTGCCATACAGTCATTTGTTAACGGAGAGCTCAGGCAGGATGCCAGTACAGGGGAGCTGATTTTCGGAATTGCCCGGATTATCAGTGAACTGTCCCGGGGGATGACTCTCAGAGCGGGGACGATTATATCCACCGGAACTCCGGCCGGGGCGGGAGTTGGCTTTAAGCCGCCCAGATATCTGAAAAAAGGCGATGTGGTAGAATGCCGGATTGAAGGGATAGGAACGCTTCACAGCCGTATTGTATAAAATTTGTAACAGTTCAGCCATACATCTTCTTGCCTGCTTACAGCGGACAAGAAGCACCTGGCGTCTGCCCTATGAAGATTGGGACAGGAAAATCCTTATGAAAACACGTTTTCAGCGCATTTTCCTGTCCCAATCTTCGCATGGCTGAACTGATACTAAAATTATCTTGACGTTCTTATTTGAGTGTGCTATAATTTTTCGGAAATGAACAAAGGCGTTCATGGGATGGTCCCATGGACGCTTTTTTTGTGTAAAAAGAACAGAAATTTAAGAGAAAGGGATGGGAGACATATGAGCAGACCGGTATATCTTCAGCTGGAAAACGGAGACTGTTTTGAGGGTAAGGGATTTGGTGCTCCTCTGGGAGAAATAACCGGGGAGGTTGTATTTACGACCGGAATGACCGGATATCTGGAAACGATAACAGATCCCAGCTATTACGGTCAGATTGTCGTTCAGACGTTCCCTATGATTGGAAATTATGGAGTAATTCCCCAGGATTTTGAAAACAGAAACGTATATTTATCGGCCTATATCGTAAAGGAATGGTGTCAGGAACCCTCCAATTTCAGGAGCAGCGGGAATCTTGACACTTTTTTTAAAGACAGGAATATTTCGGCGGTGTATGGGATAGACACAAGGAAACTGGCCAAGACCATAAGAGAATCGGGTACCATGAATGGAAGACTGACAGAAAAAAAGCCGGCCTGCACGCCAAAGGAGCTGGAGAAGCTCAGAAGTTTTTCCATACATGGGGCAGTGGAGGCAGTAACGCCAAAGGAGAAACGCATTTTTGAGGCGGGCGGAGAAAAAAAGGAAAAGTTTAATGTTGTTCTGTGGGATTTCGGAGCAAAGGCCAACATAACGAGAGAACTTACGAAAAGAGGGTGCCGGGTAACGGATGTCCCGGCAGACACCAGAGCTGAGGACATTATTGCCATGAAACCGGATGGAATAATGCTGTCAAATGGTCCGGGAAATCCGGAGGATAATGCTGATGTTATTGAGGAACTCAGAAAAGTAAGTGAGGCGGGAATTCCCCTGTTTGGAATCTGCCTGGGACATCAGCTGCTTGCGATTGCCAGAGGGGCAAAAACAGGGAAAATGAAATATGGACACAGAGGAGCGAATCAGCCGGTTAAGGATCTGAGTACGGGCAGGGTATATATCAGCAGCCAGAACCATGGTTATGAGGTGCTAAGAGACAGCCTGCCGAAAGGGGCAGAGGAGACATTTGTCAATGTAAATGACAAAACGTGTGAAGGACTTACCTATCATGACATACCTGCATTTACCGTGCAGTTCCACCCGGAAGCATGTGCAGGCCCGCGGGATACCATGGGATTATTTGAGCGCTTTACTGCACTTATGGAGGAATACAGGAAAAAGGAACAGAAGGAGGATGTGCAATGCCGTTAAATAAATCACTTAAGAAGGTTATGGTAATAGGGTCGGGGCCTATCGTGATTGGGCAGGCCGCCGAGTTTGATTATGCCGGGACTCAGGCATGCAGGGCGCTTAAAGAGGAAGGACTGGAAGTTGTGCTTGTCAATTCTAATCCGGCGACAATAATGACGGACAGTGCCATTGCAGATCAGGTCTATATTGAGCCGCTGACTCTGGAAACGGTAAAAAGAATCATTGAAAAAGAGAAACCGGACAGTATACTGTCCACTCTCGGAGGACAGACAGGGCTTACACTTTCCATGGAGCTTGCAAAAGAGGGATTTTTAAAAAATCATGGAGTGACACTTCTGGGGGCATCTCCTGAGACCATAGACAAGGCTGAGGATCGTCAGTGCTTTAAAGATACGATGGAGGCAATCGGAGAACCGGTAATTCCGTCAAAAGTCGTCACGACAGCGGAAGATGCGCTGGCTTTCGCCGGAAAAATTTCATATCCGGTTATCGTGCGTCCGGCCTTTACGCTGGGAGGTACAGGAGGCGGCATAGCATCTGATCCGGAACAACTTTCGGAAATAGCCCGGGCGGGAATAAGGCTGTCGCCCATAGGCCAGATTCTGGTCGAAAAATGTATTGCCGGCTGGAAGGAAATAGAATTTGAGGTTATGCGGGATGCGTCAGGAAATGAAATTACAGTCTGCTCTATGGAAAATTTCGATCCGGTGGGGATTCATACAGGGGATTCGATTGTCATTGCGCCTGCGGTAACACTGGCGGATCGGGAGTATCAGATGCTGCGTTCGGCGGCGCTTAATATCATTCAGGCCATGGGAGTGGAAGGCGGATGCAACTGCCAGTTTGCGCTGAACCCTGAAAGTTTTGAGTATGCGGTCATTGAGGTAAATCCCCGGGTTTCCCGTTCGTCAGCCCTTGCTTCAAAAGCTACCGGGTATCCCATCGCCCGTGTGGCAACAAAAATTGCCATAGGGTATCATCTGGATGAAATACCCAATGAGGTAACGGGGGAGACGATGGCATGCTTTGAACCGGCTCTTGACTATGTGGCAGTTAAATTTCCCAAATGGCCCTTCGATAAGTTTGTGTACGGCAGGAGAAAACTGGGAACACAGATGAAGGCTACGGGGGAAGTCATGGCAATCGGGCGCAACTTTGAGCAGGCGCTTATGAAGGCTGTAAGGGGAGTGGAGATATCCCAGGACAGCCTCAATATGAAAAAAATGGAAGGTCTTACCGACGGGGAACTGAGGGAGAAAATTCTTTCTCAGGATGATGAGAGAATATTTGCTCTCTATGAAGGCATGAAGAGAGGGGAGACTATCGAGAGTCTTCACAGGCTGACGGGCATTGATGAGTGGTTTTTAAGCAAGCTTTTCCATATTCTGAATCTGGAAAAAAGAATGAAAACGGAGCCTCTGGAGACAGAACTGTATATGGAGGCTAAAAGATACGGGTTTCCGGATCGCGTGATTCAGGAGCTGACGGGTCAGGAGGTAAAACATGTTCCGGCATGCTATCGTATGGTAGATACCTGCAGCGCGGAGTTTGCAGCCAGTACACCATATTTCTACAGTTCATACGGCGAGGAGGATGAGGCCGGAGAATTCATCAGAACACATTCCACAGGTAAGCCTGTCGTCATGGTATTCGGTTCCGGTCCTATCCGAATCGGGCAGGGAATTGAATTTGATTTTGCTTCCGTTCACTGCGTCTGGTCATTAAAGAGAGCCGGATATGAAGTAGTGATTGTAAACAATAATCCTGAGACCGTGTCTACAGATTTTAATGTGGCGGATCGTCTGTACTTTGAGCCGCTGACACCGGAAGATGTACTGGACATTATACGAATTGAGAAACCTGTGGGTGCGGTGGTGGCCTTCGGGGGTCAGACTGCCATACGGCTGACAAAATGTCTTGTGGAAAATAATATTCCTGTTCTTGGAACACCGGCTGACAGTATTGATATGGCAGAGGACAGAGGACGTTTTAATGCGCTTCTTAAAAAACTTCATATGAAGCAGCCTGCCGGAGATACGGTCTATACGGAAGATGAGGCTGTTGAGGCTGCAAACCGGCTGGGCTACCCGGTGCTTGTGCGGCCAAGTTATGTGCTCGGCGGTCAGAATATGATTATTGCATACAGTGATAATGACATTCATGAATACATGAAGATTATTCTGTCCCATAAAATTGAGAATGCCATACTGATTGACAAATATATGATGGGAACGGAACTGGAGGTGGATGCCATCTGTGACGGGACGGATGTGCTGATTCCGGGCATTATGGAGCATATTGAGCGGGCTGGTGTTCATTCCGGAGATTCCATCGCCGTTTATCCTGCCTTTATGCTGACTGAGAGTCAGAAGGACCGGCTGGTTGATTATTCGATCCGCCTTGCCCTTTCACTTCACACAAAGGGGCTCATCAACATACAGTATGTTCTTCATGAGGATACAATTTATGTTATAGAAGTAAATCCGCGTTCCTCCAGAACGGTTCCCTATATCAGCAAAGTAACGGGTGTTCCCATGGTAGATCTTGCAACTCGTATCATGATGGGCGAGACGCTTGCATCCATGGGGTATGAGACGGGACTCTATCCATGTTCTCCCTACTATGCAGTCAAGGTTCCCGTATTTTCCTTTGAAAAACTTTCTGATGTAGATACGCAGCTGGGACCGGAGATGAAATCTACCGGAGAAGTGCTGGGAATTGCCAGAACAATGGAGGAGGCACTGTATAAAGGTCTGATTGCCGCGGGATATTATATGAAGAGAAGCGGGGGTATTCTTGTCAGTGTTCGCGATACGGATAAATCTGATTTGAAGGAACTTATCAAAGCCTATGTGTCAATGGGCTTTACAATATATGCCACAGAAGGCACAGCCGGCATGCTCAATATGGCCGGGATTTCTTCAACAGTTGTGAAAAAACCCAGAGAAGCCGGGGAGGGCCAGGAGACTACAATTTCCGTGATGGAAAAGGGCCTTATCAGCTATGTGATTTCTACCTCGGCGACCGGCCGTCAGCCTGAACATGACAGTGTGAGAATGAGGAGAAAAGCAGTGGAGCTGGGAATTCCGTGTCTGACATCCCTGGATACGGCAGCTGTCCTTGCGCTGAGTCTGGAGAGCAAATATGATGAGACCAATATAGAACTTATTGACATTGCTCATATTGCTCATGGCAATGCTGCGAAAAATGAAATGAAAAAAATGGAGCGGCCGGAGGATATACAGATTCCCGGTTATGTGCTTCAGGAGCATGTTTTTTCACAGAAACAGTGATTTTAGAGACGTGTCCTGCCTGGAAACGCAGAGCAGGGACAGAGGAGGAAAGACAGATGGCAAAATTTATTTTTGTAACGGGCGGCGTGGTATCAGGACTGGGAAAAGGTATTACGGCGGCCTCCCTGGGACGGCTTCTGAAGGCGCGCGGATTCAAAGTAGCTGCCCAGAAGCTGGATCCCTATATAAATGTAGATCCGGGAACCATGAGTCCCTATCAGCACGGGGAGGTATTTGTGACAGAAGATGGCGCGGAAACCGATCTGGATCTGGGACATTATGAGCGATTCATTGATGAAAACTTAAATCGCTATTCCAATTTGACTACCGGCAAGGTATACTGGAATGTGTTAAACAAAGAAAGGCGTGGGGAATATCTGGGAGAGACGGTACAGGTTATCCCACATATTACCAATGAGATAAAGTCCTTCATTTATTCGGTTCAGGAAAAGACAGATGCGGATATTGTTATAACGGAAATCGGGGGTACAACGGGAGATATCGAATCCCAGCCGTTTCTGGAGGCTATCCGTCAGGTATCCCTGGAGGCGGGAAGAGGAAACTGTCTTTTTATCCATGTTACTCTGATTCCCTATCTGGAATCCTCCGGGGAGCACAAGTCGAAACCGACACAGCATTCTGTCAAGCAGCTTCAGTCCTTTGGGATCATGCCGGATATTATAGTTGCAAGATGTGATCGCCCGGTAGGAGATCCGTCTATATTTAAGAAAATTGCGCTGTTTTGTAATGTGAAGGAAGACTGTGTAATTGAGAATCTGACGCTTCCTGTACTTTATGAAGCACCGATGATGCTGGAGAAAGCCGGGCTGGCCCGGATTGTTATGCGGGAGCTGGGGCTTGAACAGAGAGCGGGAGAGAGCGGTCTGAAAGAATGGCAGCAGATGCTTGACAGAATAAAAAACAGCCGCAGAAGTGTAAAGATATCGCTGGTAGGGAAGTATGTGAAGCTGCATGACTCCTATCTGTCCATCGCGGAGGCGCTTCGGCATGCAGGATGGGAAAATGGTGCCAGAATTGAGATTGACTGGGTAGACAGTGAAAATGTGACGGCGGAGAATGCAGCCGGTATTTTCAGAGGCACCGGGGCCATACTGGTTCCGGGCGGTTTTGGGGACCGGGGAATTGAAGGAATGATTGCTGCGGCCGGATATGCCCGTGAATCAGGCATTCCTTATCTGGGAATCTGTCTGGGAATGCAGATTGCGGCAATTTCTTTCGCGCGCGGAGTGCTGGGATATGAGGACGCCAACTCCACAGAATTTGCGCCCCACAGCACACACCCGGTTATAGCGCTTATGGAAGAACAGACGGGGCTTGCAGATATGGGAGGAACTATGCGGCTGGGCGCTTATCCATGCTGTATCCAGCCGGGAACGCGCCTTATGCAGGCTTATGGGCGGGAGCTGATTGAGGAGAGACATCGTCACCGTTATGAATTTAATAACAGATTTCGTCAGGAATATCTGGAAAAAGGAGCTGTTTTTTCCGGACAGTCTCCGGACGGAACTCTGGTGGAGGCGATGGAGATAGCGGGGCATCCGTTTTATCTGGGAGTGCAGTATCATCCCGAGTTTAAAAGCAGGCCTAATCGCGCACATCCTGTTTTCAGGGAGTTTGTACGGGCAGCGCTGGAAAACAGCGGGGCCGATAAAAATATATAGGAGTTAAATCAGTATGAAAATAAATGAAAATTACCGGAATTTAGAGGAGAGCTATCTTTTTTCAACTATTGCAAAAAAGGTAGAGGAGTATAAAAAAGCCCACCCTGAGGCATCGGTTATACGTATGGGGATCGGAGATGTTACTCTTCCTATCTGTGAACGGGCAGCGGAGGCATTTGCAAAAGCAGCGGGGGAACAGGGAAAAGCGGAAACCTTTCATGGATACGGCCCGGAGCAGGGATATGATTTTTTAAGAGATGCTGTCTGCAGATACTACGGTTCTTTTGGGGTAAGGGTATCTTCGGATGATGTATTCATCAGTGACGGTGCAAAAAGTGATCTGGGAAATATTCTGGATCTTTTCGATTGTGACAACACAGTCTTAATTCCGGATCCTGTGTATCCTGTATATCTGGATACGAATGTTATGGCCGGAAGAAGAATTGTTTTTATGGATGCAAATGTGGAAAATGGTTTTCTGCCAATGCCGCCTGAAAACCTGAGAGCGGATATTATATATATATGCTCCCCCAACAATCCCACAGGGGCTGTATACAGCCGCAGCCAGCTTAAAGAGTGGGTGGATTATGCCAATGCAAATGATGCCGTTATACTGTTTGATGCAGCATATGAATCGTTTATTTCTGATCCGTCTCTTCCCAGAAGTATATTTGAAATAGATGGTGCCGGGACGTGCGCGGTGGAGCTGTGCTCCCTGTCGAAACTGGCAAGCTTTACAGGTACAAGATGTGGATATACAGTTGTTCCAAAAGAACTGAAAAGAGAGGGAATATCTCTGCAAAAGATGTGGCTGCGCCGTCAGACGACGAAATTTAACGGTGTATCCTATCCCGTGCAGAGGGCGGCTGAGGCAGCTCTGTCCCCGGAAGGGATGAAGCAGTGCCGGGAACATCTGGATGTCTACCGGAAGAATGCAGATGTCATTTCAAAGACCCTGAAGGAACTGGGAATCTGGCATATCGGCGGTCAGAATTCTCCTTATATCTGGATGAAGTGTCCGGGGATGATGAAATCATGGGAGTTTTTTGATGATCTTCTGGAACGGGCTCAGGTGGTGGGAACACCGGGCAGCGGTTTTGGAAAAAACGGAGAAGGGTATTTTCGGCTGACAGCTTTCGGAACAGCTGAGAATACAAAAGAAGCCATGGCCCGCATAAAAAAGGCATATGGATGTGTTGGAGAAAGATAAGACTGATTAAATGGGGCTGTCGCATCAATGATTAGGAAATCATAGATGCGGCAGCATCTTTTTGCCATTTTTAAGCCGAAATATT